>CAXXXI010000001.1:0-14716 GCA_963662705.2 Paracoccaceae bacterium | reverse complement strand
ATAGAAATGGGAAGCATGTCTGCATCTCGGCGCCGATCTTGAGCGGGCATGGAACCATGAAGGTGTCACGGTGAAAACCCGCAAACGCAGACTCTGCGCCGCGGTTGAGGAAGTCATTGCCTGGGTCGAGGACCGGCGAGCCCGGCTGCTGCTGCATTGGCGCGGCGGCGGCCATACGGAACTGTTCGTTTCCTGGAGAGCGTCCAGGCAGCATCGCTATGTGACCGATGCCGGGACCGGAGCCCCGATCACGGCACTGGCGCGACAGATGCCGGATTGGGCGATCGCGGCGCTGCTGAACCGGCTGGGACGGCGCACCGGCAAGGGCAACAGCTCGAGGGAGGCGAATGTCCGCGGTTTCCACAACATGCGCGGCATCCCGGTCTACCGGGAAGGCGAGCGGCAGGAGCGCAGCGAAATGACCCTGAGCGAGGCTGCTACGGCCCTGAGTCCTCGCTTCGAATCCATTTTGCCTCACAATTCAAGCGTGTTGTTTACTGCGCTTTCCTGCGAGCACGTGTTCCCGAGCTTCCGATTCATTAAATCCCCTCCCCGAGAATTGGAGTTTCCGAACCACTCTCAGGGTCAGATCCGTCCTGCCTGCGGCCCGGTCATCCGATACTGCAACGGTCCCTTGGCCAGCATGTTGCACCGATGTCGCGCCAGACGGGGCAGTGCCTCACAACATCGAACGCCGAGAAGGGGCCAGAATCACGGCCTCACAATCCACTGCTGGAACCGCATGTCTGCTTCTGAACACCCGGAGAATCCGAGATCGCGTGACATGAAGGGACCTGCAGAACGGCTGTCGACTCCGACGCTCAGACACTCTGTATCGTCAAGCGACGGACGGACTGTCAAGGAGTCGGGATCGTAGATGAACCTTTGTGCACTGGCCGCCGCATCGCAATCAACCAGACCGAGCGGTTCAGACGGATCGTCCGGATGCAGGTATGCCATGCATTTTCCTTCGAAGGCGACCGATCTGATTTGGCCAGTGGTCTCGGAAAAACGAAACTGCACGTCTCCGCCCCGTGGCTTGCACGAGTGGGCATGCAGGCGGTCGGACAACCCGCGTCCAATTGTATCGATGCACCATCCGAGGCCATCAACCTCGTCCAGGTTGTCCGCCAGGAATATGACAGGTGGCGGTGTTCGGAGGTCAGGAGGAGCGGCACTTGCCGCAGTGGCTGCGACAAGCGATATCGCCGCCGCAGACGCGAATTCTTGTAAGCGGTGCATGTGTCCCTCGATTACATTCATGATATCCGTTTTGAACTTATACGCATTTGGGCGGATAGTCCGTCGCAAAACTCCTTATTGGCAGGTGCCATCCTTGTCCGGGGCAGACAGCGCGTCGTGGGTCGCTGCATCAGCGATAACGGGAATCCCAACCGGTTCGCGCTTTCCAGGGGAATTCAAACCGTCAACACCGGTCGAATAATCAAACCGAAAACGCCGGAATCAAACCGGGCCAAAGTCCCGGCCTCATTCATTCGCAACTTCGCGACGTGGGATAGTCCTGGCTGCCACAAGAGGGCACTTGTGGCAGCATGTTCGCATGTTAATCTGATGATCGGATTGTCGTTTCATTACTGCCGAACACAAGGGGGACAGCATGCAGGACGAACAGCAGGACACGATTGTCGCGGTCGTAGGCTGCGGATTCTACGGCCAGAACCACCTCCACGCCTGGAAGGACCTTGCCCGGGCGGGCGCCAAACTGTCCGCCGTCTGCGATCTTGACGCCGGGAAGGCGCGGGCCGCAGGCGAGACCTTCTGCGCACGCTGGTACACTGACATCGACGACATGCTCTCACGGGAGCATATCGATCTCCTCGACATCCCGACACAGATGCGCAGCCACCGCGCCCTTGCGGCACGGGCAGCCGACAGGGGAATCGCCGCAATCGTCCAGAAACCGCTGGCGCCGGATGGCGAGGAGGCAGCGGCGATCGTCCGCCACGCTGCCAACTGCAATGCCTGGCTGGCAGTGCACGAGAACTTTCGCTTCAGCACCGTCATGCTCCGAATCAAGTCACTTCTCGACTCGGGCGCCATAGGCGCACCGGGTTGGGCACGGCTGTCCTTCCGGACCGACTACGACATCTACACCGGCCAGCCTTATCTCTTGAAGGAAGAGCGGTTTGTGATCCTCGACAACGGCATTCACATCCTGGACCTCGCGCGGTTCTTTCTGGGCGAGGTCGAGCGAATCACCTGCGAAACCCAGCGCCGGAACCCGCGGGTGTCAGGTGACGATACCGCGACCATGCTGCTGCGGCATGAGTCGGGAGCCGTGTCCGTGGTCGAAACCACGTACGAGGCGCACCGCGTCCCCGACCCCTTCCCCGCCACCATCGTCGAGATCGAAGGATCGAAAGGCTCTATCCTTCTCGACCACGAGGACAACATGACGGTGACATCGGAGGGTCGGGTGCGGAGCGAACACATTGGCTCGCCGCTCCTGTCATGGACCAGCCGGCCCTGGCACGGCTCGCAGGAGGCGGTCCTCAATGCCAATGCCCATTTCCTCGAAGCCTTTCGTGCCGGCCGGCCAGCGGCGACCTCAGGCGCTGATAACCTGAAGACGTTTGCACTTGTGGAAGCCGCCTATCTCTCGGCCCAGACGCATGAGACCGTCCAACCGCAACCCGCCTGAACCCGTGCCGCCAACAATTGATCACCTGAAATAATTCGGAACCGCGTACCCCGATTCCACCACGGTCCGCCTCGCGGCGGGGCGACTTTCGGCGGAGTTCTTCGAGGAAAAGCTGAGGACCGTCCTCTGAGACGGGGTGGAGGTGCTTCGAAGCATTGCGTTCGTCGCAAGGGACCGGGGCAACCTGCGGGCCGCGATTTCGAAACCGGGGCGCTAGCGAACTTGGCTGGCAGCACGCGCCCATCCTAACAGAAGAGTGTCATTCACTCCCGTCGACATGGTCCTTTGCAGAGCCGTTGTCGGCGGGCACCACACATCAATTGCCGGCCCGACTTGTCGAACCCTACTTCGTGGGGGTTCGTGTCTCACGGTGTCGGTTCCTCCATTCAGTTAGCGAGACCCGTGACGTACCGATCCTGCCGCATGTTCGAGTTCCGTCGGAATCTGGTTTTTATGAAAATCCACGGTTACTCTGGCAATGCATTACACTGGTTTATGGAATTTGAGTGGGATGAAGAAAAAACCAAAGCAACATCGCCATGCATGGTGTGAGCCTTGTCGACGCAAAACGCATCTTTGAGTGCTTCACCCTTGATGTTGTCGATGATCGCTATGACTACGGCGAAGAGCGGGTCATCAGGCCTTGGCATTGCGGGCGGTGTCGTAGTCTTGGCTGTTGCACGCACAGAGCGCCGAGGAGCAGGATCATCTCTGCGCGGCCCGCCAAAAAATCCGAGAAGGAACGATATGACGAAGCGGTACGACAAAGCCTTAACCCTGGAGGAGATCGCGGCGATCCCGGATGGTGACATAAACACAGATGACATACCGGAATTGGGTGCGGGATTTTGGGCGAACGCGACGGTGGAGCCACCACGCACCAAGCCCAACATCAGCCTAAGAGTGGATGAGGAGGTTGTGGCTTTCTTCAAAGCCAATTATCCAAATGGTTATACCGCTCGGATGGCAGCAGTTTTGACCGCGTATATGCGGGCGCATCAGTCAAAGTGATGACCATGGGAACCAGGCTACCGCCGCATGAGAAATGATTTTAGTTGTCGCGGCACCCCGTGACCGGAGCAAACCGAAAGATCATTCAAAAAACCCGCCAGAAAAAAATTTCGGGTGTTCGGGCGATGTTCCTCCTCAGCGTGGTTCAAACAGCCATGACCATCGGGCCGATTGGGCGGCCAGCAAGTATGTGGACGTGAAAGTGCGGAACTTCCTGTACGCCGTCCCTGCCGGTGTTTGCAATCATCCGATATCCCTTCCCGCCTTCGCCCGGCGAGAGATTCAGTTTTTCGCACACACCCCGAACAGCTTCAAAAAAGCCGACAATCTCTTCATTCGTGGCGGCTGACTGGAAGTGGTCGAAACAGACGTACGGACCCTTCGGAATGACCAGAACATGGACGGGCGCTCGTGGAGAAATGTCCTCGAATGCGAGCGCGTGCCCGGTATCGAGAACAGTCCGGTTCGGAATCTCTCCGCGCAGGATCTTGGCGAAGATATTGTCGTTGTCATAATCGTAAGCCATTGGTTTTACTCCTGACACCTGGTTTCTGGAAATCACGTGACGGGTTCAGTTAAAATCCCGTTCGCTTCGTCCCCATGACCCGATATCTCCTTCCCCGGATTTCGGAATCCCGGGAACGGGAAATTCAGGGATTCCCGGGCCCGTGAAAACGCGCCGAATGACGATTCCGGAAGGCGCGTCTTGTCGGTGCGGTTCATGCAATTCCCAAATCACGAATTCAGTTCGCGGTGAACAAGTTCCCGGAGATCCGTCCTTGGCCGTGCCCCGACATGCCTGATCACCTCTCCAGCCGACAGGCACCCCAGGCGGGCGCACAGCTCCGGTTCGAACCCTGCGGTCAAACCGTACAGAAATCCCGCGGCGAACAGGTCACCGGCGCCGGTGACGTCGACAACGGGACCAGGCCGGGCCGACACCCGGCGCAATTGCCTCCCTGAAACGACAACGGCGCCCTCGCTTCCCAGGGTGCAGGCAAGGATCGCCACCTCTTTCCTCGCCTTCTCGACGGCCCGTTCCAGATCGTCGAATCCGTAGAGAGCCTTCAATTCGTGCTGGTTGCAGAACAGGAGATCCACGTCGTCCCTGACCATCCTTCTGAAGGAGGAAAGATGACGTGAAACGCAGTAAGGGTCGGAAAGCGTCAGCGAAACGCATCCCCCTCCAGCCTTGCAGTACTCGATGGCTTTTGCAAACGCGGCGTGGCCGTCAGGGCCATCGAACCGGTATCCCTCAAGATAAATCCAGCCCGCCCGTTCCATCAGCGATCGGTCGATGTCGCGGGAACTTAGTGTCTCGGAGGCGCCGAGATAGGTATTCATGGATCGCTCACCGTCGGGAGTGACCAACACCATGCAGCATCCGGTATCCGTTCCCTGCCCGGTCGGCTTCATCGGAGTCTCGTATTTCACTCCGAGACCCCTGATATCATCGGCAAAAACATGCCCTAGACGATCGTCAACGACCTTGCCGACATAGGCGGTACGACATCCCAAGTCCGCCAGTCCCGCGATCGTATTGGCCGCCGACCCCCCCGACACTTCGCTTGGCGATACCATGACGCGCCGGATGTCGGCAGCCCGATGCCCGTCGATCAGTTGCATCACGCCTTTTCGGATTTCGTGCTCGACAAGGAACGACTCCTCGCAGTGGGCAAGAATGTCCACCATCGCGTTCCCGATTCCGACAACCTGGATTTGCCGGGTCACGCGGTCTTGTCCTGGAAACGACACAGGTCAAGGATCACGCAACCCGGGCAATCGGGTTTGCGCGCCTTGCACACGTAGCGACCGTGCAAGATCATCCAGTGATGCGCATGTTGTTGAAACTCGGCGGGAACATGGTCCTCGATCGCCCTTTCGACCGCGGCCACATCCTTGCCTACCGCAACACCCGAGCGATTTCCGAAACGGAAAATGTGCGTATCAACCGCTTGCGCAGGGTGGGAAAACCACATGTTCAGAACGACATTCGCAGTCTTTCGTCCGACACCCGGGAGCCCGACCAGCGCGGCCCGCGAAGAAGGAACTTCACCTCCGAACTCCTTGATCAGGATCTGGCTGAGCCGGATGACGTTCTTTGCTTTCTGCTGATACAAACCGATGGTTCGAATGTATTCGATCAAACCGCCTTCGCCGAGTTGCACCATCTTGTCCGGTGAATCGGCGACCTGAAACAGTGACCGGGTGGCCTTGTTGACGCCAGCGTCTGTCGCCTGTGCCGACAGAACAACGGCGACCAGCAGCGTAAATGCATTCACGTGCTCAAGTTCGCCCTTTGGCTCCGTGCGATGCGTCCGGAACCGGGTGAAAACCTCGTGCATTCCATGGTAGTCGAGTTGACGCGACATTCGGTCTGTTTGACACGCGAAAGGTCAGGTTCCAAGCCCGAATGAACTCCGGATTCACATCGGGTTCGAATGCGCAGGATTCGGGTCGATACGGGACGTGAATTTGGCCATTTCCCTCAATGAGGCGTACGATCAGGAACAGTACGAATTAACATGGAGTCAGAACTGATGTCGGAACACTCGTATCACTACCGGCTCATGGCCCGCGCCATCGACCATATCGCCCAAACGGTTGACGAACAGCCAAGGCTTGATGACGTTGCAGAAGCGGTAGGGCTGTCTCCCGCGCATTTCCCAACGTGTCTTCAGCCGTTGGGCCGGGGTCAGCCCAAAGAGATTCCAGCAGTTCGTGACGCTCGGAAACGCCAAGGCCCTGCTGTTGAATCGGCATACGGTGCTCGAGACGGCACTTGCTTCGGGCCTGACCGGATCCGGGCGACTCCACGATCTTTTCCTGACATGGGAAGCCATGAGTCCGGGCGAATTCGCGAACCGCGGGATTGGGGTTGACCATTCGCTACGGCTGGTTCGATTCACCTTTCGATGACATGCTCGTCATGGCCACCGATCGCGGGATCTGCGGGGTCGGTTTTTCTGCCGAAACCGGTCCCGACGCGGTCTTCAACGACCTTGCCGGACGCTGGCCCGACGCAAGGATCATCAAGGATCCCGGCGCGTTGGCCGAACATGTCGACAGGATTCTCGATGGGTCCGGGCACGTTGGCCTGCACCTTCTCGGAGCACCGTTTCAGATCAAGGTTTGGGAAGCGCTCCTGAACATACCATCCGGGCGTGTCACGACGTATTCCTGTGTCGCGAACCACATCGGGTCACCTCGAGCAGCGCGCGCGGTCGGGACCGCGGTCGGGAGAAATCCCGTGAGCTGGGCTGATCCCCTGTCACCGGGTCATCAGGCAAACCGGCCAACTCGGCGGTTATCATTGGGGTATGTCGATCAAGCGGGCAATGCTGGCGAGGGAAGCAGCCCGGAACAGCCCGGACGAACGCTCATATGTCCAGGCGGGGTGACACTGCACATCCGCAGGATTTTTTTTAAGGAGTGTTCCGCCTCTCGCGCGATGCTGCTGCGGACGTGGACATGGTCGAGCAGCATCAGGGCCTCGGCGGATGGAAGGCGGTTACCCGCCGGCAAGAGGCCATGGAGGTCGAGGACGCTGCCAAATGCACGGCCGGGCGCATCGAACGGGTGGTCACCATCTTCGGTGTCATCGTCTGGCGGATCCTTGTCGTGACCATGCTCGGGAGGGACCGCCTCGGTCTGCCGCCTGATGTCCTGTTCATCGACGCGAAGATCCCGGTTCTGGCGGCCTCCACCGACCACGAGGGTTGCGCCCCCCCTGACACCGTGGCCACGGCGATTCTGATCGCGCCCCGGGACAGCGGAACCATCGATTCGAGGCGCCCCGGGGGCGAACGTCACGTGGCTCGAGTCCACAAACCCTCGCCCGAATGTGTGCCGGGTATCGTCCACTGGCCATGAGTCACGCAAAAGGAGGCAATGGGTGAGAACGGCTCTACCAGCAACATCAAAGGTGGATGCGTAGGCCTGGACTGGAAGAGGGGCAGACCACAGAGGTCTGCCCCACGTTGTTCGGAATCGTGGCGTTTCCAGGTCCGGGGGAAGGCCTGCGGCGATTCACGCCGCGGGTTTGGGCTTCCCCTCGCTCAGGCCAGATCGAAACGGTCGAGGTTCATCACCTTGTCCCAGGCGGGCCACGAAGTCGTCCACAAACCGCTGACCGGAGTCCTCCGATCCATACACTTCCGCGATCGCCCGGAGCTGCGAGTTCGACCCGAAGATGAGGTCGACCCGGGTGCCCGTCCACCTGAGTTCGTCCGTCGCACGATCGCGGCCCTCGAACACGTCCTCCGACTCGGACGCTGCCTGCCACGTCGTACTCATGTCGAGCAGGTTGACGAAGAAGTCGTTGGTGAGCATTTCCGCCCGCTCGGTAAAGACGCCGTCCCGGTTCTGTCCAACGTTCGTGCCCAGGACGCGCATTCCGCCGACGAGTACCGTCATCTCGGGTGCCGTCAGTCCCAGCAGCTGGGCCCGGTCGACCAGGAGTTCTTCCGCTGACACGACGTACCCGCCATTGAGGTAGTTCCGGAACCCGTCCGCTTCGGGTTCGAGCGCGGCGAAGGATTCGACATCGGTTTCCTCCTGCGAGGCATCCGAGCGACCAGGGGTGAACGGGACCGTCACGTCATACCCGGCGCTGTTCGCAGCATGCTCGACAGCCGCGCACCCGCCCAGCACGATGATGTCGGCCAGCGACACCCCCCTTTCCATTGGCCAGCGAGCCGTTAAATTCCCGCTGGATTCCCTCGAGGGTTTCCAGGACGGATGCCAACCGGGCGGGCTGGTTGACCTCCCAGTCCTTCTGCGGCGCGAGTCGAATTCGCGCGCCGTTCGCTCCGCCGCGAAGGTCGGAGCCGCGGAAGGTCGAAGCAGAAGCCCAGGCAGCCGAAACCAGTTCGGAGACAGAAAGCCCGGAAGCAAGAATGCTGCCCTTCAGTTCGGAGATATCCCGCTCGTCGATCAACTCGTGCGGTGCGGCCGGGATGGGGTCCTGCCAGATCAGCTCCTCCTCGGGAACTTCCGGGCCGAGATAGCGCACGCGCGGACCCATGTCGCGGTGGGTCAGCTTGAACCACGCCCGCGCGAAGGCATCCGCAAACGCGTCCGGGTTCTCGTGGAAGCGCCGCGCGATCGGCTCGTAAATCGGGTCCATCCGCATGGCCATGTCCGCCGTGGTCATCATCGGTGCATGCCGCCGCGACGGATCGTGGGCATCCGGCACGGTGTCCGCGCCCGCGCCGTCTTTCGGCACCCACTGCCAGGCGCCGGCAGGGCTCTTCGTCACTTCCCACTCGTAGCCGAACAGGGTGTCGAAATAGCTGTTGTCCCAAGTTGTCGGCGTGGACGTCCACGCGCCCTCGATGCCACTCGTGATCGTATCGCTGCCCTTGCCGCTGCCGAAGCTGTTCTGCCAGCCGAGTCCCTGAGCCTCGATGGGGGCACCCTCGGGTTCGGGACCGACATGGGCAGGGTCGCCGGCGCCATGAGCTTTGCCGAAGGTGTGGCCGCCAGCGGTGAGCGCGACGGTTTCCTCGTCGTTCATCGCCATCCGGGCAAAAGTCTCGCGGATATCGCGGCCCGAGGCGACCGGGTCGGGTTTGCCGTTCGGCCCTTCCGGATTAACGTAGATCAGGCCCATCTGGACGGCAGCCAGAGGAATCTCAAGCTCCCGGTCGCCGGTATAGCGCTTATCCCCGAGCCAAATGTCCTCGGTGCCCCAGTAGATGTCCTCTTCGGGTTCCCAGACGTCCTCGCGCCCGCCGGCGAACCCGAACGTCTTGAACCCCATCGATTCCAGCGCACAGTTGCCGGCCAGGATCATGAGGTCGGCCCAGGAGATCTTCCGGCCATACTTCCGCTTGACGGGCCAGAGCAGCATGCGCGCCTTGTCGAGGTTGCCGTTGTCTGGCCAGCTGTTGAGCGGCGCGAAGCGCTGCGTGCCGGTACGTGCGCCTCCGCGGCCGTCACCGGTCCGGTAGGTGCCGGCACTATGCCACGCCATCCGGATGAAGAGCGGTCCGTAGTGACCGTAGTCGGCCGGCCACCAGTCCTGCGACGTGGTCATCAGTTCGAAAATGTCCCTCTTGACCGAATCGAGGTCGAGGCTCTCGAATTCCTTCGCGTAGTCGAAGTCCCCGCCCATCGGATTGGCCAGGGCAGAATGCTGACGCAAAACGTTGAGCTTCAGCTCGTTCGGCCACCAGTCCCGGTTCGACGTACCGGCACCGGCGGCGTTTTCCCGGGTCCCCTGCGTGACAGGGCATCTCCCTTCGTTCATGATGTCCTCCTTTGCATGTGATGTGTTGCCTCCAGGCGGCACTGGCGATCGCGCCAGGGCGCATGCCGGTTCCGGCATCGGGTGACAACGTTCGAAGCGTGAAAACGCACAGCAGCAGCCGCACCTGACTTTGCTGGTCGGGAGCACCGCCGGCCGATTGTCGCAGGCTGCATCCAGAGCGCTGGATCCGTTGACGCCCGTCGTGCGGAGTTGGGGAAGTCTGCACCCGCATGGTACCTTTCACCCCGCTTTTCCGTATCGATCCGCTGGTTCATCGGAAGGCCTCACGTTCCGGAAGCAGCCCGTTCGGCTGCAAGGGCGAGCGTAGGCGTTTCGTTTCTTCGTGTACAACGATTATTATTTGTTATTACAATCGTATTTGACGAACATTCGCGTCCGGAGCCATTAGATGAAACGCCTGCCCACAATGAAGCAACTTGAGTATCTTACGGCGCTCGCCGACACACGGCACTTCGGGCGCGCGGCCAAGCGATGCAATGTCACACAGTCGACGCTGAGTGCAGGAATCCGCGATCTCGAGTCGGTACTCGGCACCTCGGTTGCAGAGCGTTCGAACAGGCGCGTGTTGATTACGCGTGTTGGTGTTGAGATCGCCGAAAAGGCGAAGGCGTTGCTGCGCGACGCCGAAAAGATCATGGACGTGGCCAGCGCTGGCCGCTCCCCGATGACAGGGGAAATCCACTTGGGCGTCATCCCGACGATCGGCCCGTTTTTCCTGCCACGCATCCTGCCGACGCTGAGAGAGAAGTTTCCGGAGTTGACCATATACCTGAGAGAGGAGCAGACGGCCCCGATGCTCGTCCGCCTGGAAGACGGGGAATTGGACACCGTGCTGATCGCGCTGCCATGGGAGACCGGCGACCTTGCCGTCGAGGACATCCTTGAAGACGAGTTCCTGTTCGCATGCGACCGGACTCACCCGCTCGCCGACGCCGGCGTGGTGCCGCTCAAGGCGCTTGCCGGGGAACACCTGCTGCTGCTCGAGGAAGGCCATTGCCTGCGCGGCCACGCACTCGACGTTTGCCGCATCGGCGACCGGGGCGCGCGGACGCAGTTCGAGGCGAGCAGTTTGCACACGCTGGTGCAAATGGTCGCAGCGGGTATCGGAGTCACCCTGGTTCCGCAGCTCGCGGTCGACGCTCAAATCGCCCTGGGTACGGATATTTCGCTCTCACGTCTTGCCACACCTGCGTCGCGGCGGATCGGATTGGCCTGGCGCAAGACGTCGCTGAGGGCGGAGGAGTTCCGGTTGCTGGCGGACACATTGCGCGAATCGATGAACATCGCGTGAGATTTTCGCCTCTGTGTTGTCCGCTGTCCGCTCTGGACGCTGTGCAGCCGGCCGCATCCGGATTGTTCTGTTGCTGATCGTCGTCCGGCACACGGCGGAGGAAACCGCGCGGTGCAGGTCGATCGAGCATTTCTCGCCGATGCAGAACCGGGTCGCAGACTGCCATCATGAACCATTATTGCGTTCTGGCCTGATTAAGTTGAGTTCGTTCGTACGATACTGAATTCGGCTTCGAACACGACACTCGCATGCGCTTTTTTCGGTCTTTCGGGAATTGGGGCGGCAAAGCCGACGAGCGTACACGACCGTACCTCTGAACGGCTTCCCGCTATGTCAGCCGGGATTACAAGCGGCTGGCCGCGAGCGCATTCGCGACCCTTTCCGAACCGCCTGCGGTTCTCCAGGGTAACTGCGCCGATGTGTTCTTTTTACCGGATTTCCGGTCGGCACGCTCTTCTGGCACTTGTCGCTGCGCCGCCAGTACGTGGCCTCGGAGGGTATTCGGCTGGACCGTGCACCGCAGACCGGTCCCGACGTGAACTTCAGCGACCATACCGGAGAATGGCCCGGAGAATGGATCGTCCGGGGTCCTGGCCCGTCGGCCAAACCTGTCGGCAGGATTCAGGGGGATCCGGGCATGTCACAACCTATTCCTGCACCGCAACCCACATCGGAAATCCACGCGCGGCACGTGCCGTCGGACCGTAGTCAGAAAAGTCCCGCGAGTTGGCTGACCTCCTGCCACCGAGTCATCGGGCTAACCGAACAACTCGGTGGCTATCACAGGGGTTTGTCGATCAAGCAGGCAATGCAGACGAGGGAGGCCGCCCGGACCACCTGGACGGACTCATGCGTCCACACGGGGTGATATAGTGTATTTGCTGGAAACTTCGGCAAGAGTGGTCTGCTTCGTGTCCGCGCGATGCCGTGGATGTGAACCCGGTCGGTTTTCACTGACCAGAAGTGAGTGCGGCTTACGAGCGACATAGCGAACGAAATCGTATCCGGACCTCGTCAGCTTGTTTCCGCGAGACCGACATCGGATCAAAGGTCCCGTTTGATCCGCCGAGTGCATGTCCGAATTCAAAAGAGGTTTACGAGCGACAATCCAAGGCGATCTAACTTATCGGTGGCCTTGGGCAGCCAGAGTGCAGAACGCTTTAGATCCCCGTCCACGGCGTGGGAGTCATCCTTCCCCCGAAACCTTGTCTTTGGCAAATTCAAGCGTGGGACAGAATGGCGTCCTGCAAGCCTTTGACGTGACGAGCCTGTTGTGTCCGCCCGTTCCTCCGGTACGTGACAATCACTGTCACCATCGTGATCGATGTGCAGACGACCAGTTTCCGCTTGTCGTCTCGGGAGCAGGTCCACCGTCAATTCATATTTCGAAGCCGTCCTGCGATTCGGAGGGCGTTGCCCTCAACGAGTTCCGCAACGTGTTGGACGATCTTCGTTGACACCCCGGCCTGGTCGGCGACACTTTGAGTCGCCTCTCCCCTGGCCCCAACCATCGCATCGACCAATTCCTGGACCCGGAGCCGAACCTGACGCGCATTGAGTCCTGCGTCAGTGGCGATACGATCCCAGTGCCGCTTGGCAGTATCACCCGGTTTGCGTTTCTTCCCGGCGATTTTCTGGGCGTGATACTGGTTCACATGGTTCCACTGCAGCACGGACGAAACGTCATACAATGGTGCCAGGGTTGGTCCGGCACTCACAATCATGGAATAATTCTTCGCATGCGCGTCGGTGTTGGCGACCAGGATATTGAAAATGACCTGGTCGAGCAATTTCAGTGCATTGACGGAAGAAAGGTGGTTACCCGTCAGCAAGAGACCTTCGAGGTCAATGCCCGGCCTTGTCCCCCGCTCATATTTCTGACCGGGATAGAGCCCGTTGGCCTGCGCGAGGTCTTCCTGATGCAGCCGTTTCACTGACCCGTCACTGCGCAGGCAACGATCGTATCGGGCAACGGCAAGAGCTCTTCGATTACCGGCAACCATCACAGCGCAATCGACAACCGGTATGCCGACCAGGCGTGCGAGCGAATGGCAGTAAGCCTCGTTCTCGACGATACCCGGAAACCTCGGGTTGTCCGGCTTGATGATGACCGTCGACGGTGCCCCGGTTTTCGGAATGGCCAGCCTATCAGTCGGACCAGGAATTCCGAGTTTTGGTTGTCCATCATCGCCAAGGACTGACAGGGTCGTCTTCTTCTGCCCTCCAGCGAGAGAAAGCCTCACTCCGTCTTCACCCACGAGGAACGGACGCTGTCCCAGGTCATCAAAGTGGCGGCTCATGGCCTCGCCGTCAGTTCCGAAGCCGTAATGATCCTGAAGCGCCTCGTAACCCCACCGGTCCCGGACGCTCGGTTCCCCGAAGGAAACGGCCCCTGCCGTATCACCCCCAACCTCTTTCAGGATCGCCAAGGTATCTGAAGAAGACAGGCCCAGCGCCCGCGACATGAAAAGGAGGTGCTGTTCTTCGGGGAGCAGGTTGGCCAACCATGGTGCGATGACCTCGTCTTCGAAGTCGTCCGCAACAAGCGGGAGCGTCACCGAAAGCGGGAAGCTTCCATCGGTAGCCAGCCAGCGTGCGTCGTATGCAAAGCTCAGGCGACCGGTGGCGTGGACCGAAATCTGCCCGACAACGAATTGCTCGTAGAAAACACCGACCTTGTCGAAAATTGTCATCAATCGTCGCCCAGATCGTAACCTTCCGACGTACTGGAAGGCACCGCATTCTTTTCTGACCCATCCTCTCCTGCGAAAAGGATCGGCAGCTCGATCCGGAGTGCGGCGGCCAAGGCGATCAGGGTGGAGAGCTTGACGTCACGCTTTCCGCGTTCGATGATGGAGAGTGTAGGTACGGTGGAGCCCGAAAGCATCGACAGTTCCTCGAGACTCAGGCCGAGGTCCTTTCGGCGTTTTCGTATTCGATTGCCGATGACTATGCTCCAGTTTCGCGACGTCTGGCCCCCAAGTCATGATATTCCCCTTTTATCATATAGAATAAAATACGTGAAATTACTACCTGATCAAACAAAATTTAGCTCTGGAGATAAATTTGAATTCGGGACAACAAAATAGATTGCAAATTATCACGCGCGATAAACTTTAAGCCCTTTCGCGCCCATATTGTCTTGCAAGAGAGTGCGGCCAACGCCAAATGTAGTCGATCAAGATCCTGTCGTGCGTCCTCCATGGAATCTCAACATTAACGTGTCGCGGGACCACACAGGCGCAGGATTCCAACCTTTCGAAGATCACGCCGTTCGACCGCCGCATTTACAAACTGGGTGGTGCCGATCATCACGGCAGCGACGTTTTCGGGTTCAACACCCGCTTCAGACATGACCGCGCGAACCGAGGTCATGATCCCACCGGTGACATTTGCGGTGGACGACCGTTTGATCGTCGCCAGTACTGCCTGTCCGACCAGCGCGGCCGCGTCGGCATCGGTGCCACCGACCTCCACG
>OY759767.1:0-305000 GCA_963662705.2 Paracoccaceae bacterium | reverse complement strand
ATCGACGCCGGTTCAGGAAGTCTTCTCGTGGCGTGACATCGGAATACTTCAGGTCTGACATGTTCTTCTCTTTCAGTTTCGTCTCCGCTCCGGAGAGCGTGGATTGGTCCCGTGTTCAGCTCTTTTCCTACTAAATGGGCCGGTCCCAGGGCAAAACACCGTCTCTCACGGTATTGTTGAAATTGTTTCAATCCTGCCCGTCAGGGATTCTCCCTGCGACCCGGGCCAAGCCTTCCCGGATCGATCGCTGACGCCTTTCCGAATCCCGCGTTCAGGAATGCCGTCGCGATCTCGACGACTACGAAACGGAAATCGGCAAAATCAACATACGGCCGGGGCACGCCCGATACCGAAAGGAAATGCGAACGGCAATCGAGATGTTTCCTGCTGCCCCTTTCCAGGAAACGGGCGCGCCCGGTCAGTGTCAACCGCGCGCTGTCCAAAGGATCGCCGGATTCGTCGAATTCGCCGACCAGCAGTGAACACTTCGGGTCGGCCCGGAGCGCCTTCGTGTGCATCGACAGCTCCGATACCAGGACATAGACGTCCCCGCCCGGCGTCGCGCCGACGGCAACCCTGCTGACATGGGGGTGGCCCGTTTCGGGATGGATCACCCCGAGGGAACCGGTCGTCGCGGATTCGATCAACCGGCAAGCGATGTCTTCGGGAGACTGGTTCGTCATCGCCAAGCCCTCCGATGGTTTTTCGCGGCCCCGGCAGTTACCGCGACCGGACCAGGATGCGAGGCCCTGTTGGCTGCGGCCGCTCCGGCTGTGAAATCGAGTCCATTATTTTGCGAGGTTTCGTTCATGTTTCCGTCTCGATCGCGGGACGGCCGCCGTCCACCTTGACCGCCAGTCCCTGCCGGGTGTGACATTCGTCGCCCTTGCTCAAGTATTCGTTTCCGTTCCTGGGGCGGGCATTCTCCGGATCGAACGGCGGTTTCTCGAGAATTCGGGCGGGATACCTGGCGCCCAGGATGTCGACCTCCAATTTACCAGGGTTCGCCCGCTCCTCGAGGTAGGCAAATGCCACCGGGAAACCGACCCGGAATCCGAAACTGCCGGAGGTCACCATTCCGACCGGGCGCTCACCGAGCAGCACAGGATGACCGAAGAACGGGTCGACCTCATCGCCGCCGCATTCGACCTTCAGCAACGCCAGTTTCATGCGCTGCCGGCCAGTGACTCCCGGGAGGTTCAGGACCGTCTCATGTCCGCCAGTCAATTCATCGCCGCTGGCGCGCGTAAAACGCGAGAGGCCGGCCTCGCCAAGCGTTTGTTCCGTCGTCAGTTCCGTGCCCCAACCCGGGTAACCCTTCTCGAGACGCATGGAGTCGATCGCATACGCCCCGAAAGGCCGCAGGCCGAGGGGAATTCCCGTCATCTCCACGGCATGAAAGAGTTCGCGCATCTGCCGGGATGCCACGTGCAACTCCCAGCCCGTCTCGCCGGCATATGACAGGCGCATCGCGAGCACGGGGATTCCTGCGAGAAGAACACGTCGCCATGTCATCCACGGAAACGCCTCGGTCGAAAATTCTTGCCCGGAATTCGCCAGTCGCCGCATCAGTTCCGGCGACCGCGGCCCCGCGATCGCGAGAACACCAAAGTAGTCGGTGACGTTCTTCAATGCGGCATCGTGTCTGCGGCATCCTTCTTCGAGGGTTGCTTCGTCGATCTGTTCGGCCGCCGCCGCGGACGTCAGCCAAGCACGGTCATCCGCGATCATGGCGACAGCGAATTCCGATTGAACGCCGCGCTCGTCGCTCAGCACGTGCATGAGGCCAACGCGGCCCGGTTCCGGAGCGCGACGCGCCCCGAGATTGTCGAGCGCTTCCCGGGTTCCCGGACCCGAGATTTCGAATTTCGACAGGACGGAGAGGTCGGCGTACCCGACACCGCTGGTTACGGCATCGACTTCACCCGCGACCGCGTCGAACCAGCCGGCCCGCCGAAAACTCGGCGGGCAGTCGCCCGTTCCCTTTACATCGAACCAGTTCGGGCGCTCCCAGCCGTTCACTGCGCCCATGATTGCGCCCCGGGCGACGAGATCATCATGGATCGGCGACAGGCGTTTCCCCCGCCCGGCAGGACGTTCTTCCCTTGGAAAGTGAATTCCGAATTGTTCGCCGAAGCACTCGATCGCCTTGTCAACCTGGAAGCCGCGATCTGCCCACGAGCCGAACCGGCGCGGATCGACGGAAAGGGCATCCATCGGCGGCGTTCCGCGGTGCATCCACTCCGCAAGAAACCAGCCTGCCCCGCCGCCCTCCATCACGCCCATCGAGGATCCGGTCAGCAACCAGGCGCCGGGAATCCTCCCGGCGGGACCGATCAAGGGGTTCGCGTCCGGCGAAAACGTTATGGGCCCGTTGACGATCGTCCGGATTCCTGCGGTCTCCAGTGCAGGGATTCTCGCCATTGCCGCCTCGACGATCGGAGCGACCCGATCGAGATCAGGCGGCAGCAGTTCGGCGCCGAAGTCCTCGGGGACTCCGTCGACCGACCACGGTCTTCCGTCCGCCTCGTAGGGTCCGATGATCAGGCCGTCGCGCTCCTGCCGGACGTACCAGCTTTCATCCGGATCCCGGATGATCGGCAATTCGCCGGTTTCGGACCTCCTTCGCCCGGCCAGGACCTCGATCGCGTCAGTGACGAGATACTGGTGCAGGATCGGAACGATGGGGACGTCCAGCCCCATCATCTGTCCGACATCGTGCCCCCAGGTACCGGCGGCGTTGACGACCTGCCGCGCCCGGATGGCGCCGCTGCCGGTCTCGAGGATCCAGCAGCCGGCCTCTCTCCGGATTTCGGTGACGGGCGTCCAGCACCTGATTTCGCCACCCTGCTTCCGTGCCGCCTCCGCCAGTGCGCGCGTCGCAAGGGAAGGGTCGACATGCCCGTCGAAGGGTTCATGGATTCCGCCGAGCAGCCCGTCGATCCGGGCCAGGGGGTGCAGAACCCCGATCTCTTCCGGTGTCACCAGGCGAAGACCATGACCGGCGTAGGCCGAAAGCCCGGCGACATGGGCGAATTCGTCCATGCGATCCTGGTTGCGGGCCAGTCTCAGCGCGCCGGTCGGATGAAACCCGGTCGGAAGGCCCGTCTGCTCCAGCAGGATGTCCCGGTACAGGCGCACCGAATACGCCCGCAACTCCTGGATCGTCGGATGATGGGCAAAATGCGTACACAGTCCGGCGGCATGCCAGGTGGACCCATGGGTCAGGTCGTGTTTCTCGACAAGGACGACGTCTTCCCAACCTGAACGGGTCAGGTGATACAGCAGCGACACCCCCATGATCCCGCCGCCGATGATCGCGACACGAGCGTCGGTCATGCGCGCATCCTTTCGCCTTCCGGATCGTAGGGAGGCCGGAGCAACGGAACGGCATGGTGGAGGAGTCCCCCGATGTCGACCTCTAGTTTTCTTTGACAGGTTAACCGGAACTTCATCGCGAAATTTTTGAAAAATCCCTTATCATCAGCGAGATAGCTGATTTCGGGCGGGACTCGACATGTAACAGCCCTGACGGGCCTGGTCACGAGAGGAATTTGGCGGGTTCGATCTCCAGAAGTTTGAAGGCCCGGCTCTGCAACGGCGTCGGCTGCGTAAACACCGGAAAATGGTGGTCGGGATTGGATGGAACCGTCGCCTCGTTCAACGTGAGCGTGGCCAGGTCGGCGAGAAGCGTCGTCAGGCTGTGAACCGGCAGCCCGTCGGAGGTCAGTTTGGTGTCGGCCTTGGCCTTGGCGCTCTCCGAGACCCTTGCAGGCGCCACCGGTGACGTGCGTTGTGCCCGGGCGCCCTCACGATCGTCATCCTCGAACAGGAGCGGCGCCAGGCGACGGCGGAGATGCCATTCAACGTAGAAGGCCAGCACGCACAGGAACACATGCGCCCGGACATGGTCCCCGGAATAGACGTGGACCGGCCGGATCTCCAGCCGGGATGCCTTGAGAATTCGAAACGCCCGTTCGACTTGCGCGAGGGACTTGTACGCCTCCACCGCCGCCTCCGGCCCGATGGCTTCGGGATCAAGGCTGGTGCGGATCACGTAGACCCCGTCAAGCCGGCCCTCGGCGGCAATCCGTTCCTGACGCCGGCTCCAGGTGATGGCGCCGTCGGTGACGGTGATCTCGAAATGCTTCTCCACCTTCCGGCGGTTGGCATCCCGTCCCACCCGGCGGTTGATGGCCTCCCGGCCCTTCAGCCGGCCCGCGCGCACCGACGCCGCAATCGTCTCCAGCGTCTCCTCCGTCGCCAGCAGCAGGTCCTCCCGCTTGCGGGCCCGTTCCTCCCGCAACCGCGGGTTCAGGCAGACCATCAGCCGCTCGCCGGGAAAGTCCGGGCCGGTGACCTCCGCAACCGCGTCGGGAACCAGGGCCTCGGGGATGAGCGGGGGCGGCTCGTCCTCACCCGCCGGACGCAGGAGCTTGCGGATGTCCCTGGTCTTGAGGGCCGAGATCCAGTCGAGATCCGCCGGCTCGAGATCCTCGTGGATGCGGGCCGTGGTGATCATCCCCCGGTCGCCCACCAGCGCCACATGGTCGATGCCGAAGCGGGTGCGCACCCGATCCACCTGGGACGCCACCGTGGAGGGATCCCCGGTGTTGCCGGCAAAGACCTCCACCGCAACCGGACAGCCGTTTGCGGCACAGAGCAGCCCGTAGGTGATCTGCTGCTTGCCCGTCTTGCCGTCGCGGTTGTGGCCGAAGGCCGCCAGTGGGCAGCACCGTCCTTCCAGGAAACTGGACGAAACATCGTAAAGGACAAGAGTGTTGCCGCCCCCGAGGTGGCGGTTGGCGAGGCTCTTCTCGATCCAGGGCTGGCGCTTCAGCAGCCAGTCGAGCATGGCCAGCATCTCGTTGCCGGTGACGGGGCCGAGGCCGAGCACGGCCCCGAGGCTGGTGGATGCGGTCTCGGGCGACAGCGCCCGGGCGGTGGCGAGCTTGGAGGCGGGATCGACGATGCGCGCGACGATGGCGGCGACGGCGAGATCCCGCATGCGCTCTGCCTTGCGGCCGAGGATGCGGACCAGGCCGATCCGGCGCAGGGTGCCGAGGACGGCGGCGACGTGGCCGTGGGGCCGGGACCGGCGGATGGTGAAGATGTCCTCGGGGCGGGCGACGGTGACGCCGCCCTCGAACAGGGCCTTGATCCCCTGGATGATGTGGGGCGGGAGCTGAGTGAGGTTGGCGAGCGTCTTCTTCTTGAGGCGTCCGTTCTCGCGCCAAGCCTTTCTGATGAGGATTGTTGGCCTGCTCTGGCGGTTTGGGATGGATTCGTAATGGAAGGACATGGAACCCGGATATCTTGTGTGTTCGGGTTATATTGGCACGAGATCGGGCAGTCTGTCAATTTACATGTAACATCAATCCCCAAATCCGCATCCGCAGGGGTCCAAAAAACGACTCTAAATCAACGACTTGTGGACGTTTGATTCCGTTTTGTTCCGTTTGAAGTTCCGGTTAACGTGAGCGGCTCACCGGGTTCGATGTCGATCAACCCGAATGCAAGCGACAGTCCGGTACGGGGACCCCGAGCTCCGGATGTCGTCAGACCGACGGGGCGGCCATTCTCCAGGATCGGCTCGTCATGCAGCGACAGCGGCGCACCTGCCAGGTGTAGCAGCACCAGTCGGCGCGTGACCGGTTTCCGCCGCTCCAGGGCCTGTTGTCCGATGAATGGCCGATCGGTTCCGCCCCGTCTGACCGTAAACCCCAGGCCTGCCTCGTCGGGCGCCAGGTCCGGCCCGATGTCATGACCCCAGTGCCGGAATGCCTTTTCCATCCTGCAGCCATCGAGAGCGAAATAGCCGAGATGACCTGCGCCCGTTGCTGACAGGGCATCGAACACCGAAGTCGCGTCCTCGATCCGGGCGAAGACCTCCCAACCGCGTTCACCCGTATAACTCACCCGGTTGGCACGGACGGATTTCCCGGCGATCTCGACCTGGCGAGACGTCATGAAGGGGAACGTGCCCCAATCGGAGTCCGAGATTTCCGAAAGCGTTTCCCGCGATCGCGGTCCCGCGACCCCAATGACCACCTCGGATTCGGTTGCGTCGTCGATGCTGACACGCATCCCTCTTGCGTGGCGTCCCAGTCGCCCGAGCTCCTTCCAGCGCAATCCGGCCGCAAGCACGATCCGAAAGGCCGAGGGCCCGGTTCGCGTCACGGTCGCGTCAGCCTCGATTCCGCCCCTGTCATTCAGCATCAGGGTGTAGGCAATCCCGCCAGGCTCCAGGTCAACCCGCCCCGCACAGACACTGTGGATAAACGTGTTTGCGTCCGGCCCCGTCACGTCGATCTTTGTAAAAGGAGAAAGATCGATCAGCGCGACGCCGTCCGCCATCGCGCGGGCTTCACGCTCGGCGATCGGGTACCAGGGCTGGCTGCCATACGACGGGGGCAATTCACGCTCTTCCGCGGACCGTGCATGCCACAGAGCCCGTTCCCATCCGCCGGTCACGCCGAAAACCGCTCCCCGCTCCTCCCAATGACGGTGCAATGCGGACGTCCGGAGGTTGCGGCCGGCGCGGGGCTGCTTGTAGGGCCAGTGCATCGCCATGACATCGCCGACCGCCTCTGCCATGCGCGCCCGCATGTGCTGTCGCGATGCCGTTTTCGGATCGGCACGCGCGATACAGATTTCCCACAAGTCCTCGCCGGGGAAGCCGTCGATGATCCAGTCGGCAAGCGCGCGCCCGATCCCGTAGGACGACATGATCCCGACAGAATTCATCCCGGCCGCAACGTACAGGCCGCCGATTTCCGGTGCCTCGCCGACCAGTGGGCGTGAATCGGAGGTGAAACTCTCCGGGCCGTTCATGAACCTCTGCACGCCCGTTCGCTGCAGGGCCGGAACGAGATCCAGCGCCGCGTCCATGAACGGTGAGAACTGTTCCCAGTCTTCCGGCAGCTCGAGGAATTCGCGATCGCCTTCCGGCCCGTACGGGTCCCAGGGTTTGGCGTTCCATTCGAACCCGCCGACAACCAGCCGCCCGGCGTCGCCCTTCAAATAGATCTGCCTGTCAAGATCACGGACAACGGGAAACGGAACAGGTAGTCTCGCCACCGGTTCCGTGACCACGTACATGTGTTCGACCGCCTGCAACGGAATCGCCACGCCTGCTGCTTCGGCCAACTGCTCCGACCAGGCTCCGGCACAGAGCGCAACCGTGCCGGCAGGAAATTCTTCGCCGTCCGCAAGACGAACGCCGGATACGCATCCGTCCCGAACGAGGATCCGCTCGACTGGAGCATGTTCCCTGATCACGACGCCATTCCCGCGTGCAGCACGGGCGTATGCCATGCACAGGTCATAAGGGTTGACCGTCGCGTCCTCGGCGACAGCGAGCGCACCGACGATTCCGGAGATGTTCAATCTCGGCAAGCGCAGGGCAAGATCATCCATCGACAGGATCGTCGGCTCGAGGCCAAGGAGTCGACCGATTGCGGCGATCCGCCGGAGTTCCGTCATTCGCTCGGGTCGTCGTCCGATCCAGTAACCACCGGTCGTCCGGAACCCCGTTGCCAACCCGGTCAGTTGCTCGAGTTTCGGGATCCCTTCAAGGGCTTCCTTTGTCATTCGAGTCATGAGCGGCGTTGCTCTGAGCGGGCCAATGATTCCTGCCGCGTGCCAACTCGTCCCGGACGCCAGTTGATTGCGTTCGAGCAAAGTAACCGTTGGACTTTGGCCATGACGGGCGAGATGAAATGCAAGGCTCAAGCCGATGGCTCCTCCGCCGACAATAACAACCGGTTTCGTTCGTTTCGAAGGCATGGATTATTCCCTGCAGATCGAAGGGGAGGTTCCTTTCTCCGGATTGCTTGTCAAGAGCCAGGAATCCCGGGAACCCGAGTTCCGGCGAGATCTTTACGGTTTACTGCCACACGTTGGGCATATGCGTTTACGTGATTCGACGGTTTACTCGACTCGCAAGATAGGCGGGGTCGTTGCCGATTTCCGCATCCACAAGACCGGACGTGCGCAATTTGAAAGGGCAATTTTCCGCTTACAAAGAAGGCGAAGTACAAAATACGGAACGTCACGTTGCTTATACTAAAGTTGCATTTCTTGCGTCGTTTGTAATGAGCCCGTGAGGTGCCGGCCCGGTGCCTACGACGCCAGAGGGTCCACTGCATGACGAATGACTTGGTCACGGGCTGCCTGAAGAGGAGCTTTGCAAACAGGAAGCGCAGTTCCGGGACGCTGGGGACCATCGCATTCGTCGCGCAGAGCGTCCGCGTCCCGGCGGTTGCGGTCGAGGAGACCCTGGATCCGCAGGGACCGGCAAGGGCCGCCTGTCCCGACATCATCCAGCCGATCTTGCAGGCAATCCCCGACAGGAGGCCGTCCAGTAAGGCACCGCCGGTCTCCCGCAACTCGCGCCGACAGAAAACCGGACAGCGGCGCGCCTTCAGCGATGACAACTCGTTTTCCCACGCCAGCAGGGACCCGGACCACGCCGCAACATTCATCATTCTGCCTCTTCTCCGTCGATGACGGGATGCGTGGATTGCGACGCTGAAAAATATGCAACTGTAGCCTTTTGATCGGGTTGAAACGCCGCGAAAGGGCGCTCACTATCCATGTTTGACTTTCTTCGGCCCAGACGTTACCAAAAAGGTAACTAAATTCCCTTGGAAAAGATTACCCGACCGGAAACGTATGGAAATCTTTGCCAAGGACAACAAGCGCAAGGCAGCCCTCGAAAACGAGGCCATCTGCAAAAAACGCTTTGGAGCTCCAATGTCCAGGAAACTGACAGCTCGCTTAGCAGTCTTGCGAGCTGCAGAGTCTCTGGCAGCGTTCTGGCCGCCTAACTCGGGACCTGAGCGTTGTCATGAACTGAAGGGTGATTTGGCGGGCACGTTTTCGATCGATCTAAAGCAACCATACCGCCTGTTGTTCAGACCGATCGAAAAAGCTCCCGCGCAAGATCGCTCCAACGAGCAGGATCGATGGTGTTCTATTACGGCAATTGAAATAATAGGGATTGAGGACACCCATGGATAGCAATGACCGCATTTCCGTCCACCCTGTGGCAGCACCACACCCTGGAGAGGTGATTGCCGATTACCTTGACTATTACGGATGGTCGCAACGCGATCTGGCGCGCCGCACTGGCTTGGCCCCAAAGACTATTAGTGTAATTTTCAACGGGAAGGCATCTGTCACTGCCAGTACAGCCTTGAGCTTGGAACATGTTTTTCGGCGGCCGGCGCATATGTGGCTAAACCTGCAGAGGCAATTTGACGAAGCTGAAGCCAGGCGCCAATTTCATACGCAATCCATCGCATGGGAAAATTGGTCACGCACTTTCCCCTTGGCGGAAATGAAGAAGTCTGGTTTCTCTCTGCAGCCAGCGAAATCGGACGTCGACATGCTGCTCTATTTCTTGGGGGTTTCTTCCCCGGAAAGTTGGGAGGAAGTGTGGAAGAACTATGACGTCGCTTACAGACAGACTCGACAGTTTTCTGAGAGTATCGCGCCAATCTCGGCATGGGTTCGGGAAACAGAACTCGTGGCGGCCGATATTGTGACGGAAGATTACAACGAGGAACTCCTTCGTTCCCTTATCGGAGAGCTCCGGCGGTTGACGAGAGTGCGAGTGGAAGAGGCGGTAGGACGAGTTCAAACGCTATGCGCAACAGCAGGTGTGGCTGTCGCGTGGGTGCCAGAATTGCCCCATTCGGGAATTAGCGGTTGTGCGCGATGGTTATCAAATCGAAAGGCACTTATCGGCCTTACACTTCGATACAAGACAGACGACCAGATGTGGTTTTCTTTTTTTCACGAGTTGGGACATTTGTTGCTCCACAAACGAATGCGTCCATTTGTACTCGATAATGCTGCGCATGATTTCTTCGATCGTATTGTTGACCCGGAAATGGAACAGTACGAAGCAGATGCCAATCAATTTGCCGCGGATACACTGATCCCACCTGTTGCTCTTTCGAATTTCGTTCGACGCCAAAGTTTTTCTAGTGATGACGTTCATGACTTTTCGCGTGAGATAGGAATATCTCCCGGTATCGTTGTTGGTCGTCTTCAACACATGGGGCTTTTGGCCGCCTACCAGGGCAATGCTCTGAAACAGAAATTGCAGTGGAGCCACAACCCCCGCGCGGCAGCGGCCCTGTCGCGAAATTGAAATGGTGATTGCGGCGGCGGTTCCGAAGATGCGATCTGGCTGGCTAGGCGGAAAGCAGTAGGACCGCATAGGCAGCACCCGAGAGGCGAATCTCCTGCACACATGTGTAGTTCAGCGCACACCGGCCGGTTCGCATGATCCGGATGGACCTTGTGCGGCAGCGGCCATAGTCATCGACGGTGGGCATCGAATTTACGGGCGACCCGATACGAGGTTCAGGATCCGCCTTCATCCATCACGCGTGCCACTGCCTGCCCGATCAGGTCAAGCCTTGCGATCTGCGTGATCTTTGGCGTGAGACGAGCAAGTTCGGACGCGCCGATCAGGCCATGGCAGAGGCCACAGGTATCCGCCAGGCTGATGATCATGATGTCTCTCGGATCCGGAATTTCGTCACTGTTCGCAACGCTGGCAATGCGTTTCTTGACTTCCCTGAATGGCTCCCCGTCTATGTCAGTATCGCCATCGAGCCCGATGAACCAGAGCTGCTCATTCACGCCACGGAAGACGAGACCGCGCTCCACCAACATGTCCGTCAGCAGCGCCTCCAGGTTATCGCGTTCCGCCGCGAACACGCGTACCCAGTGATCGGTTGACCGGGTGTCATCCTCCACATTGATCTGCGCCAGTGCCCAGTCGAGAACGGGTTCCCCGACCAGATCCTGATTCACGACAAAAAGTTTTCCGACGTCGGTATCGATGCGATCGTTGAGGGCGAGATCCATCAGGAGAGCACCGCCGAGAGCAGTATCAATTGCGTGACGGGGCAATTCGGGGTTCGGCCATCCCGTGTCGTAATCGAGCACCAGAAGATGAATTTCCTCGGTGATCGTGAGCATCGATGGCTTCTCACTTTCATCTGGTCACGCCGCTGCGGTGCGGCGGAGCGCAGTCACGAGAAATGGCACTCGGCCCTGTTGGAATCCGTCAGGACGGTTTCCGTTGCTCCAATCGCCTTGCCAGTTCGTCCGCGTTCTTGTCCCCACTCCACCATAGCCAATTCATCGCCGATGAAAAAGCGCTTGTGCCTGTTGCTGATCAAAAAACCAAAATGACTGAAAAAAATACACACCCCCGTTCACGATTGAGATCGGGGTCCCATGTTTGCTTGACCATCCCTGCGGCCCGTCCTGCGAGCGCGATTTGGATGGCAACGAGTGGATTGTAACCCATGGCAGTCATTGATTTCAGCCGGCTTGAGATTCGGAACCGGTACTCGGCATGAACGCGGGTTCTGGAGCACCCGGAGACCTTCATCTTGACCTTTGCCATCCTGAGGTCCCTTTCTTCCAAACCATGCCGTTATCGGCATGGTTCAGGTGAGCAGGTCGTCGGGATTCCTGACAAGCTTGCAATACCGTTTCAGGAACCTCGCAGCGTCCGCCCCGTCAAAGACGTGGTGATCATAGCTCAGGTCCAGAGGAACAACCATTTTCGGCGAAAACGCGGCGCCGTCCCATACCGGGCGAATCCCGGCCTGACAGATTCCGAGGATCGCAACCTCGGGAGGGTTGATGATCGGGGTAAAGGCTTCGCCGCCAATTCCGCCAAGGGACGAAATCGTCATTGATGCACCGCCGAACCCTGCGGGCCCGGGCGCGTTCAGACACGTCCAGGAGTTCAAGCGAGAACTCGGGAATGCTCATCTTGTTGGAATCGCGGATCACCGGAACCATCAGGCCATCGAGGGTATCAACAGCAAATGCCAAATGCAGGCGGAGGCCGGTCCGGTCGGAGAATCCAGATACCTGAAATGACCTTGCGTGAGTTTCACTATATGTTCATAATATATTTAAACTCATGAACCAGACATGATCATGACCGAATTGCCGGAAACCGCTCCCGCGGTCGAACTGACACCAGACGAAGTCGAAAAGTTCTCCGCTCGGCTGCGAGAGAAAATCAAGTCACGCGAAAGTCTGCGGGGCAAGCAACGACAATGGCAAATGTGGGTTTTGATCGGCGCCGCTTCCAGGCGGGACGCAGCGGTCATGCGCGCGACCGCAACCATGGCAGGACGCATCGTGGGGCAGCGCCGAATGGAATTGACCGAACGCAACATTGAGGCGCTCGTCGACCTGTATCTCCAGGGCGAGGAACGAGCCGACGTTGATCGGGAGATCGAACTGGACAATGCCAGGTTGCGCGCGGAGTACCTGAGCGAGGTGCCGACATTCACGGCAGCCAATATCCACAAGCTCATGCACGGCTCGCTGTTGAACAATCCTAGCGAACCTGCCTCCAGATGGAGACGCGAGAAGAGGGTATTTGCGGTGCGCAAGGGCCGCGCTCAGTTGTATCCGTGCTTCCAGTTCGCTGACGGCCAGCCATTGCCCGTCATCAAGCAAGTGCTGAAGCGCCTGCCCGCCGCCATGACGCCGTGGCAGATTGCATTCTGGTTCCGGTCAGGCAATGGCTGGCTCGACGGACAATCGCCCGAGGAAGCGCTTGGCGACGAGGACCGTGTCCTGAATGCAGCCGACCGCTTGTGCGATTCGGTCGTCGGCTGACGATGGCGATCCCTGGTCCTTCGCCGCCGCTCACGAACCCGCAATATCATGTCCTGCCCGGAAGTAGAGACCTTCATCGCGTCCATCGCTCGACCTTCAGAGCGGCGGAGTTCAACCCGGGCAGGGGTGGGCAGACGCGCTTCGCCCCGTTTGCCGACGCCAGCGGATCGCCTGTACCCTCCCTCTACGCGAGCGCCACGCTCCCTGCGGCAATCCATGAGACGATATTCCACGACGTTCCTGCACACGCCAGGACAAAGACGGTGCGTCGAGACGAGGTGTTCATACGGACGCATTCGGTGCTCCGCACCAACCGCGACTTGCGGCTCGTCAAGTTGCGCAACGTGACCTTGGGTGCTTGGGGCATTTCACGGAAGGAACTGATCACGTCGAGTCCGGCTCTTTACGGTGAGACCGTCCTCAGGGCTAAATCCATCCATCGTGACATTCTGAACGCCGACGGTCTCGTCTGGACGTCAAACCAGTGCGATCCCGACGACGTTTGCCTTTTCTTTGGCGATCGTGTTGTCGAGAGCGATTTCACTGCAGTTCACTCGCGCGACGGCGCGACGGACAAGTCGTTTTTAGAAGACGTCATCGTCGAGGGTCGGCTGCGGGGCATCACTCTCACGATTTGAATTGCCTTCTGGCGGATCGTCCATGTCGGCTGCTTCCGGCCACGTCAAGCCCGACGCTGCAAACCGCTCCAGGGTATGGTCAAGAACCTGCACGAGGTGTTTGTGATTTTCCAACAGTGGGCCAACTTCCTCGGATTGCGCCGGGATAGGTTCCGCAACCGAAGTAAATGGGGATTGAGGACACCCATTCGGATAGCAATGACCGCATTTCCGTCCACCCTGTGGCAGCACCCCAGCCTGGAGAGGTGATTCCCGAGTATCTTGACCATTACGGATGGTCGCAACGCGATCTCAAGCGCCGCACTGGCCTGGCCCCAAAGACCATTGGTGCGATTATCAACGGGACGGCATCTGTCGCCGCCAGTACGGCCTTGAGCTTGGATCGTGTTTTTCGGCGTCCAGCGCATTTGTGGCTAAATCTGCAGAGGCGATTCGACGAAGCTGAAGCCAGGCGCCAAGAACATACGCAATCCATTGCATGGGAAGATTGGTCACGCACTTTCCCCTTGGCGGAAATGGAGAAGTCTGGTTTCTCCCTGCAACCGTCGAAATCGTACGTCGACATGCTGCTCAGTTTCCTGGGAGTTTCTTCCCCGGAAAGTCGGGAGGAAGTGTGGAAGAACTGTGACGTCGCTTACAGACAGACTCGACTATTTTCCACGAGTATCGCGTCAATCTCGGCATGGGTTCGGGAAACAGAACTCGTGGCTGCCGATATTGTGACGGAAGATTTCAAAAAGGAACTCCTTCGTTCCCTTTTCGGAGAGTTCCGGCGCGTCCGGTGCGAGCCTTCGAAAGAAGCGGCTGTCCTTGCGCAGGGCATCGGCCAGGGTGTGGGCGTCGCGGCTATCGTCCTTGGCACCGGCGGGAGAATTGCGGTCCCGGAAGCGGTCGAGTTGTTTTGGATTGAACGAATGGACGGCGAAGCCGCGCTCCATCATCGCCTCGACCACGGGACCGTGCGGAACCTCGATGGCTACGCCGATGGTATCAGCCTTGGCGACAGTCCGGGCCAGGATCCAGTTGGCCAGCGCACTCAGGCCGATGCCGCCATGCTTGAAGCTCCAGTTCCCCAGAGGCGTGCCGTTGATGTCGACAATGGCTGCCTGGTGATCGCAGGCCCCCCAATCAATGCCGACGAGGAATTTGATTTCTGACATGTGTTCTGCTCCCTGTATGAACTGCACTCCTTTTTCTGTCGGGCCACCACGATGCGAACCGTTTCCTGTACTGACGCTCAAGGCGCGAAATTCCCACCGGGTCTCCATCGCCGCCAACGATCGGGGCACGGGTCCACAGCAGGTGCTCAAGGCACGGGAAAACCTAGGTTGCTCCCGAACGATTGGCCCAAATCGTCCTTGCGGACGAAACCCTGAAATTGGAAGGGTGTCGGGGATATTGCTGCCCCGGTTTCCCCTCCGCGCTCCGCGCTCCAGGGAAACCGGGGCAGCTGCGGGGCGGCATCGATCATGATCGGTGAAAAAGGTGCCGCACTCGTTCTGGAGGATATCCATGGTTAGTCCGGCAATCCCGTCATTGGGACTGGCACTTCTGGGAAGCGGCCGGATGTCGCATGTGTACGGGCCGAAAATCAACGCCCATCCCGGCCTCCGCCTGGAGTTCGTCTTCAACCCCAACCACGCGTCGGCCGAACGGGCGGCGGCAAGCTACGGAGGACGGGCGTCGAGCAATCTCCAAGAGGTGCTCGGTGCATCTTCGGTGGACGCTGTCGTGATCGCGACACCTACCGATACGCATGTCGAATATATCGTCGCGGCCGCGGTGGCGGGAAAGCCGATCTATTGCGAAAAGCCGCTAGATCAGGATCTGGACCGTGTCGACGGGTGTCTCGCCATACTCAAGTCGCATCCCGTTCCCTTCATGCTCGGCTTCAACCGGCGATTCGACCCCGACAACAACGCCTTGCGACGGGCAGTTGCGAATGGAGAGGTCGGGGAAGTCAATTTCCTCATGAGCACGAGCAGGGAGCCTTCCCCTCCTCCGCTCGATTATATTCGTGCTTCGGGGGGTTATTTTATCGATTCGCAGATTCACGACATCGACCTGCTTTGCTGGATCGCCGGCGAACGCCCGGACAAGGTCTTTTCGGCAGGCAGCTGCATGTTTGACGAAAGGATCGGTGCCGAAGGTGACGTCGATCTGGCGATGACGACGATGATGATGCCGTCCGGCGCGCTTGCACACATCAACAATTCTCGCGCCTGTACCTATGGATTTGACCAACGTCTGGAGGTGTTCGGAACCCGGGGTATGGTCCAGACGTCGAACCAACGTGTCGACCCGCTGATTCGCTGGTCGAAGGAAACAACGGAAGCCAGAGCAGCACTCAAACACCTTTTTCTGGAACGTTACGACACCTCAATTTTCCACGCCCTCGACGAATTCCACCAGGCCGTGACTCAGGGACGGCCGCCAAGTGCAACGGAACACGACGGCAGGGACGCACTGGCCATCGCGATTGCATGTGATCGGTCTCGGCGTGAGGGTGTTGCTGTCGCTCCTGCCTATTGACGATGCCGGTCGGCATGGGCATCTCGCACACATGGCCCGGGCACCTTTGCCCCCTTTCTGAACGGATCGCCCGGGGTTTGCATCTGTCCGGTTTTGACCGGTCCAATGGCTGGGCTAAGGCTACCATGTTATGAAAGATTGTGCTGGACGGCGCGGTTTCGATGGTGTAGGCCAGCGCCATTATGGCCCAGTCCCAGATCAGCCGCACGCTTGGCGGCCCTGCGGCGCGTGCGCGCATTGTCGCGATCCTGGCGCAGGAACATTTCGACAGCCGGCGAGCCCTGGGTCGCCGTGTCTGTGAGGAATTCTCTTTCGTCGACGCGATCGGTCGGCATCAGGTGTCAGGATGCCTGCATGCGCTTGCGACCCTTGCCGGGCGCGATCCCGATATCATGCTGCCGGCTCCGAAGTCGGGGGGCGTCGACATCACTCCACGCCTGCTCGACGCTCCGGTGCCGGATCCGGTCGACGTTCCCACGGCCCTGTCCCGGGTTGAGGGTCTTGCGATTGTCGAGGTCGTCACGTCCGATGACCGGGCGCTGTGGAACACGCTGATCGCCCATGAGCATCCCCATGGCATGACCACCTTTGCCGGGCGCCAGCTCCGCTATCTGGTGGGCTCGGCCCATGGCTGGCTGGGGGCGGCGGGGTTCTCGGCTGCGGCGCTCAAGGTTGCGGCCCGCGACCGCTGGATCGCATGGACGCACAGCCAGCGGAGCGGCCAACTTGACCGGATCCTGTGTCTGAACCGTTTCCTGATCCGGCCTTCGGTCCGGTGTCCGCACCTGGCCAGTCACGTCCTGGGGCGCATCCTGCGGCGCCTGCCCCGGGACTTCGCGGCCCGCTACGGTTTCCGCCCGCTGCTGGTGGAGAGTTTCGCCGATGAGGGCTATGATGGCACCTGCCTGAGGGCGGCCAATTTCCTCTGCGTGGGCCGGACGGCGGGCCGTGGCCGGCAGGACCGCGAGAGGCGGCGCGCCAAGACGGTGAAGACGGTGTTCATGTTCCCGCTCGACCGGCGCTGGCGTCGGGAACTCGGGGTCCCGCATGTGGAGCTCCGGCCGGCTCTCGAGCCGGGGGAAGGCCTGTCGGCTTCGGACTGGGCGGAGAATGAATTCGGAGGGGCTCCCTTGGGTGATCGGCGACTGTCTGCGCGGCTTGTGAAGAGTGCCGGGCTTCTGGCGGCGTATCCGGGCCACAAGATCAATGCCAGCCCGGACAGCGACAGCACGGCGATCAATGCCTTCTACCGGCTGGTCGAGAAGCCGGCGGAATCGGCGGTCACGGTAGAGAACATCCTGGCGCCGCACCGTGAGCGCACCGTCTGCCGCATCCGTGGCCAGCGCACGGTTCTGGCCATCCAGGACGGCACCGACCTGAACTTCGCCACCCGGCCGGGCTGTGACGGTCTCGAGGTGATCGGACGGAACCAGACCAGCGCGAAGACCCTGGGCCTGCACCTGCACGCGACACTGGCGGTGAGTGACACCGGCCTTCCTCTCGGCGTGCTGCGCCTGGGGTTCGACGCGGCGGTGAAGCGCACGCCGGAAGCCGAGAAGCGGAAGAAGAGCGAACGCTGGCTTGACGCCTTCGCCGACATCGGTGCTGCGGTGCGGGAGGTCGGGGGCAAGACGCGGGTGCTCAGCGTCTGTGACCGGGAGGCGGACTTCTACGAACTGTTCGATGCCCAGCGCAGGAACCCGCGTGTCGGATTGCTGGTCCGGGCGAAGCATGACCGTGTGCTGGGGAAGGCGCGTCCGAAGCTGTTCGAGACCTTGGGCGGGGGCGCGGCCGACGGCCGTATCGCGGTCGAGATTGCGGGACTGACGGCACGTCCCAAGTCCAGCAAGAAGAAGGCGCGCCCGATGCGCCGGAAGCGTCTGGCGCAGTGTGAACTGCGGTTCCGTCGCGTGGTCCTGCCGGCAACGATCCCCGGCGGTGAACCGGTCACGGTGTCGGGGGTGCACATCGTTGAGACCGACCCGCCGGAGGACGAGGCCCCGGTGCAGTGGTACCTGTTGAGCACGCTCAAGGTCGGCTCGGCCAAGGAAGCGGCGGAGATCGTGGGCTACTACCTCCAGAGGTGGCGGATCGAAGATTATTTTCGCGTCCTGAAATCCGGTTGCCGGGTGGAACACCTGCTGTTCCGCACCGCAGACCGGCTGCAACGGGCCATCGCCATCAATGCGGTGATCGCATGGCGCATCATGCTGATGACCCTGCTCGGACGCCAGGTGCCGGACTGTGATCCCGACCTGATGTTCACCGATGCGGAACTGAACTTCCTCGGTGACTATGCACGAAAACATGCCATGGCCACACCGCAGCGGCTCGGCGACGCGGTCGCCGTGGTGGCGCATCTCGGCGGATATCGCGACCGCAAGCATGACCCGGACCCCGGCAACCAGATCATGTGGACCGGCTACAACCGCCTGACCAGCGCCGTGATCGGCCACGAAATCGGCAGTGAAACCGGTTATGAAACCGGCTTCGAGGCTGGCAAGAGACATGCCTTGCGGGAAAGCAGATGACCTGTGGTCATCCACCATTTATCATGACTCGGTAGGGCTAAGGAGCCCCGGCTCCTGCCATGGCACCACACACAAAACGTCGACCGTTTTTTCGTACTCAAGGATCAATTCGGCCGCCGGGAGTTCTACGGGATCGATCCCGGTCATATTTCCGGATCACGCCCACAGATGGATGGGATCCCTGAACACGACATTCCCGGATGCACATGACGTGAAAGGATAACCGCCAGACCCACCCCCCGATCGTCCCGACCGACCGCCTGCGCACGTCAAGTTGCTGAAACCGGGCAGATATTTCTGATGGAGACCGGCGCTGCCGTTCTGCATTCCCAGCGGTTCAAACACGTTTTCTTCCGATCATCGGTCCGGGCAGGTACCTGGTTTCGGGCTCGCCCGCGTCAGCCATTGCCATCGCCGAAGACCTCTTCGCAAATGGCCTCGATTTGTGCCACTTCTTCATCGGTCAGAGCCGCGAACTCCTTTTTGCGGCGCCCTTTCGGCAATTTGCCATCGTTCTGCCGGATGAACATGATCAGGTCCTGCGCCAACCGATCGGGCATCACCACCGTCTCCATGATGCGCCCTTGCGCTTCGTCGTGGCGGCGCAAGTAATCGATCTCGTTCGGCAGGTCGTGTTCGACGGTGCAGGCGACACAGGCATACAGAAACTCGGCTTCAGCCGTGAAATCGAAATACCGGTACAAATCGGCTGTATCATTCAGGACCTCGACGTTCCGTTCGGCCGTCGGCCGCCAGTTGATGAAACGCATCAGCGGTCCGGAATGACCTTGCAGTGTGCGTTGGTACTCAACGATCCGGTCCAGCATCTCCGCGGAGACGGGTAAGACCATGCCCGGCGGCGTAAATTCCCGTTCCGCCAACACATGATGGATCAGGCAGCGGTGCAGGCGGCCATTTCCGTCTTGGTAGGGGTGGATATAGACAAAACCGAACGCCGTGGCAGTTGCCTGAGGCACCGGATCGAACGCGCTCATGGTCATCCGTCTGTTGGCCGCGAGCAGGCCATCCAGCAAGGCAGGCAGGTCTTCCGGCAGCGCCGATGAATTCCGGCATGGGATCGTTGTTGTAATCGCGGTCACCGAGCAACACCCCTTCAGGGCGCAAACCGGCCCGAATAAAGCGGGTATCCTCGATCAAGACTCCGTGCAGGCGGTTGAGCTCATTAAGTGTCAGTCGAGTCTTTCCGGCAAGAAGGACTGCACGGCCCCAGCGTTCAAGCCGGCTGCGCGGCGGTCGCTCGCCTTCGATCGCAAAGCTGGCACGGCTATCTGCAAGCAATAGAAAGCTCGCGGCCCGGGAGACCAGGTGTCCGCTGGTTCGACCTACGGTTTCTGCAGCCTTGCCGGCCAGTCATGCTCTTATGGAAAAACCAGGCCCGGCGGTTGACCGCACCGCTCGGCGCATCGCGCACGAAGGCCGAGATCGTCTCCTGGTCCGCAGCTTCGAACACGCGCTTGAGCACGAGCGGGTTGAACCACTCATGGCGAAGGGCGAATCTGATATGATCCGTGACATGGCGGCCCGGCCAGTACCGTTTGTCGAAAACGTTCCATCCCGCTGCGTCGCGTCGGCTTCCCTTGATGAAACCGCTGGCAACGGCGCTCGCTGCCCGGACCGGGGCCGCGATCCCAAGGCCATGAACCAGCGCGGCCCAACCGGCCAGCCTTGTCTCCTGCGGTACAATGCGATCCTGGAACGCGGGGGCGTGTCGAGATTCTGTTCCATCGGTCGAAATACGTTCACGACAGTCGAAAAGAGCCAGATTCATTCAAGTCTCATCGAAATTCATTACACAAAAATGCCGTCGAGAACCGTTCACAATGATCGGATTTATATTCAAATCCATTCCATGGGTCGAAGATCTTTTGATCAAGCTCGGCAAAAGCGCTGGCCCTTCTATCAGCCGCGATGACATGGCGCGACGCAATTGAAGGTCATCAATTCTGGCCAACTGCTGGAGCGGCCTCCCGGAGTCGGACAGTTGGCACGAATTGATCATGCATCCGGCATCCAGAGTCTCGCGGGCGTGTAAAGGGAGTGCGGCAAGGATCAGAATGCCGCCAAGGTGCCGCCGCACTTCTGGCGCGATCCATGGCGGTTTCCTCGCTTGTTCGAACGGTGTCGCGACGAAAGACTGGACGTAAATCGAGGCCAAGAGTACGTGGTCGAAACCCGTCGCTTATCCGTCCGTGGCTTTCATGGAAACTCAATTTCGGATTGCGGCGTGCATGGCCAGGAGGTTCTCGATGCGTGGAGCAGCAGGGAAACCGGACATGTCGTCAACATGTCCCGGCCATGGAAAACAGTACCCGTCATCTTGATCCGCGTCGTGCCGAAGGCATGGGTGGCAAGGCAAGATATGGACGAATGCGTCGAAAGGAGGCGGGTGCGGGATAACGTTGCGAGATTCCGGCGTTCTGGTTCATATTGACCTCCGCGGCAATCAAGCGGCCGGAAGGATTTTCCATGCATCCGATCTACGCCCTCTGGTGCCATCCGCGGTCCATGTCTACCGCCATCGAGAGAGTCATGCGTGAGCGTGGCGATCTCAGGATCGTTCACGAGCCGTTCATCTACACATACTATCTCGGCGACAGGGGGCGTTCCCTGCCGCATTTCGAACCGAACGCGGATCACCCGCAAACCTATGTGGACGTCCGCCAGTTCATTCGCGACCAGGCGACAATCGGGCCGGTATTCTTCAAGGACATGACATATTACGCGCTCGAAAACCTCCTCGCCGACCCGGAGTTCCTGTCCGACATCACCCACACCTTTCTCGTCCGGGATCCGGCCGCGGCCATATTGTCCTATGCCAGGCTCGATCCCCTGTTTCGCCGCGACGAAGCAGGTCTCGAAGCCAGTTGGACGCTCTATTGCAAGGTGCGGGACGACGGGCACGGTCCTCTCGTCCTGAGCGCCGATCACGTCCAGAGGCGGCCGGCGGAAATCATGTCGGAATACTGGAGCGCCCTCGGCCTGCCGGACACCCCGCACGCCTTGTCCTGGTCCGGGAAGATGCCCGGGTCATGGGAACACGTCGCGGGCTGGCACGAGGCGGTTCTCGCAAGCCGGCAGATCCTGCCGCCCGAACATGACCGGGAATACCTTAGCGAACTCGAATGCCTAGGCGGAGATTTTCTCGATTACTATCATCATCACAGGCCGTTTTACGACCGGTTGATCGCCGAGGCGCTGACATGACCAGGCGCCGGTCAGGACGTCGCCGGAGAATCGAAACGAGGACGGCCGCTTCGGCCAGGGCGGCGCCTTATCTCGTTCGCAAGATCCCGGTGACCAATCTTCTCGACCCGGAAGCGGCCGTGGTCATCGAAGACAATGCCGATCGAATCCTGGATGAAATCGGCATGGAGTTTCGGGGAGATCCCGAGACCCTGGAAATCTTCCGGACAGCGGGTGCCCGCGTCGATGGCGAACGCGTCCGGTTCGACCCCGGCTGGTGCCGCGACAGGATTCGCTCGGCGCCCGGGTCCTTTGTCCAGCACGCCCGCAATCCCGAACGCGCCATTCGCGTTGGCGGTGATGCAATGGTATTCTGCCCGAGTTTCGGACCGCCGTTCGTCCACGATCTCGAACGCGGCCGCCGCTACGCAACGATTGAAGATTTCCGCGACCTCACCCGAATGCACCACCAGATCCGGAGTCTTCACCACTCCGGCGGCGTCGTCTGCGAACCGGTCGATCTGCCTGTTCCTGTCCGTCACCTGCACATGACGCACGCGCACTTGGCCTTGAATGACAAGCCGTTCATGGGAGCCGTCACCTCCGCGGAGCGCGCGCGCGACAGTATCGAGATGTGCCGGCTCGCGATGGGCGCGGAGTTCGTCGACCGGAACTGCGTTCTCTACTCGGTCGTCAACACCAATGCGCCGCTTGTCCTCGACCGGACGATGCTCCTCGCGCTCAAGGAGTACGCCCGTGCCGGGCAATGCACGGTCGTGTCACCGTTCGTTCTCGGCGGCGCGATGTCGCCGGTCACCGTCGCCGCAACCCTTGCGCAGGTGCTTGCGGAAGTGATGGCGTCGGTTTCCCTCATTCAACTGATACGTCCAGGTGCCCCGAGCGTGTTCGGGACGTTCTTTTCGCCGCTCTCGCTCCAGACGGGCTCCCCGACGTTCGGGTCTCCAGAGGGGATCCAGTTTCAGATGTGCGCGCGAATCCTGGCCGACCGCCTGGGCCTGCCGTTTCATTCGGTCGGCGCGCTGACCGCCTCCAAGGTCCCGGACGCCCAGGCAGGATTCGAGAGCCAGTCCCAGCTCATGGGAGCAGTCCTCGCCGGGGTCCATTTCATCATCCACGCGACCGGCTGCCTGGAAGGGTTGCTCACGATGGGCTACGAGAAGACCGTGATGGACGCCGACCGTTGCGGGGCGATGGCGAGATTCATCGAGGGCGTGGACATCTCCCCCCGCGCACAGGCGCTCGATGCCTTCCAGGAAGTCGGGCCGGGAGAGCACTTCCTGGGAAGCCGCCATACGCTCGAGAATTTCGAGCAGGCGTTCTGGCGCAGCGAGCTGTCCGACAATGGCACGTTCGAACAATGGTCGGCCGAAGGGGAGAAGTGGCACCACGCGCGCGCCCAGGAGGCCGTTCGACGCCTGCTCCGCGAATACGAACCGCCGCCCATGGATGAGGCAATCCGGGAAAGTCTCGACGAATATGTCGCGCGACGAAGCCGGGAGATCACCCGCCCGGGTGAGAGTTGATCTAACAGGATACGAACGCAGTAAGGTTTCGACATCATGACCACGACTGACTGGAGCCTCGAGGGAACGGCGCGGCGGCGAGACCGCTACTATGCCGCGACGCAGCGGAAATTCGTGCCGTTCCGGGAACCGATCGTGTTTCGCCGGGGTTCGATGCAATACCTCTGGGACAACGAGGGCAGGAAATACATCGACCTGCTCGGAATGAACGTCTGCATTTCGGTCGGTCATTCCCATCCAAGGGTCGTGGACGCCGCGATGCAGCAGGCCCGGGACCTCATTCACTCGACCACGATGTTCTATCATCCGGTTCCCGCCCATCTCGCCGAGGAGATTTCCCTGACCCTTCCCCGGGGCGGCGGAATCGAGTGGGTGGCTCATTTCACCAGCTCCGGCGCGGAAGCGGTCGATCTCGCGCTCACCATGGCGAGGCGCCATGCCGGCGTCGCCGACATCATCGCGCTCAGATCGGGGTACCACGGCCCGACGCTCGGGGCGCAATCGGTAACGGGAATTTCGGGTTTTCGCCACGGGCCGGGACTCCCCGGAAACGTGGTGTTCGTTGCCGACCCCAACCAGTACCGCGGCGTTTTCGGCCCTGGCGTCAAGCCCTACCTCGACGATATCGACCGGGCAATCGACACGGCAACGACCGGCCGCGTTGCCGGGATGATCGTGGAACCGGTCCAGGGATACGGCGGGATCGTCGAAATGCCGCCGGGATACCTGTCAGGCGCTGCCGAACGGGTACGGGCGAAGGGAGGCGTTCTGATCGCCGACGAGGTCCAGGCCGGCTTTGGCCGGACCGGTGACAACATGTGGGGATTCGAGGCCGACCGGGTCATCCCGGAGATCGTCGTCATGGCCAAAGGGATGGGGAACGGCTTTCCGATCGGGGCCGTCATTGCGCAGAAACATGTGGCTGAGCCCATGGGTGACAAGTTCCTGTTCCATACTTACGGGGCCAACCCGACCAGCTGTGCGGCCGGCCGTGCGGTTCTCGAGGTACTCAGGGAAGATCGCTTGCAGGAGAATGCGCGCAAGGTCGGAAATTCCCTTCTCGCGGGACTTCGGGACCTTCAGCAACGATACCAGGTCATCGGTGACGTCCGGGGGCGCGGGCTGATGCTGGCAATTGAGCTCGTGCAGGACAGGAAGACCAGGGAACCCGATGCCGATACCACTGCCGCCGTGTTCGAGGCCTGCCGTGAGTACGGTCTCATCCTTTCGAAATCGGGTCCGTACAGGTCCGTGCTGCGCATGGTGCCCCCGTTATGCCTGTCACAGGGAGATGTCGATACCGTTATTTCCGGGCTCGATGCCGCCTTCCGATCCTTGAAATGAGATCGTGAGCGCTTTGCTTGCAATGCGCCAACACCCATTTTTGGACACCTCGAAACTCGACGCGCGGCAGATCGATCTTGCCTTTTGTCGGCAGGAACAGAGGCCTGCCGTGCGGTCTCGCTTACGTTGTGCCTATCCCTGCGGGTCTTGAAGGGCGGCGTGGCCGAGCGAAATGAAAAGGCGCATCGGATCGTCAGTGAGGGGCACAAAGCCGAATCTCTCGCAGAAGCGTTTCGCGTCGTCGTTCGCGGCATCCACGATCAGGGCATGCATGGCCACGGTTTCACCGGCGATCACGGTCCGCTTGACCGCATCTGAGAGAAGCATGCTTCCGAGGCCCCGCCGGTGCGCCGAGCGATTGACCGCCAGCCGGCCGATCAGGGCGCAGGGCACCGGATGGCGCGGCAATTCCCGGGAGAGTTGCTCAGGCAGTGAAGCAAGGTCGATCGACAGGGCGCTCAGAGTGTAGAAGCCGAGGACGGCGTCGGTTTCGCCGGCGGTACAGACGAATACCCGGGCGATCCGGCGCCGGACGTCCTGCCCGGCCTGGCGTGCCAGATAGCGGTCCAACTCGGGAAGGCCGCAGGAAAAGAACTTCCGGTCGTGGCGCTTTCCGAGCGGCTCGATAGTGAGCGCATCAAGCTCGTTCAACGCGAGACGACGCGCCGAGCGTGCTCCTCCAGGGCCGCACGGAGGTGTTCGTTCGGCGGTGGCGGATCGGAGAGCGCCTCGAAGAACCGCGTCGCATCCTCGCGGGCGAGTGCGACGATCTCGTGGCGTCGAACGGCCTTCTCCGCGTTCTCCAGCGCGCTGGACACGATGAAAGCGCTGACGGTCTTGCCTTCGACAGAGGCCGCCTGCTCAATGCGCCGCTTTGCCGTTTCGCTGAGCCTCAGATTGATGCGCTCGCTTCGGACTGTGTCGGTCTGAGCCATGATACCGTCTCCTTCCAAAACAGTGAATGTACGTCGTTTCGGTGCCTCTTGTAAGGCTGAGAATCCTTCATTGACGGTAGCACGCGAGCCATGATCGATAGCATTGCGACGTTCGATCCTCGGCGGCATCGGGAAAGGATCGATTGCGCATCGTGCGTGTTCTTCATCCAAATGCGGGAAAGCCGAAGAAGAGTCAGGAGAAGGTTGGTGAGAGAAGAAGATGACCAGGATTCCGAATGTTCTGCTTATTCTGATCGAGAACAGGCCTGGCCGGAAGGAAATGGAATAGGCTCAGGCGATATTTGGGAGAGATGGGCATCTGCAATGAGTGAACAGCGACTGCAATTCGCTTCTTAACCGGGGTCGAATGGAACAGGAACAACGTGGAGTCAATTGAGACAATGTCTGGAATCCAGGAAATCGAAGCCAGGGCAGCGACGAACCGGGCAGAAACTTGAGGTGGACAGTTAATCTATATATATATGGAAAAAGATCCTGACATGGATAGGGCTGTCATGAAAACCGTCGCGGCGATGAAAACCCTCGTGGAGTGGGACAACCGGGGACGGGCGGTGTTCTCCGTCGAGGACCTGCGCGCGATCTTTCCGGAGCGGTCCCGCAAGACCTTCGCCATGGGGCTCAACCGCCTTGTCCGGCAGGGCGTGCTCGAGCACGTGGCGCGGGGTGTATACGTGAACCCCCTGGCCCGGTCGAGAACCCATGTTCTCGAGGAGATCGCGGTGACATTGCGGCGGGGCGCCACCAGCTACCTGAGCCTGGAGACAGCCCTCTGCGACTACAGCATCATCTCGCAGCAGACGATCGCGTGCGTGACGGTGATGACGACCGGGAGGAAGGGCCGGTTCAACACGCCATACGGCACCATCGCGTTCACCCACACCAGGCGGTCTGTCGGCGAGATCCTGGACCGCACCGCGGATGTTGGCCGTCCGCTGCGGATGGCCCATCCGCGCCTGGCGCTGGAGGACCTCCGGCGCGTTGGCCGCAACCTGGACCTCGTGGACACGGAAGAACTGGCCGCGATCGAGGAGGAAATGGGGCTGGCGGCATGACGCGGACGGACTTCCGGGACCTGGCGCGTCGGGCTGTGGCCGCCGCTGGGTACGGCGGCCTTGAGCGGGTGGTCGAAAAGGAGATCCTGCACTACGACATCCTGCATGCGATGGCCCGATCCGGGCTGATGGCCGGCCTGGTGTTCCACGGAGGCACCGCCCTGCGGCTCTGCCACGGCGGGCAGAGGCTGAGCGAGAACCTGGACTTCTGCGCGGGGACGGGTTTCCCGGCCGAAGAAACGGCGACACTGGCAACCGGGGTGCAAAGGTATCTGACGGACCGTTAGGGGTTGCGTGTCCGCGTCAGCGAACCGAGGGAACGCGCGCACGAAGGCATCCGTGTGTGGCGCTGGTGGATCAGGGTGGAGACGGAGCCGGAACGCACGGACGTGCCCTGGCAGCGGGTCAAGCTGGAGATCGCCGACGTCCAGTCGCGGTCGAACGAAGCGCGTTCACTGCCACGGAACTACGACGTCATCCCCGACGGGGACGGGAACACCGTGCTCAGGGTGGAGACCAGGGAAGGCATCCTCGCGGACAAGCTGGTCGCCTTCCCGGTGACGCTGCCGACTTACGTGCGGTGGCGGGACATCTGGGACATGCATTGGCTACGTGGCCGCGGTGTCGGGGTCGATGCCGGCCTCGTCCGTGCGAAGGCGGAGGTGTTGTTTTCCGATTTGGATTGGCTCGGATTTCCCGAGGTATTTGATCCGGTTTGGGACGGTTCTTCCCGCGTTGCGTTGACCTGACTGGAGTCCTTCCCGACCTTCACTGTTTCGGCTCGGTGTCGGGTTCGGATTTGTTTTTCTGCCTCTGGAGGATTTCATTCCAATCGTCGCTGTCTGGCCGCATGCGCCGGACCGCGGGGGTTTTCGCCTGGAGCATTGCGGCGGCCAGGTCTCCGGCCTGGTCGGCGTCATATCCGCAGAAGACGGTCTCGAGCTGGAACCTGTTGATCCATTCCGGCATTCTGCCGGTGGCTCCGGCAGTGGAGATGATGATGTCGATCCGTTTTCCCTCGTCGAGGGTCCATGCCGAGAGGGCGTCGATGGCTCCCTCGACGAGGAGCGCGGTTTTCGGTTCTGTCTGTCGCGCGATCCAGAAGCCGCCGTTGGCTTTGCGGCTTCCCGTGGCCATGGCCCTGAAGGGCCGGTCGGGGCGGGTACCGACCAGCTCGGCGCCGGTTTTCCTGCGCTCCCGGTCACGGCAGGTGAAGACGGCATTGGCGCGGTTGTCGGTGCCGAGAATGCCGATGCGCCTGCAGTGTTCGACCAGGCGTGGATCGAGCCCCCGGTTCCGGCACAGGTAGCGGCGCACCCGTGCCCATGCCCGGTCTTCGGAGAGGATCGGGGTTTCGTCTCCGGTGCATGGGTTGCGGGACGGGAAGCCTTCGAGGTGCCGGAGAGCCTGACGGAAGCTGCATCCCTCGGCCTGGATGACCAGGTCGATTGCACCGCCGCCACCGCGGCCCGTGATATGGTCGAAGTATTTCGTCCCGTTGATGCTGATCACGGATCCCGGGCGTTTCCAGCGGGCCCTGTCGGCGGGGTCCTTCCGGTACCCGAGCCCGGCGGCGACGGCTGTCAGCGGGATTGCCCGGACCGCGTCGGCCCGCGCCCTGCGGTTGCTCACAGCACGACTTCGTCGGCGGCCCGGTTGACGTGACTGTCGGTGACGGTGCGCGCCCTGTCGGCGGCGGCGGCGATCAGCGCATGATGGGCGATGCGGTTGATCTGCCGCGGGATGCGGTTGCTTGCCAGTGCCACCGCCTCGATTGCCGCCGGCTCGAAGACCGGCACATCGGCGCCGGCCAGGCGCATGCGGTGTTCGATGTAGGCGCCGACCTCCTCGTGGCGGAGCGCGGGGATGTGGCAGTTGACGATGATTCTCTGGGCCAGCGGTTCGTGCACCGCCATCCTGAGCCGGTTGCGCAACTCGGTGAGGCCGACCAGCAGCAGGCAGAGCCGGTTGCTGGAATCCATCCGGTAGTTGGTGAGCATCTTGAACTCGGCGAGAACATCGTTGCCGAGATGGTGCGCTTCGTCGAAGACCAGCACCGGCAGCTTCCCGGCCTCGGCGACGAGGCGGCTCATCTCCGCGCGGATCGCCCGGCAGACCGCGGCGCGGGACTGGCTCTCCGCCAGGCCGAAGGCGGTTGCGATGGCGTTGTAGGTGTCGCGGACATTCCCGGTCGAGAAGGCGACGTAGCGAACCTGGTGGAGGCCCTCGTGCAGGGTGTCGAGCACCTGTCGGCAGAGCGCGGTCTTGCCGACGCCGGATTCGCCGGTGAGCAGGCCGATGCCGCGCAACTCGATGAGATGGCCGATACGGGCGCGTGCCTCGGCCTGTGTCTCGGTGTCGAGAAGTTCGTCGGACTTGAGCGTCTTCTCGAAGGGATAATTCCTGAGCCCGAAGTGTGACAGGTACATGGTCAGTCCTCCTTCTTTCTGTTGCGGACAAGCGCCCGGAAGGTCACGGTCGGTTGTCCGGCGGGGCGCTTGATCCGGGCATTGGCGTACAGGTCGAGCAGACGCGCGAAGCCGCGCGGCTTGCCCTCGTGCACCACCTTGATCGGGCGGTCCGGCGGGGCGGATGGATCGTAGCGGAGCGTGACCTTCGCGCCGTTCATCCCCGCCTCGACCTCGTAGATGCGGGCGTCGAGGCTGACGGTTCGGGCCCTGGAGACCCGCCGGGTCGCCTCGAACAGGAACATGTCGTCGAGATCGACGCCGGGGTCGGGCCGGCGGACCCTGCCGCAGGTGAGGGCCCACTGGTCGAGAGGGGTGCGTTGCCCTTCGAGGCCGCGATGAGGCGTCATGTGATACTCAGCCTCGACCCAGGTGCGGAACCGTCGGTTGAGGGTCTCCAGGTCGGGAATGTCCTGCGGGTCGAGCGGGGCGAGGAATTGCCCGCGAACAGTTCTGAACCAGCGTTCTATCTTTCCCCGTCCCGCGGGATGGTATGGCCGTGCATGCAGCAGCGAGATGCCCATCCTGCCGCAGATCATCATCAATTGCCGGGAGCGGAAGTTCGCACCGTTGTCGCAGAACAGTCTCTCTGGCAATCCGCGCCGCAGGATCGCCTCCTTCAGCACGACCAGGTAGTCGGCCGCGGTCTCGCCGAGGGCGAAATGCGCATACGGGACAACCCGGGTCGCGTCGTCGAGCAGGGCAATCAGGTAGGTCTTTCTCTTCCGCCCCCGCGTGTCCCTGACCTTCGGGCCGTGCATGACGTCCGACTGCCAGAGCTGGCCGGCCGCCTCGGTGGCGAAGCGGCGCAGGTCCCCGGACGGCGCGTCCGCGCGGCGCTTCATCAACCCCTCCCGGGTGAACAGCCGGTGGAGCGTCGAGGGGGCGACGATGACATCGTCGGGGACGGCGTCCGTGGCCCGCGCCCGCGCGATGACCTGCCGGACGCTGAGGTCCATGTTCTCCCGGCGGATCGCCAGCAGGGTCTCGACAACATCGCCCGGCATGTGCCGAAGCAGGCCGCGGTCCTTGCGGCGCTTCGGCATCAGCCCGTCGAAACCCGACTTGCGGTAGGCGCGGATCCAGCTCCGCATCGTCGTTGCCGCAACCTTGCGCCGGCCCGACCCCGGGATCGTCACCTCCCGTTGCGCTTGCCGCTTCAGGTACGGCGCCACCTCCTCCGGCGGAAGGTGCAGGGCCTCCGAGATCATGGCAAAGCGAAACAGGGCGACGTCCTTCCGGCCGTCGTTGATCGTGTCTTTCATGGTGATTCCCTCCGTCATTCCGGGCTCCGATGCGCCGGTCGGCCCCATCTGCCGTGATCGGCGGCCCCGGAACAGGGTTCGAATAGTGTTGGAGGCCCGGTCGGGGATTTCCCACCCGTCCCGGGAGGCTGGAATCCGACCGGTGGCGGCAGGAACTGCAGCTGGGCCGTCATCTCCTGGCGCAGGTCAACCAGCAGCGTTTCGGTGCCGAGCGCGGCGCGCATCGGCACCAGGTTCGCCGGAGTTCCCCTGAACAGGTCGGGGCGCAGCGTGACGACGGCCTCCAGGAAGAGCGAAACCGCCATGAATGCGCCAAGTAGATCGCGGATCGCGTTCGCCAACTCATCGCGGTCGGGAAACAGGCACCGGGCCGCCGCCCAACGGCTCGGGGCGGTGGCGAGAACCATCATGGCGTCCTCGATCTCCTGCAGCGAACCGCGCCGCCGGGCCGCGGCGAAATCCGGAAGACGGCTGATCGTGGTCTGGCAGTCACGGCAGTCGAAGCGGGCAACGCGCATCGGGATCGGCGTCTTCCGCCCGTAGGTCCCGTGACGCATCAGCCCGCAATCGCACGCGTCCCGGCCTTTCAGGCAGGGAGGAAAGCTTGCGTTCCTCCACTCCTCCCGGCTAACGTATTCCTCGGCGGTCAGTTCTGTTTCGAATCTTAGCTGTACGGGCCGCCCATGGCCCGGCGAAGGGCAATTCGCGCGGGCCACCCTTTTCTGTCCCAGGCCATTGGCGGCAGGCCCTCCGGCCAATCAAGCCGGAGGGCAACCGGACCGCAACGGCCCGCGCCAAAAGGCTGCTTGATATGGTTTCAAACTGACAGAGTGGCTACTTGAAAAGCTCTGCCTGGGGAAGAAAATCCGTCCCGGATTGTCACTGAATCACTGAAAAAAACCGTCAGCAGGGAACGTGGGACAAACCCGCCGTTTCAAGCCTGAATATTCCGGGACCCAACAGGAGGATTACCGTATCGAGGATTTCGAACACGACCTTGCCGCGGCCGCCAGCCAAGTACCCGGGCTTGTCCATTCCGGGAAGCTCGCGGAGGCGCTAGGAGATTTCGTACCCCCGGACGTGGCCGCGCGAACTCTCCGGGACAACGCCTGGCTGGAGGCCGTTGCGATCGAAATCAAGGATATGCTGGATTCCCTGCAGCGGGACCTGACACCGGGGCGGAACGAGCCTGTGGCGGGCATGGCGGCAAGCGCCGTGGACGGCAAACATGCCGCCGGCTTGCCCGCTGAAAAACGTAAGCGGGTAAACGGCGACGTCTGATAATTCGGTTGCCGGTGTGTGGGGTGCATCGGGATAGTTCCGGTCATTCAACAATGATCGGAGGTTTTGTCATGTCCAGTAATTTGAACGGTTCCGCTGGTTCCCGTCCTGCGCCGGTGGTGCGCAGCGCAACCGAGTGGGCCACCATCATGGCAGATTTCGAGCGTTCGGGGCTGTCGCAACGGGAGTTTTGCGACTCCCGAGGTCTGTCGCTGAAGACCTTTGCGAACTGGCGGTACCGTCTCCGCCCCGGGCGCGAAGGGTTCCTTCGTCGAGCTAGCCGGAACTTCCAGCGGAACAAAACGGAATCAAACGTCCACAAGTCGTTGATTTAGAGTCGTTTTTTGGACCCCTGCGGATGCGGATTTGGGGATTGATGTTACATGTAATTTGACAGACTGCCCGATCTTGTGCAAATATAACCCGAATACACAAGATAACCGGGTTCCATGTCCTTCCATTACGAATCCATCCCAAACCGCCAGAGCAGGCCAACAATCCTCATCAGAAAGGCTTGGCGCGAGAACGGACGCCTCAAGAAGAAAACGCTCGCCAACCTCACTCAGCTCCCGCCCCACATCATCCAGGGGATCAAGGCCCTGTTCGAGGGCGGCGTCACCGTCGCCCGCCCCGAGGACATCTTCACCATCCGCCGGTCCCGGCCCCACGGCCACGTCGCCGCCGTCCTCGGCACCCTGCGCCGGATCGGCCTGGTCCGCATCCTCGGCCGCAAGGCAGACCGCATGCGGGATCTCGCCGTCGCCGCCATCGTCGCGCGCATCGTCGATCCCGCCTCCAAGCTCGCCACCGCCCGGGCCCTGTCGCCGGAGACCGCATCCACCAGCCTCGGGGCCGTGCTCGGGCTCGGCCCCGTCACCGGCAACGAGATGCTGGCCATGCTCGACTGGCTGCTGAAGCGCCAGCCCTGGATCGAGAAGAGCCTCGCCAACCGCCACCTCGGGGGCGGCAATTCTCTTGTCCTTTACGATGTTTCATCCAGTTTCCTGGAGGGACGGTGCTGCCCCCTGGCGGCCTTCGGCCACAACCGCGACGGCAAGACGGGCAAGCAGCAGATCACCTACGGACTGCTCTGTGCCGCGAACGGCTGTCCGGTGGCGGTGGAGGTCTTTGCCGGCAACACCGGGGATCCCTCCACGGTGGCGTCCCAGGTGGATCGGGTGCGCACCCGCTTCGGCGTCGACCATGTGGCGCTGGTGGGCGACCGGGGGATGATCACCACGGCCCGCATCCACGAGGATCTCGAGCCGGCGGATCTCGACTGGATCTCGGCCCTCAAGACCAGGGACATCCGCAAGCTCCTGCGTCCGGCGGGTGAGGACGAGCCGCCCCCGCTCATCCCCGAGGCCCTGGTTCCCGACGCGGTTGCGGAGGTCACCGGCCCGGACTTTCCCGGCGAGCGGCTGATGGTCTGCCTGAACCCGCGGTTGCGGGAGGAACGGGCCCGCAAGCGGGAGGACCTGCTGCGGGCGACGGAGGAGACGCTGGAGACGATTGCGGCGTCGGTGCGCGCGGGCCGGCTGAAGGGCCGGGAGGCCATCAACCGCCGGGTGGGACGGGATGCCAACCGCCGGAAGGTGGAGAAGCATTTCGAGATCACCGTCACCGACGGCGCCATCACCTGGAGCCGGCGTCAGGAACGGATTGCCGCCGAGGGCCGGCTTGACGGTGTCTACGTGATCCGCACCAGCCTTGATCCCGAAGCCATCGGGCCGGAGGCGGCGGTGGAGGCGTACAAGTCCCTCGCGCAAGTGGAGCGGGCGTTTCGAATTCTCAAGGCATCGCGGCTGGAGATCCGGCCGGTCCACGTCTATTCCGGGGACCATGTCCGGGCGCATGTCTTCCTGTGCGTGCTGGCCTTCTACGTTGAATGGCATCTCCGCCGTCGCCTGGCGCCGCTCCTGTTCGAGGATGACGATCGTGAGGGCGCCCGGGCACAACGCACGTCACCGGTGGCGCCTGCAAGGGTCTCGGAGAGTGCCAAGCTCAAGGCCGACACCAAACTGACCTCCGACGGGCTGCCGGTTCACAGCCTGACGACGCTTCTCGCCGACCTGGCCACGCTGAGTTTGAACGAGGCGACGGTTCCATCCAATCCCGACCACCATTTTCCGGTGTTTACGCAGCCGACGCCGCTGCAGGGCCGGGCCTTCAAACTTCTGGAGATCGAACCCGCCAAATTCCTCTCGTGACCAGGCCCGTCGGGGCTGTTACATGTCGAGTCCCGCCCGAAATCAGCTATCTCGCTGACGATTAAGGATTTTTCAAAAATTTCGCGATGAAGTTCCGGCTAGCGCCACCCGCGGTTTCCGGCTGGGACGTCGAGCTTGAACTGGGCGACGGTGTCGTCCTGCGGGTTCGGCGGTCGTGATGCTTGGCGGCTGGCCGCGGGGCGGCATCTGGCTGTCGACCGATTCGGCCGACATGCGGCGCAGTTTCGACGGACTGTGCACCCTGGTGTCAGGCCATCTCGGGCGCAATCCTGCCGACGGGCGCTGGTACGTGTTCGTCAATCGGAGACGAACGATCGTGAAGATCCTCGGCTTCGAGCGGGGCGGCTTCTTCATCTGGTCCAAGCGCCTGGAGCAGGGCCTGTTCGCCCCGCCGCCGGCCTCCAGGCGAACGGCCCCTGCATTGTCCTCAACCGAACTGATGGCGCTGATCGATGGCATCATCGACGTCACCGCCCGCCGCCGGCGCAAGCGTTACGGCTGTCACGCCGCTTTTTCTCCTTGTCAGTGTTGGCCTCCAGCTTCCGCTCGAGCTCCGGGATGAAGTCACCGAGCTTCGGATGAGGCTGGTCCGGACGCCGATACTTCGGTGCCGACTCCCCGCAGCGCAACACCTTGCGAACCGTGTTGCGCGACACGCGCATCGACTTCGCGATTGATCGAATGGACTTCCCTTGAACGTGCCACGCACGCCGAATCTTGCCGATCGTCTCCACTGACACCATTTCTTCCGCCTCGCTGAGTTGTTGCGAGGCAGTCGTTTCAATCGGATCTGGGGCGGGTCAATTTTGAACGCGATTCACCCCGAAAGTGGGTCAATTTTGAACGCGATTCCACAGCTGTGGAATAAATGTCTGTCAATGAACTTGATCATCCGACAATACTTCACGCCATCATGCGCTTGAACGGTCTATGTCTGGCGGGCAGACTATACGGTGATCAGAGGAGCGAGTTCTAGATCGGGCATGGGAAATCCCTGCCGTCGCACAGGAACGGTCTCGGAGCCGTAGCGCTTCTCGAAGAACTCGTTTGGCAGACAGTAATCGATGGCGCTTTGTCGGGCGGCGCTTGCCCACAGGTGGCGTGCCGGGACAGAATTCCGTCCTTCCTCAGCACCGGTTCCGGCCCAAACGGGTTGTCCGACCAGCGAACTGTTCGGCGGTAGCATCGAGCCCTCCTGGCGTTGTTACCCGGGAACTGTGCCGACCCCGGCAAAGCAATCACGGTTCAATGGTCTGAATTCAGTCCAGGTCCGAACTGTTTATCCGGGAAACACCCGCCGCGTTCACTTCGCGCCATGCCCGGTCGGCCGATGCATCCGGCGCCGGGTCTATTGAAGCGGTCGCGTCGTCGATGATGTAGGTGTCAAACCCCGACTTGACCGCGTCCGTGGCGAGTCCGCCCACGCAGTAGTCGATCGCACATCCGGCGACGAAAACGCGCCTGATGCTCCGCTCCTCGAGGTAGCCGGCAAGGCCGGTCCGGGTCGCTCCGTCAACCATGCAGAATGCCGAGTAACTATCGACGTCCTTCAGGTATCCCTTCCGGATCACGAGCTGGGCATGCGGCAGGTTCAGGTCCGGGTGGAATTCGGCGCCCCACGTGTTCTGAACCACGTGATCCGGCCACAGGATCTGTTCCCCATACGGCATCTCGACGGTATCGAGCGGCTTTTTGCCCGGATGCGCCGACGCGAACGACACATGGCCCTCGGGATGCCAGTCCTGCGTCAGGACGACATTCTGAAACTTTCGCCCCACCCTGTTGATGACCGGAACGACTTCATGCCCGTCGGCCGTCGGAAGAGCACCGCCGTCACAGAAGTCATTCTGCATGTCGACGACAACGAGGACATCGGTACCAGTCAACTCCATGACACACTCCTCCATTGCAACATGTTTGTGACAAAAAATTATCAGGGCCCGGCAGCCCGGTAAAGCACGCTTAACCTGGCGGGGGAAGACCTCGCCCGGGAAAACTCGGGCCATGCCTTTTGAGGTAGTGGGAATTGCCGGTGTTCTTCGTAGGTGACGAATTTCCTTCAGACGGTGACCCTGTCGCGTGATGCGGTCGTGATTGCCTTCGTTTCGTCGGCATCGAAGACCCGCGTCATGGTGCGTGAGATCACGCGATAGCAATACGCGGTGTTACTCGGCCACTGAGGATTGTCCCTGGTGGCAAAACCGCGGTCCATGATGACGACAGCACCTTCCGGAGCATCAGGGCCCGTCAGCATACGCGCGAGAGTCTTGTGTTCGGTAACATTGCCGGCAAACGCGGGGCTGCGCCGGACCGCACGACGACGCGGCCAGCGCGGCGACCAGGAACCGCAAGGGCGGTATCCACCGCACCGAATGGTTCAACGCCGCATCGCCCAGAGGCAGCCCCGACGCATGATTTCCTTGGCTTCGGGGACGTCGAAATCCGCCGCCACGTGTCCGAGAGAACTGTAGAAGACCCTGCCCGTCCCGTAGCGCTTCTTCCAGGCAACGGGCATCTTGACGCCTTTCACCCAGTCGATGCCCCAGTGTCGGCCCTTGAAGGTGGTGGTCGCCAGCACTTCGTTGGACGGATCGACGTGCATGAAGTACTGTTCGGAGTGCATTTGAAAGTCGTCGATGCCAGCGACGATCGGGTCATCGCTGGCGATATTGACCTCGTAGTCGATGATGCCGCCCGGATGGCAGACGAACTGGCCCCCGACCATGAACTGGTACTCCACGTTCTTGCGGAACGAATCCGCCATGCCGCCATGCCAGCCCGCGCAGCCCGTGCCGGCGCGGACCGCCTTCAGGAGACCCGCTTCTTCCGCCTGGTCAATCCGGGACATGGTCCACACCGGCACGACGAGATCGACCTGGGCCATGTACGCCTCGTCGGCGAAGGGATCGAGCACACCCGTAACGGTGACGTCGTGGCCCTCGGCCGACAGCATGTCCGCGCAGATACCGGCGGTCTTTTCCGGCTCGTGGCCATTCCAGCCACCCCACGTGATGAGTACGCTTCCCATGACTTACCCTCTATCCCAAATCGCCGTGCGCCAGTCCCCGGGGCAACGGCGCCGGCCTGTCCGGACGGCTCATGACGTCGATATGGCGGCCCTCGGTGGAGGAACGGCCAAACGCCTCCATGATCTCCAGGATGTGGTGGGCCAGACGCCCGTTGCAGCGGTGTTCGCGGCCAGTGCGGATGCCGACGGCCATGTCGGCGAGGCCAATGCTGCGAATGTCGTCGGTATAACCGTGGGTGAGTTCCAGGTCTTCCCACTCGCGGCCGCTGGACACGCGCACGACGCCACCGAAACAGTTCGGATCCGGGGCCGACAGGCTGGCGTCGACGCCGTGTATCTCGATGAAGTGGTTGGAATGCAGATGCACGTCGAAACTCATGACCACGGTCGCGACCACACCGGAGACGAACTCGAGCGTCCCCGCGGTATGCGTATCGACCTCCACGTCGATCGACTCGCCGCGCCGGGGACCGGAACCGACGGTTCGCGTGGCGCGACCGCGGTTCGTCATGGCGGCAACGCGTCGCACAGGCCCGAGGGCGTGAACCAGGGCGGTCAGGTAGTACGGCCCCATGTCGAAGAGCGGTCCGCCGCCGGGCTGGTAATAGAACGCCGGGTTGGGGTGCCAAATCTCGTGGCCCAGTTTCATCATGAATGCCGTGGCGGCAACCGGTTTGCCGACGGCGCCAGCGTCGATCAGGCCGCGAACCGTCTGATGGCCACCGCCCAGGAACGTGTCCGGCGCACAGCCCACCCGAAGGCCGGCGGCGTCCGCCGCTTCGAGCACGCGTTCGCCTTCCGCCACGTCGAGGCCGAAGGGTTTCTCGCAATAGGCATGTTTGCCGGCTTCGATGGCGGCGAGGTTCACCGAGGCGTGGGCGGCCGGAATCGTAAGGTTCAGGATGACTTCCACGTCGTCTCGCCCGAGCAGTTCGTCCACCGACATGGCCGGCACACCGAATCTCTCTTCCGTGCGACGGGCTGCCGACGCATCGATGTCCGTGCAACCGACGAAACGCAAGACGTCGAACGTGGCGGCGGCACCGAGATAATCCCCGCTGATGACGCCGCAGCCGATCAAGCCGATCCTTACAGGGTCCATGGTTGCTTCTCTTCCCTAGCGAGTGATGTCAACGACGAAGGAACCCGTGCAGTTCGACGCGATCGTAGAAGGTCGGAGACACGAATATAACACGGCCTCCCGGTCCCGCCAGTCGCGGCAGGACGAAAATCAGACGAGTCATCATCAAAAGCATGGGCAGCGGACGCTGGGGTGATCCCTGACTTATGTCAGTCAAATGGGTTGGCATCTCCAGGCCAGAATTCGAAAGCTAACGGGTAAAGATTCTTGTACTGGTTTTACATCTGCCAGAAATTATTTGAGGTCTCAACGTCAGCGGACGGGTCGTAACAATAATTCCTCAATGATCCTGCGAAAGTTCGTTCAATAGTAGCATAAACGTTACCATCATCAAATGAACGAGAATCTGTAGTATCTTGACACGGACGGCCGCAGCCCCTTTGCAAGATGGTTCGGCAGGCTCGACGTACGCGCAGCCGCGAAGGTGACAACCGCCCCGGCCCGCATGGAACAGGGAAACTTCTCCAACGTGAAAGGGGTCGGTGCCGGCGTCCTGGAATGCAGGATCGACTTCGGCCCCGGTTGCAGGATTATTTTGGCAAGGACGGCGCCACTCCGGCCTTTCTCCTGGGCGGTGGAACGAAAGCACGCCAGCAACGGGATATCGTAGCCGCGAGGAATCGCTGGCAGAAATACAAGTGGCGCATGCGACAGGAGGGCAAGGATCATGGCTCTGACACGTGACTTCAAGGAAACAATTCAGGCGCGAATTGAATGCGACCCGGACTTTCGCAAAACCCTTCTCGAAGAAGGGGCAGAGTGCTTTCTTTCCGGTGACGTGGAGACCGGGAAGTCGGTCCTGCGCGACTACATCAATGCGATCATCGGATTCCAGGAACTGGGCGTGTTGACCAACAAGCCATCCAAGAGCCTGATGCGCATGCTTGGCCCCAAGGGCAATCCACAGGTCCGCAATCTGTCCGCCATTGTCGGCTGCCTCCAGGAACGCGAGGGTGTACGCCTCAAGGTCCAGGCCGTTCGTCAGAACTCTACGATCAAGCACTCGACGAAATGTTTGACGTCCTTGTCACGAACATGATCACCAATGAACGCCGCACCATTCATGGAGTCCCTCAAGCCGCTGCCGTCACGAAACTATTTGACAATGCATCCTGAACACATGTTCAGAGACCTTCCAACCGTTGGCGTTCGCGCCTTCGACGGGCCGCCCGCAAGAGCGGCTTTTTCTCATCGACCTGCATCAGCGCGGCGCTGAGGTCGCAAGTTGCACGGCGGTTTACGGTCGTTCGAGGTGGGTGTCGATCACGCCGACAATGTTGCTTCTCTCCGTCTGAAGATTCTGTGCCGGCCGATTGACGCGGCATCCCAACTGGCCGGCAGCGGCTTGAACCCGGGCACGCAATTCCGGCAAAACGATGTGACTATGGGAGAAACAGCGTGATACCGTTGCGCGGGATACTCCGGCGTGCCGGGCGACTTCAACAGAAGTAACGAAACCTTTGGACATGATTGCGGTACTTACTTGCGCGTGCACTGTGCGGGTCGGTTTCTTCGCGAACGAATTGGCGAATGCCTCCCCGGATGCAGGTCGCCACCGAGCCAATCGCAGCATTTCAGCCAAAGTGTATGAATCGTCAACATTTCTGTAGTCACGAACTCGATCAGGGTGAGGAGGCGATCCACGTTGGCGTCCTGATGGGCAAGGATCTGGCCCGAGGCCCGGTAGTACACGATGTCTTTCAAAGCGCCGAAATCGATGCCGAGCATCTCGCGAGGGGCGCGGTGGTTGTTTCCAGTGCGCAGCCGCGTTGCCGGCGGTTGAAGCCGGAATTGCCGAACAGCATTGCCATACGGGGAATGGACCGTACCTCGGGTGTGGAATGCTCGATACCGATCGAGCGCCCGGACAACCCGCTCGCGGTGAAAGCGGAATCCTGCCAAGAAAACCACGGAGTGGACCCAGTGCCACCGGCGCTGCACCCCTGAATGCCCTGAACCGGATTGTCCGGTTGTCGGAAACCCGCAACGCCAAGCCTGGAACCGCGGCGAACCCGGGTTTCGAGAACCCGTCGCGTTGTTTGGCGATCGTGTCGATGGCAGGGTTTCGGGCCAGGGGCTTTAGGCGGGCCGAGGCCCCCGAGTGGACCGGTCCGATTGCCGGAATCCGGCATTAACCAGGACCATGGATGGAAGGGTCTGTGTGAAAGCGTATTCCTCGAAACCTGGAAATGGCAAAGGGTTTCCGGCGCCGTGCAGCCTGACCGTGAGGTGCGACGGATTGAACCCTGGTTATCGCTTTGTGGAACTATCGGGTTCGATCGCGCAAACGTGCCGCCTGGAAGTCTCCGGCAGCGTGGATACGTTTACGGGCCAGAGGATTGGTGCAACGTCGATTTCGGGACCAGGCAAAAAACCCTGGTGAGTCCATCAAGTCGATCCCGTGCCTGTCTCACGTCCCTTTTCGAATTACACATCACGGCAATGTCGAAACCGCGGGATGCTATCTCTCCCAGCAATTCCAACTCTCTTTCAAATGAGAAACCGGATGCTTCAAGCGCCTCCTGTTCTTCTTTTCCAAATCTCGGAAGTGGCGGGAAATTGCAGATTCCCCTGATCCCGGCGTTGCTGACAAGGTCCAGAAGCGGCTTCCACTGCGTGAACGGATCAAGCGCGAAGATCGCGCAATAGGTCGCTCGCTCCCGCGCCTCGGGAAGGGTACGAATGAATTGCGCGGTTTGTTCGTTCAGGTTTGCGAACGGGAACGAAACGACATCCAGGGCAATCTTCTTCGGAAATTCCCGCACAGAAGGAGCGTATACCGGGACAACGTGGGGTTCGGCAGGATTCCAGTCGGCGTCATCGGTGATGCACGCAATGTACTCCATCGAACAGGAGTTACTCAAATTTACCCGTATCGGCAAGTTCAAACGGCTGCCCGGAATTTGCTGCAATGCGATAGTGTTGGCCGGGAAACGAGCGGGAAGCGCCCATGGATCGTGAGACGGCAAGTATTGCACTGATCGCAACCTTGGATTCCAAGGGAGCGGAGGCGAGCTATCTGAAAGAGAGGCTGGATGCTCTGGGCAGGAGAGTGTTGATTCTCGATGTGGGCACATCGGGCGTCCCGAAATGCCTGGCCGACATTCCGCGCGAGCGCGTCGCCGCGCGAGCACCGGGATTTTCAGAATGCGAGGATCAGGGTGCCATGCTCGGGGCCATGGCAAAGGGCGCCGGGAGAATACTCGCCGATCTTGCAGCAAACGAAAAAATCACCGCGGTCGGCGGGATCGGTGGCGGAAAGGGCGCCGGAGTGTTTCACCATGCGTCATGCGGCCTGCCCTTCGGCTTCCCCAAGGTACTGATCTCGAGCGCACGCCCCGCCTTGTTGGCCGAAATTGCGACAACTTCCGATACCATCCTGATGCCGACCCTGGTCGATCTCTTCGGCGTCAACAGATTCACGCGCACGATTCTCGACAATGCAGTCGCGGTCCTTTCGGAGTTGCAATGGAACCCGCCCGCGCAACGGCAGGGAAAGACGGTGGCGATCACGGCCTTCGGGGTCACCACGCCTGCGGTCGAGGCAGTCAAAGCGAACCTGGAACGGGCCGGGATCGAAGTGATTGTGTTTCCTGCCAACGGGGCTGGCGGACGGACGATGGAAGCCCTGATTGCCAAAGGGCAGTTCGAGGGCGTTGTCGACCTGACCACAACCGAGTTGGTGGACCTGCGGCTGGGGGGAACGGCAAGCGCGGGCAGTGCCCGGCTGACTGCGGCAGGAACGGCAGGAATTCCGCAATTGATTGCACCCGGTGCCGTCGACATGGCCAATTTCGGGCCTCCGGAAACCGTACCGGAAAGGTTTGGCGGTCGGACGACCTACCGTCACACCCCGATGACGACCCTTGTCCGGACCACCGCAGAGGATATGGTGGAAATTGCGCGGATGACCGCGGACCGGTTGAACGACGCCAGGGGACCTGTCGCGGTTTTTTGGCCAAGGCATGGTGTATCCGACTATGACAGGCCGGGGCATCCGTTCCACGACCCGGCAGCGAATATCGCCTGGCGGGAAGCAATCCGGCAGTACCTTCGCAGCGACATTCCCATCATGGATACGGATTATCACATCAATGACCGCGAATTCGCATCGCTTTGCGCGGACTGGATGATCGAACAACTAAAAGAGACAGAATGCGAAACTTCACCCGGCATGAAATCCTCGCCCGCCTGAATGCCGAAATTTCTGCCGGGCGTCCGATCCTCGGCGCCGGCAGCAGTTGCGGGCTGGTGGCCAAGTGCGCCGCGCTCGGCGGCGCCGACCTTTTGTTCGTGTACAGCACCGGTAGATCGCGCTTGATGGGCCTGCCCACAAGCAGAATCGGAGACTCGAACGCCGGCACGATCGAGATGGCGGCTGAAATCCGGAATGTTGTCTCCGACACCCCGGTCATTGCCGGGGTCGAAGCCTGGGATCCGACGCGTCTCGATCTCGACCTCTTGCTTGACGATTTCCAGGCAGCGGGGTTTTCGGGCGTCATCAATTATCCCACGATATCGACAATGGGCGAGACCTGGCGCAGGCGCAGAGGCAAAGTGGGTCTCGGCTGGAACCGCGAAGTCGAACTCATCGAGCGAGCCAGGACCCGCGACCTGTTTACCATGGCGTATGTGGCGACAGACCGGGATGCACTCGAAATGGCATCCAGGGGGGTTGATTGCCTGGTGCCACACGTTGGGGCGACCGCCGGCGGTCTGGCCGGGCACGAGACGGAGACCGTCATCGACACGGAGATCAGGAGAATTGCCGAAATCAACGATGCCGTGGCCAACGCAGGGTATGATCCGCTCTTTCTCTGTCACGGCGGCAAGATTGCCGAACCGGAGGATACGCGCCGCGTCTACGATGAAACCCGCTGCGTCGGTTTCGTGGGAGCCTCGTCTATCGAACGCATTCCAATCGAACGCGCGGTCACGTCGGTCGCAGAGCAGTTCAAATCCGTACGAATTGCCGGGACTTGACAACGAATACGGAGTCCGGGTCCTTTGACTTTCTCGTTTTCGGAACGGGTGCGGCCGGTGTGTCCGCCGCGCTCTTCGCGGCGCTTCGCGGCAAGTCGGTCCTGCTCTGCGAAAAGGCATCGAGAATCGGTGGCACAACCGCCCTGTCGAACGCGATAATCTGGGTGCCCTGCTCGGATCACGCAAGGGCGACAGGGATCGACGACAGTCTGGATCGTGCCCGTACATACCTGCGTGGCGAGTTGGGAGACTATTACGACGACGCAAAGGTCAAGGCGTACCTGACTCGAGGACCCGAAGCGCTGCGGACGCTCGAGGAAAACACGGACATCAAGTTCGTCTTGACGGCGGCGCCCGACTATCACTCCGGCAACGAGGGCGGTGTCGACAAGGGCCGGGCCCTGGGACCATTGCCATTTGACGGCCGGAAACTCGGGAAGGACCTTGACCTCATTGGCGATCCGATCCGCGTGGTGCTCGGCGGCATGATGATCACGTCAAGCGAAATCAAGCACTTCCTGAACCCATTGGGCTCGGCCGCCTCCGCGCGCCACGTGCTCATGCGGACCGCACGCTATGCTGCCGACAGGCTGAGATACCGTCGCGGGACCGAACTCAGCGGCGGCAATGCATTCCTGGCCGCCGCACTCCTCTCCTTGCGGGAAAGACAGGTCGAGTTGGCAACCAGCTGCCCGCTCAAGGAACTGATCGTTGAAAACGGGTGTGCAACGGGTGCCGTCCTTTCGAAAGGAGGGCAAGACGTGCGCGTCCACGCCCGCCACGGCATCATCCTCGCTACGGGGGGATATGCCGCGAGCTCGGCATTGCGTGCGGAACTGGGAAGAAAGCACCGGCACGAAGTCACGATCTGCGCCAGGGAGGCGACCGGGGACGGCATCTCGGCGGCACGCAATGCCGGGGCCTCGATTGGCACGGAAATCGCCAGCCCGGGCTTCTGGACACCGGTGTCGCGGCTGAGGAACAAGGATGGCAGCGTCTCGATCGTGCCCTATGGCTGGCTGGACCGAGGTCGTCCCGGGATTATTGCGGTAGGTCCGGACGGCAACCGGTTCGTCAACGAATCCAACTCTTACCACGATATCTGCATCGGGCTTTTCGAGAACGGCTATCCGGATGACAAACGTTTCTTCTTCATCTGCGAAGAGGCTTTCGTGAGGAAACGCGGCATTGGCGACATTCTGCCCTGGCCCTGGACGCCGAGCCTCGGCAGCCACTTCCGCCGGGGTTATATCCAGCGCGGCAGGACGCTCGGAGAACTGGCTCGGAGAATCGATATTGACGCCGGGGCCCTGGCCAGCTCGGTCGCGCGGCACAACCAGAACGCGAGAGACGGCGTGGATCCGGAATTTGGCCGCGGCAATACCGCGTTTAACCGAACTTTGGGTGATGCCGCGCTCGGATTGAAGAACCCCAATCTCGGTCCAATCGAGAACGGACCGTTCATTGCCCTTCGGATCGTAGCGGCGACGCTTGGCACTTCGGTCGGACTCGACACCGACGCGAACGGAAGGGTCCTGAAGGAAGACGGGTCGTGCATTCCCGGACTCTACGCGTGCGGCAACGACGCGACGTCACTCATGGCCGGCATTTACCCGGGTGCCGGGATCACGATCGGCCCGGCAATTGTCTTTGCCTATCTGGCGACACAGGACGCCATCGGCACCGCCAGTTCGGCAGCTGCGTGATCAGGACAGGATGTCGTGCTTCTTGATCTGGTTGTAGAGCGTCTTGCGAGAAACGCCCAGGTACTCTGCCGTCCGCGTCCGGTTCAGATTGTTCAAGAGCAGCGCCTGAATTATCCTGTCCCTTCGGGAGATCGAGGAGAGCCCGCCGGTCGCTTGCTGGTGGCTACCGAGGTGGGCGATCAGTTCGGTCTCGCTGACACGGAATTTCCTGTCCTTGACGAGCCAGCGTATCACCGCGTTCAGCTCCTTCAGGTTTCCGGGCCAGCCATGTCGGACCAGCGTCCTGATAATGGGTGTGGTGAGCCTCTCACCGTCCACACCTAGTCCCTCTGCAGATTTCCTCGCCAGCTCAGGAATGTCCTCGATCCGGTCGCGTAGCGGCGGCACCCTGACTTCGCGGCCTTTCAGGACCGCGGCAAGACGATCGGTCAACGTCCCGCTCCGGGCGGAGGTTTCCGCGGCTGAGTCCAGGATGAGGATGACCCTTGCATCGCTATGTTTGACCGTCGGGTTGCCGCCTGATCGAAAACTGCCTTCGGAAACGAACTCCGCCAGCATGTCCTGCAGTTCCTGCGGCAGCCACCGGATCCCGCTAAGGATGATCGGCTTGCGTGCATTGCAGAGTTCGAGCATGCCGACAAGGCGGCGCCTGCGGTAGCCTTTCGAACGCCCGAACAGTTGTGGGGCGCTGTCGGCCTCTCCGGTTAGCACGAGTTCCCAGGATTTTTGCCGCCTGCTGCCCTGGATGCGACTCGCAATCATCCGCGCGACATCGAGCCGTCCGGAATTTACCTCACCCGAAATCGCGATGTGAGATCCGGTCATGATCAGTTTCTCCGCGCGATCGAGCATTTCATCCATGGCGAAAGACTGGCAGATGATGCCGTAGCGATCACTGAAGCCGTGCATTTTCCGTCGCACCCGCTTGAGACGGTTCTGCAAGACCTCGATCTCGCGAAACGAGGCCACGCTGTTAACCAACGATCTCTCGAGCGGCACACGATCCAGGGCAGAGCCGCCGATGAACCCGTCTATTTCAGCCTTGCGGCACAACCTGTCCAGGTTTGCCCCGCCGGAGACGGGTCCACCACCGAGGAATATCGTGAGTTTCCGGCGCGGCTTTCGGACATGTTCGACGATGTCCTTGGCAGCGATCGCGATCTGATCCGCCTTTTCGGCACCGATTTCATCTCTCCGTGTCGTGGGGTTCAGGCTGAAGTTGATGCAAAGTGTTGAAATACCGGCAGTGACCATCGCGGTTGCGTCGGCACGGCTGCGCACATACCCGATCGTCTCCAATCCGGCATTCGACGCTTCGGTCAGGAAAGCGATCTCCCTGCTTTGGCCAAAGCCGAAATTCTCCAGTGTCTCGGCGCGTTCGCCAAAGTGAAAGACGGCAGGGAAATTCGTAAGTCCCTTGATGTCGAGCTTCTTCAGACGTTCGATAAGCGCACTGCAGTCAAGCCGGGGATCGAACAGCGGCAGACCGACATAGACGGGCAGTTCGGTTCGCGGCAGCAACTCTGATATGGCAAATTCGATCGTGAAGTTGACACCGTCGTAGACCGGGAGAAGAGATGCGGGAGAGGCCACTCCCTTCGACCGCATCTTGCCGGCGCCCAGCGCCAGGATGAAATCTGCACCCGCCTGTTCGGCTGCCTGGGCCGCCATACCGGATCCAACCGCTGCACCGACACGAAATCTGATTTCTGACAAGGATGAACCGCCGGAGGATTGCGAATGCCATTCCCAAAATTACCCACGTTCGGAGTTTTATTCAAGTGAACGGGTGCGTTTGTCGGTTACATTCGAACCATCGCACCTGGATCCGTGAGAAGAAAAGGAGAAATGGAAAATGCTTCGAACACTTGCCTTGACATCGTTGTCCGTGGCCATTCTGGGATCGACTGCGCTTGCCGAAGAATTCGACTGGCGAAAACACGAAGGCGCCGAGATCACCTGGGCCTATGACATTCACCCCTATGCCGATGCAGTCGTGGCGCATCTCGATGAGTTCGAGGAAATGACCGGCATCAAGGTGACACCGGAACTCTACCCGGACGACACCTACTGGGGAAAGCTCAACATTCAACTTTCGACCGGTTCGTCTGATTGGGATGTCGTCGGCACTGGCATACAGCCCGCCTGGGACGTAACGCCAGCAGGTCAACTTGCGCCACTGAAAGGTCTGCTTGCCGACCCGTCAATGACAAACCCCGATTACGATTATGACGATTTCTTCCCGGCTTTGACACGGGCCTGGACCTGGGACATCGCGGAAGAAGAGATCATCGACACCGCAGATGGCGAGGTATGGGGAATCCCGCACGCCTTCGAAAACATGCAGCTGATGTATCGAACCGACATTCTCGACCGGCTTGGTGTCGCGGTGCCGAGTACGCTGCCCGGCTTGACCGAGGCCTGCAAGGCCATCCGCGCTGCCGATCCGAACATCACGCCGATGGCAGTGCGCGGTGTGCGTTTCTGGTCCTCGATCCACACGGCGCCGATTTCGATCGCCCAGTCCTATGGATTCAGTGACTTCGTCGCTTCCGGGGATGGTATCGACACTGCCCTGGACACGCCGGAATCCATCCAGTTCCACAGGGACTATGTCGACATGATCCAGAATTGTGCGCCCGACTCCTGGGCCAACGATAACTGGTATCAGGTTGTGGATGGTCTTTCGACAGGCAAGACCGCGATGGCGGTTGATGCCAACATGTTCGGCTTCTGGAACAACATCGAAGGCGCTTCCGACGCCTCGGGCAAGATCGCCTTTGCCCCGCCGCCAACGGCACCGGACAATCCCGAATATGCTTCCAACATATGGATCTGGTCGCTGGCGATCAACAATGCGTCCGAAAACAAGGGCGCAGCGTGGTACTTCATCCAGTGGGCCACGTCGAAGGAAATGAACATTCGTGGCGCCACGGCCGGCAAATTGGTCAATCCATCGCGCAGTTCTGCCTGGCAGGCGCAGGAGTGGATTGACTATGCCAATCAGCCCGAGTTCAATAACTTCTACGACACGTTCAACGCGGTCCAGGAAAAGACCAGGCTGCTGTTTACGCCGCGCTACGGTTTCGGTACCGCCATGAACGCCTGGGCCGTGGCCATGCAGGACATGGTCGGCGGTGCGGACATCGAGGAGCGCCTGTCCGAACTCGCGGAAGAAATTCGCGAAGAGCTCAACTGAGTTGCTCCTGCCCGCAGGCTAGTTCAATTCTCGGCCGGCGGACCACGTGCCGCCGGCCGCTCTTGCCAAGACGTCTGATCCATGGCCGTACGCAAGAACCCGAGAAAAAAGAAAACCACGCTGTTTTTGTGGGTTTCACTGCTACCGGCAATCCTGATCCTGGGAGGATTCATCCTCCTGTTCCTGTGGGGGTTCTATCAATCGCTCACGGATCTCCGGTTCGGCAGGGCGAGGGTCGATTTCGAAGGCTTCCGAAACTACGATTACCTGTTCGGCCGAAGTCGATTCTGGGACTCGATCCGCGCGACGGCCGTTTACGCTTTCACCGCGGTCGCCTTCGAGGCCGCGATCGGGCTCGCAATAGCCAAGCTGTTTAATTCCGGCGTTGTTCTTGCCCGGTGGTTCCGACCGGCGATCCTTCTGCCGCTGGTGCTTCCGCCGCTCTCGGTCGCACTGATGTGGACCACCATGATGAACCCGGAAACCGGCGTGCTCAACTATTTCCTGAGCTTCGTCGGGATCGAGAATTTCACTTGGACGTCAAAGGCCAACACTGCCATGTTCGCCGTCGTTTTCATCGATGTCTGGACCTTTACGCCGTTCTTTGCACTCATTGTCTTTGCCGGCCTGCGCGGGATATCCCCGGAGATTATCGAGGGCGCACGGATACACGGAGCCAAGGCTTGGGGCATTTTCTGGCGCATCGAGTTGCCAATGGTATTGCCTTACATTCTGCTGGCGGCCCTTTTCCGCCTGATCGACTCGCTGAACCAGTTCGATATCATCTTCGGCACCACCCAGGGTGGGCCCGGCAATGCCACCGACGTTCTCTCGGTTTCGGCCTATTTCACGGCCTTCCAGAACCTCTATTTCGGCCGTGGGGCCGCAATGATGGTTGTCAATTGGCTGATGGTGCTGATCTGTGCGATTTTCGTCGTGCGTCTTTGGCGCTACGCCCGCAATCAGGTGAACTGAGGATGAAAAAGCGCCTGATATCGCTTTGCCTGAACCTCTGTGTGCTCGGTGCGGTCGCAGTGCTTGCGTTCCCGGTGGTCTGGATCGTCATGAATTCCTTCAAGGTCGCCGCCGACGTCAACACCTGGCCGCCGGTCTTCTTTTTCGATCCTACGATCGAGAATTTCCAGGTTCTGTTCGACCTGGCGGATGCGGATGCAACCAACTACGGCACCTTGAAGATCGAGTTCCTGAATCCTGTCATTAACAGCACGGTCATCGCCGTCGGCGCCGTTCTCCTGTCACTGATCGCCGGAGTGCCTGCCGGCTATGCCCTGGCACGATACGATTTTCGCGGCAAGGACGACCTGGCTTTCTTCATCCTGGGCTTCCGGTTTGCGCCCGTTCTCCTCGTTGTCATCCCGCTGTTCTGGTTTTTTCAATCGGTCGGCCTGTACGACAGCTATCTCGGCATGATCTGGGTGTATCAGCTTGTCACACTTCCGATGATCATCTGGCTTAGCCGATCCTACGTGGAAGACATCCCGCTGGAGATCGAGGAAGCCGCCGCGATCTGCGGTGCCTCGAGGCCGAGGATCATGCTGCTGATCGTGCTTCCCTTGCTCAGGCCCGGGTTGGTCGGAGCATCGCTGCTCGTTTTTTTGCTGGCCTGGCACAATTTCGCACTCGGCCTCATCCTTACGGCGCAGAAATCGCCGGTGACCGTGGCGCTGCTGAAGCTCCTCAATCCCGGTGTCAGTTTTTATCCGGTCGTGTCTGCCGGGCTCGTCATCTCGATGATCGTCCCGATTGTCCTCATCCTGCTCGGTCAGCGCCACCTTGAACGCGGCCTCACCTTCGGAGCCCTGAAATGAGCCGATCCCTGATTTTTTTTGGCACGACAAACCTGGATGTCGTGTTTTACTCAACGGCTTTGCCGGTAGCTGGTGAAAGCCTGCTGGGCAGAATCGAGGAATTCGGTGGCGGCAAAGGTGCGAACCAGGCGGTCGCTGCTGCCCGGCTGGGAGCAAATCCCGAATTCGCAACCTTCCTCGGCCAGGACGAAACGGCCGAGAAGTTGAAAGGGATCCTGGCCGATTATGGCGTGCAATCCGGCAAGCTCCGCCAGATTCCCGGGGCCGCAACCGGCAAGGCTCTCATTTTCGTCGGTGCCGATGGGTCGAACATGATCGGGATTGACGCGGGCGCCAACACGCAATTCGGACCCGACGATGTGGCGCTGGCGCTGGCCGACGTACCGCAGGATGCGGTGATGGTCGTGGAAATGGGCCTGCCGACCGAGGCCTGCCGCGCAGCCTTTGCACAGAAAGGCGAACGCTTCCTGATCTTCAACCCGGCGCCGGTTCGGGACCAGCTGACCGAAGCGGATTGCGCGGCAATCGATATCCTGACCCCAAACGAGCTGGAAGCCGCGGAACTGACCGGCCTGCCCATCGACACTGTAGATCAGGCCATGACAGCCGCCGGGATGCTTCACGAGCGTGGCGTCGCGGGCGTGGCCATCACATTGGGGGCAGGCGGTGTTGTCTATCTCGATGCAGTGCGGCGGGTTCATCAAGCGGCGTTTGAGGTAAATGCGATCGATACGACGGCGGCGGGCGATGCGTTCAACGGAGGCCTTGGCGCCGCGATCTCACAGGGCATGGACATTGAAGACGCGCTGGGTTTTGCCGTGGCTGCAGCCGGTCTCAGCGTCACGCGGAAGGGTGCGCAACAATCCATGCCCAGCAATGCCGAAGTTCGGGCACTTCTCGGCGAACAGAAGGTGGCGTGACGTGTCGATCTTCGATTTGAGTAACAAGACGGTCGTCATAACCGGGGCTTCCGGCGGCATCGGCCTGGCGCTGGTCAAGGGATTCGTGAAGGCGTCCGCCAAAGTCGTCGCGGCTGATCTGAACCCTGCGCCGGTGCACGAGGCCATGTATGGACACGAGCGGGTGTTGTGCCTGTCGCTGGACGTGACCGACGAAATGGCGATCAGGTCCATGCTTGCGGCGACACGCGCCCGGTTTGGTCCGATTGACGCATTAGTCAACAATGCCGGAATCAAGTCCGCGGAAGCACTTCTGGACGGGGACGGGGACAAGATTGCCAAGACGCTTTCGGTCAATACGGACGCGGTCCTGAACCTCACCCGCATGGTCTATGCAGATTCGCTGCAAGACCGCGGTGGCCGGATCATCAATATCGGCTCGTCAATCTCATCCAGGGGTGCAATCTTCAATTACCAGGCGGGCGGCGCCGACTACTGTTTTTCAAAGGCGATCGTTCACGATCTCACGCGACTCCTGGCGTTTGAAACCGCACCGCAGAACGTGACCGTCAATGCCGTGGCACCGGGCATCATTCAGACACCGATGCACGAGCGCGACGAGGAGGAAACCAGGGAACGGCACGGCGGACGCATTCCCCTCGGCCGCATCGGTCAGCCGGAGGATCTCGTCGGCGCGACGATTTTCCTGGCATCCGATGCCGCGTCTTACATCACCGGGCAAGTGCTTCATGTGAACGGCGGCATGCTGATGAGCGATTGAGCAGATCATGACAGACTGGCCCAGGATTCGTGGAATCATCAGCGACCTCGACGGTGTGACCTATCGCGGAGACGATCCCATCGAGAGTGCCGTGGAGGCATTCCAGGCATGGGACGAGGCCGAATTGCCCGTTGCCTTTGTCACCAACAATTCAACCAAGTCCGCCAAGGAATTCAGCGACAAGCTGAACCGGATGGGCATTCCGGCAATCCCTGAACGTGTCATAACCACGACGGCCGTCACCGCCGATTACGTGACCGGCGCATTGCCCGAAGGTGCGCGCGTCATGGTCTTTGGCTCGACCGCCCTGTCTGACGCGGTGGAGGCCCGAGGTTTCGAACTGGCTGAAACCGATGTCTCCGCCGTAATCGCCGGGCTCGATCGCTCCTTCACTTATGAGAAGCTCGCACGGGCTCAAGAGGCACTCCTCGGCGGGGCAAAGTTCATCGGCACGAACGCGGACCCGAAGCTACCCCATGCCAGCGGCTTCGAGCCGGGTGCGGGTTCGATCCTGAAGGCCATCGAGACGGCATCTGGCGTGACACCGGTCGTCATTGGAAAACCCGCGCCAAATCTGGTGAAAATGGCACTGGAGATGCTTGGCACGCCGCCCGAAGCGACGTTCGTGCTTGGCGATCAGGTCGACACCGACATTATCGCCGGCCATGCCGCCGGACTGCCGACAATTCTCGTGCGCACCGGTGTACGGAATGAAGGGCCGTTTCTTGCTGCACCTGATTTCGATATTCAAACTCTTGCGGAAATTCCCGTATACAGGGCGATGAATTCGGGGGGGCGAAATGGCTAACGTCCTTGTTTCCGGCCTGGTCAAACATTACGGTTCGGTCGTTGCTCTCGACCAGATCAATCTCGATATCAAGGATGGCGAGTTCATCGTCTTCGTTGGTCCTTCCGGATCGGGAAAATCGACGCTTCTCAGATGCATCGCCGGCCTGGAACCCATTTCCGAAGGCACGGTCAGAATCGCACACGAGGATGTCACCGACCTGGATCCGGCGGACCGCGACCTGTCCATGGTGTTTCAGAACTATGCGCTCTTCCCGCATTTGTCCTGCCGTGCGAACCTGGAGTTCCCTCTCAAGACCGAGGGTGTGGGCAAATCGGATATCGACAAACGTGTCGAGCAGGCAGCCGGGTTGCTGCATGTTTTGGATTTACTCGACCGGAAACCCTCTTCGCTTTCCGGAGGGCAACGCCAGCGCGTCGCGATCGGCCGTGCCATTGTCAAGGAGCCGAAGGTCTTTCTCTTTGACGAACCGCTCTCCAACCTCGACGCGGAACTGCGGGTAAGAATGCGAATTGAAATCGTCAAACTACACCGCCAATTGCAGAATACGATAATCTACGTAACTCACGATCAGGTCGAAGCGATGACCATGGCGGACAGGATCGTTGTGTTGAGGACCGGTGCCATCGAGCAGGTGGGCCGGCCGCACGAGCTCTACTACCGGCCGGTCAACCGCTTTGTCGCCTCGTTTATCGGTGCCCCGCAAATGAACATGCTTCCATGCGCACATCTTGCCGGAGATACTGTCTCGACAACCGTCCGCGTCGGCAGCCATGCCGAATCCAGGTTGCCGGTCGGACCGGTTCGCGATGATGAGAAGGAAGGTCTTTTCGTCGGTTTCAGGCCGGAGCACATTTCTCTCGTAAAGCCCGATACCGAAGCCATCGAGCTTGAAATGGCTGCAGAAGTGATTGAGCATCTCGGCGCAGTTACAAACATGTATGGCACGGTTGAGACAACGTCAGGAAAGAGCGAGATCACGGTTTCGCAATCCGGACCGGTCACCCTTTTGGAGGGTCAGTCGAGCAGGATCTGGATCCCGGTCGCAGATTGCCACCTGTTCAATTCGAGTGACAATGCAATCAGGCGGCACGTCGATCCTCCGACCTGGACGTGATTTCCAGCGACTCGACCAGTTGCGCAATGTTCATGAACGGCTCCCTTGGGAGGTCAACTTGCAACAGGTGCTGCGTTTTGGCCCCAAGTCGGCACTTTTGCCGTGAACCCCGGAGACATTCATCCATTTGGTGTTTAAAGGCCGGCAGCAAACCTGGATGAACCCCGGGAGAGGGCTGGAGCTGAGGATGAACAAGCGATTAACGGCAGGGTGCTGCTGTTGCCAAATCATTCGACAATGCATCCCGTACACATATTCAGAGTCCATCCAACCGTTGGTGTTCGCACCTTCGGACAGGCCGCCCACAAGGGCGGCATTTTCTCATTGACCGGCAATCGGCTCTCTGGACAACGCGTTTCGGTCTGCATTGACATCTTTCGTTCTTCATCCCGATCCCGAACCAGCGGCACCGCTTTCGCTCAGGGCTCCCGGAAAACCGTGGATCGCAGTTGATGCTCCGGAAATGGCAGGTATACCATGGCGGGTGGCGGTCCGTTCGGCAAGAAGCACCGGGATGAACGGACCGGCGTGACGGAACGATGTACTGGCTGTCTGGAGAAACATAATGGTTGGAAAGCTGCATAAATTCGCGCTCGACAACAGTGTCGAGTATTTCATGATTTCATTCACCGACCTGTTCGGCGCCCAGAGGGCCAAGCTGGTTCCCCTCGACGCCATCGACGAGATGGAAACCGAGGGAGCCGGGTTCGCCGGGTTCGCCGCCCACCTCGACATGACGCCGGCCCATCCGGACATGCTGGCCGTACCATCCCCGGACAGCGCCGTGCAGTTGCCGTGGAAACCGAAGTTGGCATGGGTTCCGGCCAATTGCGTCATGGAAGGCGAAGAGGTTTCCCAGGCGCCGCGCAATACCCTTTGCCGGATGATCGAAAAGGCCAGGGAACACGGATTGTCGATCCAGACAGGGGTCGAAGCCGAGTACTTCCTGATCACGCCCGACGGATCGGCAATTTCCGACCCGCGGGATGTTGCGGACAAGCCCTGTTACGATCAGCAGGCGCTCATGCGCCGCTGTGATGTCATCACCGAGATCTGCGATTACATGCTGGCTCTCGGGTGGAGTCCTTATCAAAACGACCACGAGGATGCGAACGGCCAGTTCGAGATGAACTTCCAGTTCAGCGACGCGCTGACGACTGCCGATCGGCACTCCTTTTTCAAGTTCATGGTCAAGTCCGTGGCCGAAAACCACGGCCTGCGCGCCACCTTCATGCCGAAACCGTTCAAACAGTTGACCGGCAACGGGTGTCATGCCCACATTTCGGCCTGGAATGCCGATGGCTCGACAAACCTCTTCGCCGGGGATGACGAACTCGGGCTGTCGGACATGGCCAGGCACTTTCTTGGCGGAATCGTCCAGCATGCGTCCGGGCTTTCGGCGATCACCAACCCGACGGTAAACTCCTACAAACGGATCAATGCGCCGGTCACGCACTCCGGCGCAACCTGGGCGCCGAACACGGTGACGTGGTCGGGCAACAACCGGACCCACATGGTTCGCGTACCCGGGCCCGGCCGTTTCGAGCTTCGCCTCGCCGATGGCGCCACCAACCCGTACCTGTTCCAGGCAGCGGTCATCGCCGCCGGGCTTCTCGGGATCGAGACGTCGGCTGACCCCGGCAAGCGCCTCGATATCGACATGTACGCCGAGGGGCACAAGGCCCGGGGTGCAAAACGCCTGCCGCTCAATCTCCTGGATGCGCTCCGCGCCTTCGAGAAGGACAAGCCATTGAAATCCATGCTCGGGGACGAGTTTTCGGCCGCCTACCTCAAACTGAAACGGCAGGAATGGGACCAGTACACGGCCCACTTCACCTCGTGGGAGCGCGAGAACGCTCTCGACATCTGATCCGGGGCCGTCTCGTCCGCCGGGCGCCTGGCGGCCGCACCGGCCCGGTCGTTCTGCCCGATTCCAGGCGGGCGGAACGGATCGGTCACGTTAACCAGGAGCAGTAATCGCCGTTTCCGGTGCGTTCGGTCGCCTGAACGAAGCCGACGGAAATCAAAACGGAGACCAACATGTCCGAGTCCGGGGTCAGGCGCGACGATCAGCTGCCCTGGCAACTCTGGTTGCTGGCGGGGACCATTGTCGCGATCGAACTCTGGCTGTCTGCTTCCGACCGGGGCTGGATTGATGGCGACTGGCGCAGATACGCGCTCCTGAACGGCGCCTTCTGGAGACCGGTCGCAACGGGGGCCGCCGCTCCATTGTTCGATGAGCAGTGGCTGACTATGTACTTGAGCCATGCCTTTCTTCACGGGGGAATCGTCCATGTCGCACTCAATTCCACCGTGCTTCTCGCGCTCGGGAAACACATCGCGGCGCGTACCGGTCCGTGGTCGTTGCTTGCACTGTTCGTCGTGTCCGCAGTTGCCGGGGGCATCGGGTTCCAGCTTCTCTCGACCTCGAACGCACCGATGATCGGCGCATCCGGGGCCGTTTTCGGATTCCTTGGATTGTGGCTCTACTGGGACTTTACCCGCCGTCGCAGGCTAGGACTGCAGATCACCCCGGTCCTCAAGACGGTTGTCGGGCTGATCGCGGCAAATGTCCTGATCTACTTCGCCTTCAGCGGAACACTGGCTTGGGAAGCGCATCTTGGGGGATTTCTCGCAGGTGTTGCGGCCGGACCGCTGATCTCGCGCGACTCCTTCGGTTTTCGGGCCGGGTTCCGATGAGGAGACCGGCGGCATGTCACCCGGACAACGCGAGGACGCATTGATCGACTGGGATGAAGCGCTGGACAATATCGGCCATGTTCCCGGGGCCGATGTCACGCTCGAGCGATGGAAGAGACTCGCGGAGAACTTTCGGCGATCGCCGGAAATGGCCGGGAGCCTGGAGACGGACCTGGCTTACGGACCGCGGCCGCGCAATCGCATGGACATCGTCCGGACCGCTTCGAGGTCGCGGGGACTGGTCGTCTTCATTCACGGCGGTTACTGGATGCGACTCGGCAAGGAATTCTTTACCCACCTGGCCGCAGGCATGCGCGCGGCCGGTTTCGATGTTGCCATCCCCGGCTATACCCTGGCGCCGGAGGCCAGGATTGCCGGGATCACCGCTGAAATTGCCGGTGCGGTGGAGTTCGCTGCCCGGCACTGTGACGGACCCGTCACGCTTGTCGGTCATTCGGCCGGCGGTCACCTTGCGACCCGCATGGTCTGCGACGACAGCCTGCTCCCGGCGAGCGTCCGGGGCCGCCTTGCCAGGGTCGTCGCGATCAGCGGACTCTTCGACCTTCGACCGCTGCTCCGGACGGAAATGAACCGGATCCTGAAACTGGATGACCGGGAAGCCCGGGAAGAGAGCCCGGTGTTTCACCAGCCGGTCTCAGGCCGGCCCGGGCTCGAGGTGGTTTTCTGGGTCGGCGCACTGGAGAGACCCGAATTCCTGCGTCAAACGCAATTGATCTTTGAAGCATGGAAGCCGTTTCGGGAGGTCGTGTTGGTCCACGAGCGGCAGCGTGATCATTTTTCGGTAATCGAGGACCTGGCAGACCCGAATTCGGAGCTCGTTCGCACGATCACGGGTGTGCAGGAATGGGATTGAGACGGAACGGGAATCGCCTTCCCCGGCATTCCCGGCGACAGGGTACGGACATGTATGGTTCGGAATCCACCAGACCGGGACCTTTGGAACGGCATCTTGACAGGAGCAGGAATTGACACAACCAGCGAACTGGCTGGCCGCGAGCGCCAGCGAACTCGGCCAGGCAATTGGTGCCGGCGAGATCGATCCACGCGAACTCGTCGACGCCTTCCTCGACGCCATCGACAATCATGCCGATGGATCACGCATTTATGCCCGGTCAACGCCGGATCGGGCACGAAGGGAAGCGGACCAAGCGTCCAGACGGGTGCAGGAGGGCCGGAGGCTTGGTCTCCTGGACGGAGTGCCGATCTCATGGAAGGATTTGTTCGATACCGCCGGAATTGCAACTGAAGCGGGTTCCCTCCTGCTGCGGGGGCGTATCCCCGAAACCGACGCGGTTGTCTTGAACAACGCGTGGGCACATGGACTTGTCTGTCTTGGCAAGACTCACCAGTCCGAACTTGCGTTTTCCGGGCTCGGATACAATCCGGTCACCGCAACACCTCCATGCACCCTTGGGCCTGACTCGGTTCCGGGCGGCTCATCGTCAGGCGCTGCCGCCTCTGTCGCGTTCGGCCTGGCCTCAGCGGCGATCGGATCGGATACCGGTGGGTCCGTGCGCATTCCCGCGGCCTGGAACGACCTCGTCGGGCTCAAGACGACGCATGGTCGACTGTCACTCGATGGCGTCGTGCCGCTCTGCCGCTCGTTCGACACGGTTGGTCCCCTGACCCGAACGGTCGAGGACGCCGCGATGCTTCTGGCCATTCTCGAAGGCAAACCTCCAGTTGCGCCTCTGGGTGCCCCTCTCGAAGGATTGAAGTTTCTCGTTCCGGAACACGTGGTTCTCGACGATATCGAAGAGGCTCCGGCCGACGCGTTCGACCGTTCGATCCGTGCTCTCGAGCGCGCGGGGGCCGTAGTCGAATCGGCGCCGCTGCCCGAATACGCCGAGTCACTGGATCTCACGCCCTACCTGTTCGCCCCGGAGGCATATGCCGAATGGAAATCCGTCATCGAGGAATCACCCGAACTGATGTTCCACCAGGTCCTCAAACGGTTTCGAAGCGGAAAACAGATCCTGGCGACGGATTACATCGAGGGAATGCGCCGTCTGGACAACCTCAGGACATCCTGCATGATACGAATGGAGGGTTATTCCGCGGTCCTGGCGCCGACGTCGGCAATTCTTCCGCCGGAAACTGACAGGCTGAACACCGATCCCGACTATTACGCCCGTGCGAATCTCCTCGCGTTGCGCAACACCAGGATCATCAACCTCCTTGGCCATTGCGCATTGACGCTGCCAACCGGTGTTCCATCCTGCGGACTGACGCTGATCGGCTTGCCCATGGCGGAGGAAGAAATCCTTGCAATCGGAGCCACTGCCGAAAAGGTCATCTGACTGCTCCAGAGGCGCCGTAAGCCAGGCAATTCGCCACGGCCCCGCCAGCATACCTGCGCCAATCGCGACAGCAGACAGGAGCAAGCGATGGCGGTGACAGCCCTCGCGCGGAATGCGCGCCTGTTTCCGCTCACTTGAGGGCCGGAATTCCTAACCTGGCCGCCACATAGTCGGATGAGGCGAAAAAACTGGTTGCGCAATGAAGTTCGTTCAATTCCCTATTGATGCGACGGAAATCCGTCAGCTCCCGACCTTCCGTAGGCGGGCAAGAATGCGCGGCTCTCGTCTGAAATCTGGCCCGCATCCAGCAATTTTTTAAGCCGCTCGCCATGGCGCTTCACGGCGATTTTCCATTTCGTGCGGACCTTCCTGTATTTCGCTGACGGATCGACACCAACGTCCAGCAACAGTTTTACAGATTCCATCGAGTCGGCAAAGTTTGGCTGGGTAGAAGGGGACCTTGCGGTGCCCCTTCCCCCGCAGTCCCGGACGTGCCCGCATTAGAGCATCCGGTTCCTCGCATGTCAGTTTCGCTCATTTGGCGTAGATCGAATGGACGACCTTGGCCTGTGGCAGCGGGAACAGTACCAGGATATCTTTCATCCTCGTCCATGACAGTTTCCCGTCGCGGTGTCGACGGCCAAGCCCGCAATGCCAGCTACGTATCACCGCTTTACGAAAGCGGCTTATCTGTTTGCTGTTGCCGGTCAGACCGTAGTAGCCGCAATGCCCCCGGATTACCCGACCAAGGTGCCGGTGTTGCTCCTGGAGCGGGAGATGCCGGTTGTTCCTGCACCAGTCCCGTATGGACTTGGCAGCCCGTGCAAACCGGTCGCGGGCCGTGAACTGACGTACGACCAGCCGACCTCGCCGTGACTTGCCCCACAAGTGGGTGAAGCCGAGGAAGTCGAACTTGCCCTGTCCGTCATGTCCGCCGCCCTGCCTGTGCATGGGCCGGAAATCCACAAAGCGCGTCTTGCCGTCATGGAGCGTGAGCCCATACCGCGCAAGCCGCTTGCCAAGGACCGCGAGCACCCGCTCGCCATCCCGGCGGTTCCTGAATGCAATGACAAAGTCATCCGCGTACCGCACCAGTCGGTGCGCCCCAACGCGTGGTGCCACATCCTCTCTCATCCATACATCCAGCACATGGTGCAGGAAAATATTGGCGAGGATCGGACTAACTACCCCACCCTGAGGCGTGCCTTCTTCGGTGCGTTGCAGGACGCCATTGTCGAGCACTCCTGCTGCCAGCCATTTGTCGATCATCCGTCGAACGACGCCGTCGTTGATCCTCTGGTCAAGGAACCCCCGCAGGTGCTTGTGATCGATGCTATCGAAGTATTTCGAAATGTCGGCATCAATCACCCATCTGAGGCCTTCCACGGCCAGTCCCGTCCGGAGGTCTTTCAACGCTCCGTGGGCAGAATGGCCGGGCCTGAAGCCGTACGAGCACGGCAGAAAGTCCGCCTCGTAGATCGGCTCCAGCAGCATCAGTATGGCTCGCTGCGCCACCTTGTCCTCGTAGGTCGGGATGCCCAGCGGTCGCTGCCCTCCATCCGCTTTCGGGATGTAGTGCCGGCGTACCGGCGGGGCACGATAGCGGCCAGACTTCATACGCCCCAGAAGGTCAAGCAGGTTGGCCTCCGCGTGGGTTTCGTAGTCCATCGCCGTCACCCCGTCGATGCCCGCTGCCCCGTCCACTCGTGTGAGGTTCAGGGCCACGATCATCCAGTCAAGGTCAATGTGGTGGTGCAAGGTCGTGAACACCATGTCCGGGCACGTCCTCGCCAGTTCGGCTATCCGGGTTTGTTTCGTTGACACGATGTCGAAGCTCGACGTCTCCATGTGTTTCCCTCCTCCGGTTCTGTTCATGCGACGCTCCGCTTTCCTTCACCGGGTCCCGATGGCCTCGGTTCCCCGCCTTCACAGGTACTATCAGAGCGCTACGACTCCCGATCCCGCATCCCTTGGGCTTATTGTTTCGCCGTCCGGTACCGTGCGTATCCTGCTGGGGTTCGTTCCCGCTCTTAACGCTCCCGGCATCGTGCAGGCCCGATGCCGGGCCGGGGTCTGGATTGATCTCGCTGGCATTCCCTTTCCAGCCTGTTCCACGCACGGACGGAACCGGGTCTCCCAGGTTCCCTGGCGGTCCATCTACAGCTCTGCAACGTTCCCGCGACCCCGGACGGCCCGTCACGCCTCGCCATGGCGGCGCTTCCGGTGCTGCCCCTGCAAAGCCCACAACAAAGGCACCATCGTTGTAATTTTCGAGGCTCAATAGCGTTGCTTCGCTGCCCGCTGTGTACGCTTCACGACGCACGTTGCCGTACGCCATGCAACACTCGCTTCCGGCTGGCTGGCTGGCCTTTACCGGGCGGGGGTTACACCCGCTGGACCGCGATGTTGGGTTTCAGTTTCGATCTACATCTCCACCTCCTCCCAGCCAGAGCTTTGCCTGGCGCAAGGGCTTATATAGATGGGTTGACAGTGCGATTACGCTGCCAGTTTCCGATCGATTTCACTGGTCGCAGGGATTGGGAACATCTGATTCGGACCCTGGATGATTCCTTGACAAATCAGGCAATTCGTGCGATGCGCGTGTGACGGGAAGGTGCTGATTTTCCCGTCACCAAACGAACCTTGTGCCGAAGGCCCGACCGCATGAGCGAGACCTCCACATACCGCAACATCATCTACCGGCTTCTGCCAGGCTCCAGGGACAACGCACGGCGCCTGGCCGGACAGGCGGGTGCCTGCCGCTTCGTTTGGAACACGATACTGGGGCAGCACAATGACGCCTATGAGGACGCGAAGGCCAACGGGGAGAAACCTCCGTCGGTTTCGTTCTTCTCGCTCGGCAAGGAGTTCACCGTGCTCCGCAACGAAATCCCGTGGCTTTGCGAATACTCCTTCGGCATCACCCGGTACGTGCTCAAGTACCAGGCCGATGCGTGGAAGGCGTTCTTCGGGGGCGAGGCAGGACATCCACGCTTCAAGTCCCGCCACGGGTCGACGCCGTCCTTCACCATTCCCCAGGCCGTCACCATCAGGGACGACATGATCTCCATCCCGAGGGTTGGTCCCATGCGCATCCGGCGCAAGGGCGGGAACCCGTATCCCGAGGGCAAGCCGGTCAAGGCCGTGGTCAAGAAGATCGCCGGCAAGTGGTATGTCACCGTCTGCTACGAGGTCGAGGCTGAGGAGCGTCCCGACACCGGGGTCTTGGCGGGCGTGGACATGAACGTCCGCCAGGTGGCGGTGGTGGACACGACCGGAGAGGCCGAGATCATCCCCGCGCCCGACACGGGTCGGCTTGATGCGAAGATCGGGCGCAACCAGCGCAGGCTTGCCCGCCAGCGCAAGGGGTCACGGCGGCGCATGAGAACCAGGCTCAGGCTGCGGAGGCTCCAGCGAAAGCGGGCCAACAGACGCAGGAACTGGCAACACCAAGTTAGCCGCCGGATCGCGAACCGGGCGAGCACGGTGATTGTCGAGAAGCTCAACACCCGGGGCATGACGCGATCAGCAAAGGGCACGCTCGACAACCCAGGCACGAAGGTGAAGGCCAAGTCCGGTCTCAACCGGGAGATCCTGAACACCGGCTGGCATGGCATGAAGGGGAAGCTCGGCTACAAGTGCTCAAATCTGATCGAGGTCAACCCTGCATATACCAGCCAGTCGTGCAACGCCTGCGGGTTCACTGATCCGGGAAACCGGAACGACCGGAAGTTCGAATGCGTGGCGTGCGGCCATGCCGATCACGCGGACCTGAATGCGGCCCGCAACATCTTGACCTCGGGGACTGGGGTGTCTGCACGGCGAGGGGCGTTGGCGCTGGCCACCCCTGTGACCCGTGAAACTGATCGAAAGCTGTCGGCGTGACGCGCCGTCAACCCATCTTTATAAGTCCCCAAAGTTTCTTCGGCCACCGCAACACGCCAGCGCATGCAAAGGTGTCCTGCCTCGTTGCGTTGTTGCAGCCGACGGTCGGCACCCCGCTCCAGCAGACGGCGGCCAACCTCGGAGTTGGCCTGGTGCGCGCCCATGTGCAACGAGGTCCAGTTTTCGTGTTTCGACCGGAGGTCCGGGTCGGCCCCTCCTTCCAGCAGTACCTTCACGATTTCGGGATTCTCGTCGTGTCGGATCGCCAACATCAATGGGGTGAATTCCTCACGCTCAACCGGGTTTTCGCCGTCGAGGCTGAAGTCGTTCAAGGCCACTGATACGCTCATTGGCCGCCTGAACCGCTGTGTTTTCGTGACGATTCTCCTGTTGGGATCCGCACCGATTTCGAGCATCGCCCTGACCACGGCAACAGTAACGTGGGGATTGGGGAGAAGCTCGGATTCCCTCCACAGCAATGACCACCGGGTACCCGTGGCATATTGCGGCGGTGTGGAACGATGAATCATGTTTCCTATCGGAAGGGGCAGCTTCTGGGCCGTTGCAGGGGATTTTCAGGGCAGTACGTCGCGGGTTCCTCAGCGCACGTTCAACGTGCATACTCAACTCTGAGGACTCTGATCCAATTTTCCTTCAGCAAATTCTAACAGCGTATGTACCTGAAGCTTAAATCATAATGCCATATGTTGTGCCTACCGCACCGAAAACCGGCATTAGACGCAAGATATTGCACTAAGGTAGGACTTTTTTTCAAGCTCTCAGGAGCGTATCAGCCGTACACGAAACCAGTCCGCAAGAATCTCGTAGCTTGTTTCGCCCTGTGCCACGCTGGTGATGGTGTCCGCGATTACCTCATCGTCCTCGACAAACTCGTAACCACTCCTCTGGACGAGCAGTTCGACCAGATAGAGTGCCGTTCTCCTGTTACCGTCAGAAAATCCATGGTTGCAGACGATTCCGTGGACCCGTGCTGCCGCCTTTTGGTGAATGCGCCGGTGATAGCCGTGGCAAGGGCGAGCAATATCGGACAGAATCGCGTCCTCACTTACGATCCCAGGGGCTCCGCCATCCTGAAGCGCTTCCTCATGACCGCGGACCGCGTCCGCCCAAGTGACGCGATAATGTCGCCTACCGTTTGGCCAGCACTTTCATGGCAGTTCGACGCTTTACAGAGGTCGCCTTGATGATCCGCTCGGAGGTGGGCGTCACAGGCTTCGCCGCCCTGGCCCCGGATCTCCCGTACGATTCCTTTTCGGAACGCGTCGTCTTGACCATCTGCCTTGAGTCTGAGTTCATCGACCGCGCCGCCTTCTGTTTCTTCGTCATGACATGATCCTTCGGGACCAGCTGTGCGGGGATTGATACATATCATATCAAGCCGACCCGACAACGACATGAAATCCCCACGAACGGGAATTCAGCTGTCGACATTTTGCGAACCGAATCGGAAAGGAATGTGCGGCTTTGTGTTGCCAGACATGAAATTCTTTCAAAAAATTTGATCCTTTCGCCACATTCCGTTAATCTTGGTGGAAAGAAGAACCAGAAGGTTCCGAGACCTGAGGCAGGTCATGAAGCTCAACGAGCGGTTTTCGAATTTGCCCGCATACCCGTTTTCACGGCTCCGTATGCTTTTCGACGGACAGGCTGCCGGTGGGGATGTCCTCGACCTTGCGTTGGGCCAACCCAGGCATTCTCCTCCCGATTTCGTCGGGCCCGTGCTGCTCGAACACATCGAGGAATTCCGGCAATATCCGCCGAACCCGGGCGCCCCCGACCTGCTTGCATCGATCGCCGGGTGGATCGAGACCCGCTATGGCGTGGCCCTTGATCCGGACAGGCAGGTCATGGCTGTCAACGGGTCCCGGGAAGGCCTGTTCAATGCCTGCCTGGCGCTTTGTCCCGAGCGGAAGACCGCGGACCCGCCGCTCGTGGCGATGCCGAACCCGTTCTACCAGGTTTATGCCGGTGCCGCCGCCGCCGCCGCCGCCAGGCCCGTTCTCGTTCCGGCGACCGCGGAGAACAGGTTTTTGCCGGATTTCGGACAGCTGGACCGGTCGACACTGGACAGGACCGCGATCGCCTACATCTGTTCTCCGTCCAATCCGCAGGGAACCATAGCATCGTCTGACTGGCTTGCTTCCCTGATCCGCCTGGCGGAGGCACATGACTTCCTCGTGTTTTCCGATGAATGTTACTCGGAACTCTACCGGCGTGATCCTCCGCCCGGAATCCTCGAGGTGGCCGAAAACCTGTCTGCCGATCCCGAGCGTGTGCTCGCGTTCAATTCCCTGTCCAAACGCTCGAACCTGCCCGGCCTCAGGTCCGGATTCATCGCCGGCGGCCCGGAAACGATCGGCGAACTTCGCAAACTTCGCGCCTATGGAGGGGCGCCATTGCCCCTGCCGATCCAGCGCGTTTCCGCACGTGCATGGGCCGACGAGGCGCATGTTGAAGACAGCCGTGCCGAGTACATCCGCAAGTACGAACTGGCAGACGACGTGTTTTCCGGGCTGGACACGGCCGTTTACAGGCCCATCGAAGCAGGAATGTTCCTCTGGATCCGGACCGGCGACGGTGAAGCCACCGCTCTCGATCTCTGGCGGAATTCCGGTATCCGGGTTCTGCCGGGCGAATATCTTTCAGGTCCGGTCGAGTCGGGAGTTCCGGACCCGGCCCGACCTTTCATCCGTGTCTCGATCACCCATGGCCGGGATCGTCTTGAAACCGGCCTTCGTACACTCCGGACAATGATCCCGGGAGGATAGACCTCACATGTCCATCACGAGCGGGCACCGCGCCCCACTTCTTGACCCCAGGACCTACGCGGCCTTGCGGAATCGTTCGATCGAATTGCTCGGTCTCGTTCTGATCGCGGCCTCCGTTGCAATCGGGGCTGCACTCTGGACCTATTCGCTCGAAGACCCGAGCTGGTTTGCCGCATCGACGGAACCCGCCAGGAACATTTTCGGGAGTCCCGGCGCCGGGATCGCCAACCCGCTGATCATGATCTGTGGTCTCACGGCCTGGGGAATCCCCGTGGCCGCCGGATGCTGGGGAATTCGACTGCTCCTTCATATCGGCGATTCGCGAATCCTGTACCGTGCGCCGGTTGTTCCCATTGCAATCGTCATTTCATCGATCTTCCTCTCGTCCAATGTGTCGCTTCCGATCTGGAGCGAAGAGTTCGGGATGGGCGGACTGTTCGGCGACGCGATGCTTCGCCTGATCGTTCGGCAGGACCTGCTTGAGCCGGGTCTTGAACTCACCGTGATAACGGCCAGCTTCGCCGTGCTCGCCCTGACCGCCACGGTCTTCTCTCTAGGCGTTTCGAGAGGCGAACTGGTGTACTCCCTGAATCTGTTGCTGTTCGCGTATGGCGTTTGTCTTCGCAGCATCGCACATGTCATTGTCCGGCCCGGCTCCCGCTGGGGTGAGAGGCAGGCGCCGCACTCCTTCGAGCCGCCGATACGAAGGCAGGATCGACGCGTTGCGGCGATGACGCGAACGGAAAACCCGGTGGAATTCGATTCGGAGCCAGAAAGACCGGGGTTCTGGGCCAGGGCCGGGAGGTTTGTTGGAATCGGCCGTCGGTCCGTTGACGACACGGGCCAACCGGGAAGATTCGGCCAACCCGCCGCCGGGGCCGGCCTCTGGACCGACACCGAAACGGACATGGGCCCCGCGTCCGAGGATGCCGGTACGGCTTCGGAGTCCGGTTCCCGGAGTGATGATGCGAATTCGGTTCCAGGCGAACTCCGTCTCGGGCCTGCGCCCCCGCGCATGGCTCAAACGGATTCTTCCGCACGGGAACAGTCACCCCTCGTTCGCGGCATGGCCAGGTCTCCGAACACGGCCAGCGAGCGGGCCAAATCCGAGGCCCAGCCGAGTCTTTTCCCCGAAAAGGCTCCGGGAGACTATGTCTTTCCGCCGCTTGGACTTCTCGCCACCCCGACAAACATCGTCCGGCGAAGCCTCAGCAACGAAGCCCTCGAGGAAAACGCGCGGATGCTTGAAAACGTTCTCGACGACTACGGAATCAAGGGCGAAATCATTTCGGTTCGCCCGGGACCGGTGGTGACGTTGTACGAACTCGAACCGGCGCCCGGGCTCAAGGCAAGCCGGATCATCGGCCTGGCAGACGACATCGCGCGATCGATGTCCGCATTGTCCGCGCGGGTTTCAACCATTCCCGGGCGATCGGTCATTGGCATCGAGTTGCCCAACATCCACCGCGAAAAGGTGCTCCTGAACGAGATCCTGTCAACCAAGGACTTCGGTGATGGAAAGAGCCTCTTGCCGCTGGCACTCGGCAAGGACATCGGCGGTTCGCCGTTCATTGCCGACCTTTCGCGAATGCCGCATCTCCTGATTGCCGGGACCACGGGTTCGGGCAAGTCGGTCGCCATCAATACGATGATCCTCTCGCTTCTCTACAAGCTCTCGCCCGATGCGTGTCGACTGATCATGATTGATCCCAAGATGCTGGAATTGAGCGTCTACGATGGAATTCCCCATCTCATGTCACCGGTCGTGACCGATCCGAAAAAGGCCGTTGTCGCACTCAAATGGGTGGTCGCGGAAATGGAAGACCGCTACCGCAAGATGTCGTGGGTCGGTGTCCGCAACATCCACGGGTACAATGCCCGTATCGATGAAGCCCTGGCGAGCGGGCAGGAATTCACCCGAACGGTCCAGACGGGATTCGACAGCGAAACAGGAGAACCGATTCTCGAGACCCAGCATCTCGATACCAACAAGCTTCCGTTCATCGTTGTCGTCGTGGACGAAATGGCAGACCTGATGATGGTTGCCGGCAAGGAAATAGAGGCCTGCATCCAGCGGCTGTCCCAAATGGCGAGGGCCTCGGGAATTCACCTGATCATGGCAACGCAACGCCCCTCGGTCGACGTCATAACCGGGACGATAAAGGCGAATTTTCCGACGCGGATCTCGTTCCAGGTTACCTCCCGGATCGACAGCCGCACGATCATCGGCGAGATGGGAGCGGAACAATTGCTCGGGACCGGAGACATGCTGTACATGGCCGGTGGCGGCAAGATCACCAGGATTCACAGCCCCTTCGTCAGCGATTCGGAGGTCGAATCAGTGGTTTCCCACCTGAAGGAATTTGGCCCGCCCGAATATGTGAACGGAGTTGTCGAGGGACTGGACGAAGCCACGGAGTCGGAAGTCAACCTGATCATTGGCCGCGGCAACGATTCGGGAAAGGACGACCTCTACGCCCAGGCCGTCGAGATCGTGGCCAGCGACCGCAAGTGTTCGACTTCCTATATCCAGAGAAAACTCTCGATCGGTTACAACAAGGCGGCCCGTCTCGTCGAGCAGATGGAAGACGAGGGGCTGGTCAGCCCGGCCAACCATGTCGGAAAGCGCGAGATCCTGATCCCGGAACCGTGAACCATGCGAAGTCGGTCGTGATGCCCGGCGTCTTGCCCCGCCGCAGGTCCGGGACTTATCTTCATGCCATGAACATCCGAACCGGACTTCTCCGCTTCTGCCTCTGCCTCGGCCTTGCCGCGGCCAACGCGCTGCCTCAGGCGGCGGCGGCCCCGTCGCTTGACGAGATTTCGAGCTACCTGGAAAGTCTCAAGTATCTTCGGTCCGGCCTCGTGCAGGTCAATCCCGACGGAACAAGGCGGGAAGGCACGCTATACGTTCATCGACCAGGGCGCATGCGGCTCGAGTATTCCCGTCCGAAAGCCGATGTCGTGATTGCGGGCGGCGGCCAGATCTCGCTGATCGAAGCGGGTTCGAAGGTGCTCCGGCAGTATCCGCTGCGATCGTCACCTCTTGCACTGTTCCTGGCCGCCGAACTGGATCTTGAGGCCGAACTCGGGGCAACCTCGCTCATACGGGGTGACGAGCGGACCATGATCATCGCGACCGACCCCGAGCGTCCGGGGCTTGGCACGCTCGAACTCCAGTTCATCAATGATCCGCTTCGGCTTCACGGCTGGACCGTTACCGATGCCTACGGCCGGCGCACACGGGTCGTTCTCGTGAACCTGGAAGTCGGGGTTCGGCCGGAGGCCCGGCTGTTCAATGTTCAGTTCGAACTTGGCAGCAGGAACGGGAACTGAAGTTCCAACTGACAAGCCGGAATTGCCCGACATGAGCGAGATTGGCACCGCGTATGTCCGGTCTTGTCATGCCACAGAGTGTTCGCCGGATTCGTGCCGACTGATCTTCCCGGGCCCGGATGGACGGATCATCGAGCCGCGCAGGGAACGAAACCGGCGGGGCCCGGCTTCCCGTATGGTTTCGACAACCAGGAAATCCGTACACGAAATTTTCCAGGAAATACCTGCAACTCATGCCGGAATAATTCGGGAAACAACAGCCACGACCCCAAGCATTCTTGGAGTCAATTTCTCGACATGCGAGGCTCGACTGTTGATTGAACGGCATGGCCATGCCAGATAGCCACGCAACCGGCCAAGTATCGTTTTGCCACATCCTCACAAGTGAAGTTCGGGACCCTCGTGTCTCGCTCATGGGAACATTGGCATGCCTGCAGGTAATGGTAATTTGGGCCTTCCGGAAAGCTTGCTTGACCGGCTGGAACTTGGCGAATTCCAGGAACTCGCGCTCGGGCGCCTCGGGAACCAACTGTTCCGTGTCCGGGACAAGGTCGAAGGACCAGCATATCTGAAAATCGGAACAGGAATTGCGGGCCAGGACCAGGTCAACGAAGCCGCACGACTCAAGTAGATCGGTAACAATCTGCCCGTGCCCTGCGTTCTACACTGTACCACAAATGGTACCCGGTCGTTCGTCTTGGTCTCTGAATTGCCCGGCGTGCCCTCGCATGAGTGCTTTGAAGCCATCTCTATGCGTACAGCCTTTGAGAAACGAGCCGAAGGACTCAGGATGATTCATACTGTCGCGACAGAGAATTGCCCTTTTGACAGGGTGTTGGAAAACGAACTCGAGGAGAGTGCCCGACGCATTGGTTCTCCATGTCAAAAACTTGAAGCCTTCATGACTGATACCGGTGCCGAGCCATCTAGAGTGCTGGATGACCTTGTTGCTCGCGCTACACAAGTTGGCGATTTTGTGGTTACTCACGGTGATAATTGTTTTCCAAATCTTCTGATCGACGAGCAATGCATCAGTAGTATCGTTGATTGGGGCATGGCAGGCGTCGGTGATCGGCACCGTGACTTCATGTCCATTGAACTGGCGATTAAACGTAATTGCGGTGAAGAGTGGATAGCGAAATTTAATGAGGTCCATGGCGCAAGTGAAGTCGATCCAGAACGTATTCGTTTCTTCTGGCTGCAAGACCGCTTCTTCACCCACGACGAGCTTTCAACCCCTGCGACAGCGCGATCTGAGACGACCTGATGCAGATTGCTTTGGGTACGTTTGACGCGTTCGCCGACCGTTGGGAATACGCTTTCCGGGCAAATGGTGTGACCCCACACCAATCGCCTGGATTTATTCGCGCCGAGAGCTGCCGCCGCGACATCGCTGCCGACGTGGCCATTTGAGCGGGCGGCGCATACAGCCGAAACCGATGCCAGCCTTCGGCCAGATCATCAAGTCGATGTTCATCCTGCGCAATATCGACCAGCTTGAGCTGCGGCAGGCGATCAAGAAGCAACTCCCCAGGATCGAACTCGCGCACAGCTTCTTCCTGGCCGTCGCGGTCGGAAATCCGCGTGGTATCGATCGTGCCGAAATGGATGCCCGGAGGTCGCCGAGGGTTGCAACCGCCTGATCAAGAACAGCATCAGTTGCCGGAACCATCTCCATCTGAACCGCCAATCACGGTCCGTCAGGACTTTACCTTCGCGTACATCAAGCAATCCCGCGGCCTTGAAGAGACGTTGGGGAAGACTGCAAAACGACGGAGAACTCCTTCGAACTCCATTCCTGCCTTCTGCATGACTTTGGCCGAAGCGGAATTGGCAGAATCGCAATACGCCGAGGCGCGCCAACAGCCAGGTAGATTTAGCGACCAGTCCACCAGTGAAGACAGAGCTTCGGTCATGTAGCCGCGTCCCCAACTGGTTCGGGCGAGAACGTAGCCGAACGCGACCCGAGGGCCTTGCGGTCGCGCATCAATCGCACCAATCGGGTTGTCAGGCCTATCCTGGAGCTCAATGACGTATGTGAATTTGGTTCCTTCGGACCACGCCTCTATGCTGCGCTGGAGGAACTCTTCCGTATCCTGCACACGCTGGTGAGCCCGCCAACTCAGGAATCGCACCACATGCGGGTCTGTCGCATAGGCAGCGAAAATCGGTTCCGCGTCTTTGAGTTCCGGCTTTCTCAAGCGTAGACGAGCGGTGGAAAATAGGAGAGGCGCATCAAGGGATTCAGGCATCGGATCAGATTGTCGCTATGGATGAGGATGGTTGTTCGGTGTCGCCTGTCTGTGGACTCGGAAGGGACCCGACGGAGTGTCACTTTTCTTCGGTCCAGCCTCCGGGTGTTTTCAGCGTCCGTAACCATATGTCGCCACCGGATCAGGGAAACCGCTTCCGGTGCGCCGACAGCGCCACTTCCGAGTCCGGGAACGCGTTCGACGTCGGGACAGAACCCGGAAATACAGTTTATCTCGCTAAGGCTTCAGCGTCCGGGTGAAGAATTCAGCTGTGTCCGACAGTGTCCGGCGTTGCGACGCCTTTCGTGCCGTAGAGTTCGGCTCCACGGTCCCCGCATTGGTGAAACACGGCAATGACGAATCGGGCCCACGTCGTGTTCCTGGTGGAGGCATTCCCCATGAATTCGTGGCCATCCAAGTTCATGGTGCCTCTCCCGTACCTGTTGAACGTCGCAAGGTCGTCATAATTCCTGCGCTTCACCTTGACAATGTTGTGCCCGGCATTCGTGTACATGTTCAGAGCTGCCGGAAGGCCGGCGGCCTTGATTCTGGCTACAGACTCCTTGCAGGGTTGGGCCGGAGTGTCGTTGTCTTCCTTCCCGACAAGAAACAGCATCGGGCGGCCTGTCATGTCGATTTTCTCCCGTTGCACCTGTCAGGAAGGATAGACCGGCAGGTGTGCAGCGAACTGCTGGTCGGGACCGAGGACTGTTTCGACTGTTCTGCGATCCGCCGATTCATATGAAACAATGCCTCCAAAAGAGTATCCTGCTATGCCGACGCGGTTCCCGTCAATCTTGGGATGCGCCGCCAGCGCCTCGAGCGCCATCAACGCGTCGACTGTGCGTGCCGCCTTCGACACCTTTCGCCGGTCGGAAGCCGTGCTTCCGATCCCGCGTCCGCGGTAACAGTCGGCGATGAATGAACCAATTCCTTCTCTCAATAGCGCGGGGACCACCTTTTTCCACCAGGGGGTCAAATGCGCCGGATTTCCACTGCCGTGCTGAAGAACGACCACCGGGAACGGGCCGTCGCCGGCAGGCAGTTACAGTTGCCCCGATAGTTTGTTCTTGGAGACCGCCCGCCTGCCCTCGTAGATGTCCGCGAACGACTCGGGTCCATAGCCGGAGTAGGCGAGAACCTGTTTTACGCACTCGGGTTCGGCGCCCACCATCTGCGTGTCCGGGGACATGCCGAGGATTTTGGACAGGTGATGTTCGGTGTCCTTGCGCTTGCGGTTGACCGGTCGATGCGGCTCGCCGTCCCTCCCGGACGCGCCTCACCGTCCTTCGGGATGGTTCCGGCGTCCGCGGTCTCTCCGGGAAAAGCCCCGGAAAAGTCGGCAGGGCAGCGAAATTCGGCGAGCGCTCCGGCGAATTCGTCCCTTGTTTCCGTTCATTTGGCAGGCACGCCGAAAATCCGTGAAATTCGGAGGCCCGGGAAGTGCATGGGCATGCGCCTTATACCCGGTATTGTTCATCGGCAGCTCGACTCAACAGATTTGAAGGAGATTCCATTGGCAAAAAAATTGTCGCGCCGTGCTGTCGCCTGTATAATGATGGGTAATGGCAGATGAACGAAAATTAAAACATCTGGAACTAATTCAGGGCGTGATTAATCGCTTATCGACAAATTCTATTTTGTTAAAAGGCTGGAGTGTTGTTCTTGTCTCGGCTCTATTTGCACTTTCGGTTGTTGATAGTCGTGGCGCACTTGTTCTTGTCGCAGTCATCCCGGTTGCCGTGTTTTGGGGACTAGACGGTTTTTTCCTTTTGCAGGAGCAACTCTATCGAAAACTTTATGATCACGTCCGCGTTCAAAGCGACGAGAACGTTGATTTCTCGATGGCTGCGGCCTCTTTTTGCTCCGACTTGAGGCCCGAGGACAAACCGACTTGGATCAAAGCAACGTTTTCGAAATCGCTCATTCCATTTCACGGCGTTCTTCTTTTGTCGGTCCTCGCAGTGATGTATTTGAACTCCAAAATACTGGATGGATAAGTATATAAACCGAAAGGTTTTTTTCCACTACGCGCCAGATTATTGGCCGGTCGGCCAAGTCCGAAATATGGGTTAAAGGAAGGCACCAGGCCAGCAAACGGCAATGATTGGAAAACCGTTGCAAGAAGCGGTGTACGAGCGATCAAGAACTGGATCAACAATCAAATGCGTGGGCGTAGCTGCATGGTTGTTTTGGTTGGTTCACACACGGCAATGCGGATTCCTGCAACATCTGACGGCACCGGTTCGCGCGTCAGCGCGCAGGTCTTTCCCGGGACTGAAGCCCAAGATCTTTCCCCCTTTTTTGTGCAGGGAGGCTGGCCAGGCAAACGGGCAGGCCAAGAGCTATTACGCCCGCGAGGTCATCCTCGAAAAATCGAGGACCTGGAAGACGCATATCTTGGCGAGCAGGTCCTGGAGCGCATTCGCAAGGGTGAGGAGAAGGTCCCGAGCGCGGAAGAAATGTGGCGTGACCTGGAAGATTGAATACCCCGCACGTGTTCGCAAAACCGTTCGCAAACAGGACAGGCAGGTCCAGTGCCGCATTCGCGATTTCCTCGACTCAGACCGTCAGAAACGGAAAATCCCCGGGTACCCGGCGCCCCGCCGTGCGGGACGCGCTACCGCAATCTCTGGCGGTACCGTGTCGGCGACTGCCGGATCAGCAACAGGGATATTTGCATCCTGAAGTCCGTGTCGCCCATCACCGCGAGGAATGCAGATCCTGAATATCCGCCGCCGTATTGATGCAGGCCGAGTTTGCTTTCTGGGAACGCGGCCGCCAAAGGGGCTCCGAGCGGGGTTCCGGCGGGCGCGGCTCCATCGAATCGTTGTCTCGGGGTCCGGTTCCCTTGCAGATTCGCCTGGAGCACCACAAATCCGAAATGGTCATTTCATTCAACAGGCCATTGAACGCATACGGACATGGAATCGCGCCAAGCCTGATCCGGGCCGGGATTGCCCCATGGACCAGATACCGGCACGGCTCAGGTGATCGAGACAGGTGCGCGCACGAAAAATCGCGTCGACACCGTCAATCAGGAGGAGGCGTCGGCCACGGCCATTCATGGTCCTCTTCGCCGCGGGCGTGACCCAGCATCACGCGTTTCCAAGGTGAGGGGAACTCCCCGACCTGAACCTCGATCAGGTTTCTGCCTCCTCGCGCGATTGCGGAAGCAAGGTGCCGTTCGAGTTCATCGGGACAGTCGGCCCGCGAAGCCGAAAACCCGAAACTCCGGGCGAGTTCGACGAAATTCGGGCTGGTCAGGTCGGACGCGATGAGTCTCCCGCCGTAGTTCTCGCGCTGTATCGTCTGGACGTTTCCGTATGCATTGTCGTTAATGACGATGATGTTGATCGGAATGTCGTGATGCACTGCCGTTGCGAGCTCTCCGATCGTGAACAGTGCTCCCCCGTCGCCGGCAACCGATACGACCGCCACGTCCCGCCTCGCATCAGCGGCGCCGATGGCCGCGGCAATGCCCCACCCCAAAGTTCCCTGGTAACCCGTGCTCAGAAAACTCCGCGGGCAATGCTTCGGGAACGCGAACCTTGCCACGTAGCCGAGCTGCGTGAGCTCATCGACGAATATCGCATCGTCGGGCATTGCCTTGCGAATGGCCGCGAGCCAGTCCAGCTGCGGTCTCAACTCGACGCCGATGGCCGCGTCGACCTTGTCCCTGGCCACTGCCATCCGGGCACGCCAAGCGTCCCGCGAATCCTGCCGGGGCAGGATCGCAAGGAGGCGCGGCAGGGCATCCGCGAGGTCTGCATGCACGGCAAGGTCAGACTCGCGGTTTCCCGCCAGTGCATCGGCATCGATGTCGATGTGAATCACGCGGATTCCGTCGTCGAGACCCCACAGGTTTTTCTGCTGGACGAGCCGGGTTCCAAGTCCAATGACAAGGTCGCACTTGGGCCAGACCGCGTGTGCCACAGGATTTTCCAGGTACAGTGAGTCCCCTGTCGGCATCACGCCATGACCGGTTCGAAAGGCGGAAACCCCTGCGCCGACGCGCGTCGCCAGGGTCCTGATCTCGTCGCTGAAATCCTGTGCGCCGCCGCCCAAGATGATGAGCGGCCTCCTGGCGGCTGAGATCGTAGCTGATATTCTCTCCAGTTCCCTCCGATCGGCTGCGGGTGGCGTCAGCCTCTTTCCCCCAAGATCTTCCGCCCTGTAGCTCGTTGCCTTCAACCAGAGATCGACGGGAACTTCGGCAATGACCGGCCCGGGACGATTTGAAATGCTCGCGCTCCATGCAGTTGCCAGGCGCGACGGCGCCACCTCGGCGTCATCGATCCGCACGGCGTGCTTCGCGAGATACCCGGCAATTTCGAGTTGCCCATCGATCTCGTGGAGCTGCCCGAGGCGTTTCCCGATAAACGTCGTGGCATTGTCGCCCACGATGCCGAATACGGGCGCGTTGAGCGCATACGCCGTGCAGAGCGCCGCGGTGCTGTTCAGAAATCCCGGCCCGGGGACAACGCAGATCGCCTGGGGTTTCCCGGTCGCGAGGGCCGCGCCGAGCGCCATGTACGCAGCACCCTGTTCATGCCGGGCCTGGACCGCCCTGACGGCTTCCTTTCGATGGAACAACGCGTCGAAAAAGGCATCATTCTGTACGCCCGGAACACAGTACAGGGCATCGACACCGTTCGCGACGAGGGAGTCGACCACCAGGCTTGCAACGGTTTGGCTCAACGACTGTTCCTCCGGCCTGGACAACGGATCGCGGCCAGGGTTGACCGGGGCTCTCCCAAACGACCGGGATAATTCCACGCTCTCTTTCCCTGCTCCAGGAGTGAACCGCTATCCCGCGAATCGCTCAATTGGAATGATCGCGACAGTCTTCCCGCTATACGGCGATGACGCGGCATGACGCGAGTCCGTGCACGCCTGGCCAGACCGCCTTGCCGGAAATACAGTGGCGACGTCATCCGGATTCGCCCGGGAAGACCGGATCAGCTGGCCGCGCCGGCCTCTTGCCGGGAATTGCCTGTACGAGAGGGCTGTAACGGAAACCGTCGAGCCGCCTGATACCTGGCCTCGCGTGCTCATCCCGACGAGTTTCGTGTCAATGCCGGATCGGGGCAATGTCCATGCGAGCATCACGGAACACCGCTCTCGGATCACGATCCCCGTTCACGTGCATTGAAGCAGTTGCCGCTCGTAACGCATTGAACGCGCATCGACCGATCTGGCCACGTCCTTCAGCCATTCGATGTTCCGATAACGCCCCTCCAGGTAACCCTGGTGGCCCTGGTGGTACGCCAGGTACTGGTTATAGGCGTCGGATTTCGAAACCCCGGCCTTTTGGGTGGTCTTGTCCATGTACCATCCCATGAAGTCCACCGCGTGCCCGAAGTTGTCTCTCCTTGCGAACCAGCTTCCGGTTTCCGATCGATACCAGTCCCACGTGCCATCGAGAACCTGGGCATATCCGTATGCGGAAGACTGTCGGCCCCAGGGAACCATTCCAAAAAACACGTACCGGCGCGGTGTCCTGGCGTCCGCGTCAAACCTGGACTCCTGGTACATGGTCGCCAGGATGACGTTCGGAGGGACGCCCCATTTCCGTTCCGTACGTGCAAGCTCGTCGATCCAGTCCGGATGGTCGTATCGAATGTCGCAGGCATTGTCGTATTCCCGAGGTCCGGGACTCGAGCAGGCACCGAGGAAGAGAAGGACGACGAGTCCGGCGACAAGAGGCGCGGAACAGCCATGAACGCCGTCTTTCCGTCGTCCGGCAAAATGCGCGCAACCAGCGACGGCCCCACGTTTCCGGTTTCCGATCTCAACTCTGCTCACGGCTTGTTTCCCAGGGACAATGCATCTCCGAACGGCACCCGAAATCCCAAGCGATAAAGGAACCGGCGCGGACTCCGGTGACGAATGCACGTCTTTTCGCGCCATTCCCGCGAGGCGTCAATCAATATCCTGTCTGGCCGCAACAATTGACCCAGCCTTTCGTCAACGCGGCGTCATCTCGACCTGCGCCCGGCCCAAGGTCCCGTGATTGCCCGTTAACCCGGGATCATTGCCGAAATCGTTTCTCTTTTCGTGCCTCAGGCATTGGTCACGGAACGACGAGAAACGCGAGTGTCAACGGAATCGTGACGACCGACAACACGGTCGAGACGATGACGAAACCGGCGACCTCGTCCGCGTTCACCCCGTACATTTCCGCCACGAAATAGGCCGATACGGCAACAGGCGTCGATAGCTGCAGGACGAGTACCGCATGGGGCACGCGGGTCAGGCCGAACAAACTTCCGGCCAGCACCGCAACCGCAATGCAGATGATGACCCGAACCACCGACAACGACAGCGCCAGCCGCAACCTCGACAGCTTCAGGCGCGCCAAGGCGACGCCAAGCGTAATGAGCATGAGAGGAATGGCCATCTGGCCGATCAGTTCGAGCGTGTTGAGAACCAGTTCGGGAGCATCCCAATCCAGGATGACGAAGACCCCGCCCAGCAGTGCCGCCGGAACCATGGGTTCGTAAAAAAGTTTCAGGACGGAGCCGCCCCCGGCAACGATCCAGACTCCAAAGGTAAACGAATAGACCGTCATGAAGGCAAAGGTGACGATTGCGTAGTCCAGCCCTTCCTGGCCAAAGGCCAAATAGGCGAGCGGCAGTCCGAGATTACCGGTGTTGCCGAAAGTGAGGGGGGACAGGTAGGTCCGGATGTCCAGCCCCGCCAGCCTGACCAGGGCAAAAAAGGCGACCGTCAACAGCCCGTAGCCAACGCAACAGGCCCACATCGTCGTTGCCAGATCCCCCGTACGGATTTCCGTCCTGACCAGGGATTCGAAAATCAGGCAGGGAATGGCCAGCGTCATGGCCAGCCGGGTGACAAACTCGACCCGGAATTCGAATCCGGCCCGCACCCAGATGAAGCCGATTCCCGCCAGTACGAAAACCGGTGTCACGATCTGCAGGACTGTTGCAATAACGATCATCGGCCGACACTTTTTCTTCTGCCCTTGCATCCCCGGCAAGATGTGTCCACATATAGTAACAAGCCCGGGCTCGCGACCGGGGCAAAAGGGCGGATCGAAAAATGGAAACGGCGAGCGCCAAGTTTACGATTGGTCAGGTGGTGCGGCACCGGAAGTTTCCCTTTCGGGGTGTTATCTTCGATGTCGACCCGACGTTTTCGAGTACGGACGAGTGGCTGGAGGCGATCCCCGAGGAAATCCGTCCAAAGAAGGAACAGCCGTTTTACCATCTGCTCGCGGAGAACGACACGTCGTACTACGTTGCCTACGTGTCCGAGCAGAACCTGGTGAAGGACAAGAGCGGCGATCCTGTCGATCATCCGGAAGTCCAGAAGTTTTTTGGCCCCATGGGCAAGAACGGCGACTACTCTTTCGATCTCCACAAGAACTGACGGCTTCACGCTGGACCATCCCTCCCGGCAGGCAACGCGTGGCTGCCTGCCCGGCCAGCCTGAATGCGACCGGGCCTGGTGATCCTGAACGCCCGAACCTGACTCCATCGGAATGCACCGGCATCGGTCAACGCCGAGCAAACCCCTAAGCCGGCAGGCGATTGCGGCTGATGTGGTGAGATGTCGAAATACCCGTGCCCGGGCGGTTTTCGGGTCAGTTCAGGCGGACAACGGTGCCAGTTCCCGCGCACGCAGCCGTTTCGCAAGCATCGAGAACAATGACCTGAGCATCCGGTCGTGGCCGGCAGAGCGATCAAGAAAGAACACGAGCGCCGCCACCGTCGGCCGGGAGATTTTCACCTCCGTCCTGCTCGTATACCCCTTCCGTGAGAGTATCCGCCGCAAGGTCAGTACCGACATCACCAGAGACGTCAGGCAGAACTTCCGGATCCCGGTTTCGCTTGACGGGATCATCAGGCTGTATTCCAGCGATTTTTCGAGACGATCGCCGGCATGTGAAACCAACTCGGTTATCGCGTTTCCGAACGGTGGATCCGGTTGCATGTCAGGGTTCAGGGAGCGCAGTTCCAGCCCGGCCTTGTCGAAGACGTCTCTCGGCAACCAGCACTCTCCGCGCCGGCGGTCTTCCCAGACGTCCTGAAGGATGTTCGTCATCTGAAGAGCCTCGCCGAACGCAACGGCATGCTGCATCATTCGGTCACGGTTACGTGCAATGGTCCCCGAGTATTCGCAAAACAGCTCGGTCAGCATTTCCCCAACACAACCGGCGACAACGTAACAGTACCGTTGCATGTGCCGCACGTCTTCAAGTCCGGACAGACCGGTGACCTGGCGAAACTCCGCCATGCCGGCCGACATGACACGAACGCAACGGGCAAGGATTTCCCTTTGCGCGGCCGAAAAGGTCGAATTGATCGACATGACCCGTTGCGTGTTGGCAACGAGGGTCCGCTCGGCTTCGGGGGCAGAGCCCGACAGCATGGGAACGACGAGGTCCGAGAAGCCTTCCGACGATGCCGTCCCTTCGACGACATCCGAGAACTTCTCAAGGAACTCGCTCTTGCTGCTTTCCGGCAACTCCGGGTCGTCCTCGATCGTGTCGGCAATTCGGCAAAGGAGATAAGCCGTCCCCACGACGGTCCGCAATTGCGGCGGGAGCATTGGAATGGTCAAAGCGAACGAACGGGACACGTCCTGGAGAACGCCTGCCTGCCAGAATTCGTTCGGAACTTCCTGCCTCTCCGCAATCGCCTGGAAATCCGCCCGGGTCATCGCGTCACCAGGTCCAGGCATGATCGGAGGTTTCGACAGCCTTGCGGCGTCGGCCCCGTCGTTTCGCGTGATCAGAATGCATCAACAGTTCGACCATCGCACCGTTCGAATGTTCACTCCACCCGGCCACCGCGGCCACGATGCATGCCGTTACAATCTAACCCAAATGCCGGGTGATGAAACGCCAAATCCTGCAGCGAGTTCGGACTTAGGTGGTCAGGGCGCTTCCTGCCGGCCAATTTCCGCCCGTGAACGCAAATTCAGTCGGGTACCGTGAACCCCGGAATTGATCCCCTGGCCTCAACCGCCGAGACGCAGATGCCGTCTTCGAGATTGCCGTCAAGCCTCGGAGGACAAGGGGAGTTCGCGCTGCGGATGCTCACGCGATCCCGGAGCGCGGAAGAGGTCTGTCCTCAGCGGGTCCGGCCTCCTGTCGAGACCGGTCCTTCCGCACGCCTTCCGGAATCGTTCCGAAATGAGTTTCGCGGTAATCCCCCGCCCCCTGAGCCGTGCGCCGAACTCCAGGTTCCTGTCGTTTCCGCCATGAAGTTCCCTTATAGACCGCAACACCCGTTTCGCCTTGCCGGGGTGGGTGATTTCCAGCCATTCGCTGAACAGTTCGCGCACCTCTAGTGGAAGCCTGATGACGACATAACCGGCGAAACTTGCTCCGGCTTCGGCAGCCGCGACCAGAATTCCCTCGATTTCATGATCGTTGAGTCCCGGGATCACCGGGGCAACCATGACACCGGCTGGACAACCGGCTTGTGCCAGCTGGCGAAGCGCGAGCAATCGCCTTCCGGGCGACGATGCGCGCGGTTCCATTGAACGGGACAATCGATGGTCAAGTGTCGTCATCGAAACGGCGGCTCTCGCAATGCCCTTCCGTCCCATCCTCCCGAGTATGTCGGCGTCGCGCATGACGTTTCCACTCTTGGTGACAATCCCGACCGGGTGCGCTGTTTCCTCGAGCACTTTCAGAATACTTCTCATGATTGCCCGGTCTTTCTCGATCGGCTGATACGGATCGGTGTTCGTCCCAATCGCGATCGACCGCGGACGATATGCCGGCTTCGCCAGTTCCTTCCTCAACAGCCCGGCAGCGTCCGGCTTGGCGAACAGCCGGGTCTCGAAGTCCAGCCCGGGAGAAAGCCCGAGAAACGCGTGCGTCGGGCGTGCGTAGCAATAGACACATCCATGCTCGCAACCTCGATACGGGTTGATCGAGCGATCGAATCCCAGGTCGGGCGACGTGTTTCGTGTAATTATGCTCCGCGCCGGATCATCCATAACCGTCGTCCTGACCGGGTCATGGCATTCCGCTCCACTTTCCCAACCATCGTCGAATTCCACCCGGACATCGCTTTCGTACCGGGATGTCCGGTTCGAAACGGCTCCGCGGCCCCGCTGAACCCGGATCGGATTTTTGCAATCAGCACCTGTGTGAACTGACAAGATCGTGCCTCCAACATCCAGGACGATCTTACACCAGAATAAGAACAAAGCAAGAACAAATATCGCTCATGGCTTCGTTCAACATCACGAACGAGGCCATGCATGGCGATTGAGCGGGCCTATGTCGATGGCTTGACGGCGCGGCCACGCCGCCGGTTTTCGATTGGATTCACGGGTCGCAGGGATCGGGATCGCCCGGTCTGGTCTCAAATGATACCCCGACAATCAAGGCTACTCGCGCAATGTGCGTGTGACGGGCGTGTGACGGGAAAGTGCTGATTTCCCGTCACCAAACGAACCTTGTGCCGAAGGTCCGACCGCGTGTGCGAGACTACCACATACCGCAAAGAAATCTACCGGCTTTTGACCGGTCCGAAGGCAATCGCGAAGCGCCTGGCCGGACAGGCGGGCGCATGCCCAAAATTTTGCGCGAATTATTCGACGGGGACCTGATCGCCAGCGAGTTGATGACGGAAACCCGGCCAGCGAAGTTGCATGAACCTTCAATGTTCATCCTGCGACGATCGACCGGTGCATCAGGCAACACACCTTGCAATCCCCTGCCCTCGGGCAATGCAGGATCCCGGACTGCAATATCGATGCGCCGGAAGGCACGGGCATCGGTGCGCAGGGCATCGGCGAGCCTGGCTCGCGCCGTATTTTCGTTGGGACGATGTTTGGCACCTCCGGCCTGGCGGATCCGGTCATGGTCTCCTCGAAGCGGAGTGCGCGCGTGTCCGTGTCGACACGCTCCAGGTGATTTTCCATCGTCAGGGTTGACTCCGCACAACCCGAATTGGGATGCCGACTTGCCTCTGCAACAGCAACCACCTACGCATGATGTTCCTATGGAACCCCGCACATGCAACCACTCGGGCAAAATCCGTCATGAACAAAATGAAGCTTGGTATCAGTCCCTTGAGCTGGACCAACGAAGCAATAATGGAACTCGGCGACCACATCAGTTACGAAACCTGCATTGCCGAGGCGGCACAGGCCGGGTTCACCGGCATTGAACTGGGCCGGAAATTTCCGAAACAGCCTGAGACTGTCATTGAGACCCTTGCACGTTTCGGACTTGAACCGGTCACGTCCTGGTATTCCGGATTCCTTGCCGAGCGGTCTGTCGAGGATGAATGGCCGGAAGCGTTGCCAATGGTAAGACACCTCGTGGCGCTTGGATGCCATGTCATGGTCTACGGTGAGTGCGCAGCCGGACCGGTTGGAGGTTCCGCGGCGGTCCTTGCACAGACGCCACCCCTGGATGGGCTTGACCTGCAGGTCTACGCCCGGCGCGTGACGGACTTCGCGAGTCGCGTAAATGAATCCGGCCTGAAACTGGTCTATCATCCCCACGTCATGATGCCGGTGGAAACCGCGGACGAGATTGATCGATTCATGTCCGCTGCAGGTGAACCGCTTCGCCTACTTCTCGACACCGGTCACGCGGCAATGGCAGGAGACGACTACAGGGTCGTAATGGAAAGATGGTGGAAGCGGATATCCCATATTCACCTCAAGGACATTCGCAGGTCTGTCCGTGACGATCTCGACCCACACAGGCAGACATTTGATGAGGCGGTGCATGAAGGTGTCTTCACGGTACCGGGAGACGGTGACCTGGACTACGGCCCGCTGATCACGAGAATTGCTGAACACGGCTACGATGGCTGGCTCGTGGTCGAAGCAGAACAAGACCCCGTGACGGCGCCACCCCTTGCCATGGCGAAAACCGGGTTTTCGCATATTTCCGGACTGCTTGAACGCCATGCCATCCCGTTCGACAGGAACCCAAGTCATGACCTCGGTTGAGAAACGCGGGCTCAATGTCTGCCTTGTGGGATGCGGCGGCATGGGAAGGCTGCACGGCAAGTCGATTCTCAGGCATTCCGACGTGTCTGGCCTCAGCCTTTGCGATGTCGACCCCGCGCGCGCCCGGGAACTGGCAGGCGAACTCGGGGCCGAATGGCTGCCGCTGGATGAGGCGTTGTCCTCAGGCAAGTTTGATGCATTTTTCGTTGTCACGCCGGCAGCAGCACATGTCGAACAATTGGTGCGGATCGCTCCGAATGGAGCCTATGTGTTCTGTGAGAAACCCTTGGGGCACGACATGGCGGCCATCGACGCCGCCATGCCGGCACTGAAACCTTTTGCAGATCGCATACAAGTTGGGTTCAACCGCCGTTTTGACCCGCATATGGCGGATTTGAAACGACGCATCCTGGCAGGAGATATTGGCGAAATCGAACAACTGCGAATCGTCAGTCGAGATTTTTCCGCCCCGTCCGTAGAGTCGCTCGACAAGTCAGCCGGCCTGCTCTTTGAAACAGCAACCCACGATTTTGATTTGGCACGCTGGTTGCTCGATGACGAGATTTGCGAACTCATGTGCCTGGGCGGCGCCCTGATCAATCCACGCTATGCCAGCGTGGGCCATATCGACACGGCGACCACGATAATGCGTGGAGCGCACGGACAGCAGGTCGTCATCCAGAACAGTTGGCGCACGAGTTACGGCTACGACCAGCGCGTCGAAGCATTTGGCGCCGGCGGCCGTCTGACGGTTGCCAATCCAGCCGGGCCATTGGTGTTCCACGAAAATGCCGACGGCCTGCGTTCCGGTCCGATCTCAACCGACTGGTTTGACCGTTATCCCGAGGCCTATTTCATCCAGGATACCGCATTTCTCGATGCCGTCAGCAGTGGCGATGCGGTGAGGCCGAATCTCAATGACGGCTACATGGCTTCATATATTGCACAACGTGCCAGCGAGTCCCAAAGCGGGGGGGTGTTCGTATCCTGCAAAGATCATGACGGCAAATTCGCTTGACATCTTCCCCGCTCCCAAAACCCCGACGTGCCACCGGCACAAAAAATCCCCCTTTCTTTTCGCCATGCCTGCAAGCAGGCATGGTGCATGAGGTTCAAGGGCCGACCGGTTGCGGGGTCGCGAAGACTCACCAAGCTGTAGGCTTGGCGATTGGAGGTCGAGTAATCGGGTCCGGAAACTGTGCGGATTGCAGTGTACGGACACGGATGTGGCGATCATCGCTGGCTGCCTGGCGTAATGATGACGCAGCTTGCCAACGACCGGGACACACAATGAATACCGGTTTGCCCCGCTCGGCAGTCACCATACGGATTGGCGTTACGAGATCGGTATCATTCGAGATCACAGCGGCGGCATCAAACCGTCCTGCCCATGCATCATTCAGGAGATGGGCTGCAAGATTCACATCCGACCCTTTTTCTTCCATCGTATGGAATTCGGCAATTACTGTATCCGGTGGTGGGGTCCGCGACCCTGGCCGCTCCCCATAGTTGCCCACAGCAAGTATTTGAGGATTCGGCCCCATAACTTGGTGATTGCCAACAGGCAACGTAACCGGCTGTGGGGTAGTGATCTGTCTATTTGCGACGGGCAAATTAATAAGCGGTCGCCAAGCCGTCTTGGCAAGAAAACTGCCGAAATGAACCTCAACTTCTGGAAGTGTGCGAAGGGCCCTCAGATAAGTGTTCTGTCGCCTAGGCGCGTCGGGATCCCCGGCACCAGAAACACGGGCGGTAAAGTACAGAACCTTGTCCACTGTATATCCTTGAGGAAGAAGGAGGTTGCTCAGTTCGACAAGGTTGAGCCACTTGTATGGCGTGCCCTTCAATGCACCGTAGTACAAATTAAAGCCATCGATATAGACGCGAGTTCGCATGCGCATCTTTCAAAATAACAAGGGCTGCCCCCGAAGGAACAGCCCTGAGCCGTACAGCACGCTGTCGGCGGGTAATTGATGAAAATATAAACCCGGGTGATTACATTAGCAACTCCTGCACGCTCAAAAACTCAGAAGCCACGCTGCCCCCTGGCGGCCTTCGGCCACAACCGCGACGGCAAGACGGGCAAGCAGCAGATCACCTACGGACTGCTCTGTGCCGCGAACGGCTGTCCGGTGGCGGTGGAGGTCTTTGCCGGTAACACCGGGGATCCCTCCACGGTGGCGTCCCAGGTGGATCGGGTGCGCACCCGCTTCGGCATCGACCATGTGGCGCTGGTGGGCGACCGGGGGATGATCACCACGGCCCGCATCCACGAGGATCTCAAGCCGGCGGATCTCGACTGGATCTCGGCTCTCAAGACCAGGGACATCCGCAAGCTCCTGCGTCCGGCGGGTGAGGACGAGCCGCCCCCGCTCGTTCCCGAGGCCCTGGTTCCCGACGCGGTGGCGGAGGTCACCGGCCCGGACTTTCCCGGCGAGCGGCTGATGGTCTGCCTGAACCCGCGGTTGCGGGAGGAACGGGCCCGCAAGCGGGAGGACCTGCTGCGGGCGACGGAGGAGACGCTGGAGACGATTGCGGCGTCGGTGCGCGCGGGCCGGCTGAAGGGCCGGGAGGCCATCAACCGCCGGGTGGGACGGGATGCCAACCGCCGGAAGGTGGAGAAGCATTTCGAGATCACCGTCACCGACGGCGCCATCACCTGGAGCCGGCGGCAGGAACGGATTGACGCCGAGGGCCGGCTTGACGGGGTCTACGTGATCCGCACCAGCCTTGACGCCGAAGCCATCGGGCCGGAGGCGGCAGTGGAGGCGTACAAGTCCCTCGCGCAAGTCGAGCGGGCGTTTCGAATTCTCAAGGCATCCCGGCTGGAGATCCGGCCGGTCCACGTCTATTCCGGGGACCATGTCCGGGCGCATGTGTTCCTGTGCGTGCTGGCCTTCTACGTTGAATGGCATCTCCGCCGTCGCCTGGCGCCGCTCCTGTTCGAGGATGACGACCGTGAGGGCGCCCGGGCACAACGCACGTCACCGGTGGCGCCTGCAAGGGTCTCGGAGAGCGCCAAGGCCAAGGCCGACACCAAACTGACCTCCGACGGGCTGCCGGTTCACAGCCTGACGACGCTTCTCGCCGATCCGGCCACGCTGAGTTTGAACGAGGCGACGGTTCCATCCAATCCCGACCACCATTTTCCGGTGTTCGCGCAGCCGACGCCGTTGCAGAGCCGGGCCTTCAAACTTCTGGAGATCGAACCCGCCAAATTCCTCTCGTGACCAGGCCCGTCGGGGCTGTTACATGTCGAGTCCCGCCCGAAATCAGCTATCTCGCTGATGATAAGGGATTTTTCAAAAATTTCGCGAGTTCCGGTTAATCCTGCGCCGCTTGCGGCGCAGGTGGGATGGTTGCACCCGTAGCGTGCGCCGCTCATTCAGTATGGAAATGGTAAATGCGTCAACCGTCGCACGACTGAAACTCGGGCAGTTCGTTCTTGTCGCTTCGCGTGTACGGCGAGATACTGCAAGGCTTCGTCCGTGCGCACACCGAACCCGGCGCGACCATCAACACGGACGATGCTGCCGCCTACAGGGGACTGGCGCTGGACTTCGCCAACGAGGCGGTCAATCACACGGTGTCCGAAAACCTCCGCGGACAGGCCCACACGAACGGGATGGAACCCTTCCGGTCCATGCTCAAACGGGCGCATGACGGGACGTTCCACAAGATCAGCCCCAGGCATCTCCAGGCGTACGTCAGCGAATTCGCCGGCAACTGACTTTCCAGCATTTGAGTGACAGGCGACTTTCGGCGCAGCTTGCGAAGAGTGCCGTCGTACCGGCAGAAATGTGCTGATCCCCTAGCTGAGCGCTTCAACTGCTGTTGTAAACATTGAGAACCGAGCACGCGACGTACTGCAGCCCATCAATCGAATCGGCGTGCAGATGCTCGGGATCATCAAGGTATCTCCAGTCTGGAAAGTCGTTGTCGTGATCGATTAGGATTTCCCGCAACGATCTTGTCTCTTCGGGGATTTGGGAGCGCTTGACGTTCTCGAAATCGCAATTCAGTTCGTCCTGCAGGTTTGCAGGCAGGGCGTCGTGCAATCGATACAAGTGATGCGTTCCCTCGGCCTGATCATTTCGGTGCTTCGCGATGAGCGCCTTTAGGGCGAGTTCAACGATGAATGGCAACACAATACGAGCGGCGTAATTGCAACCCAAGATCGTCGACTTAACGGCAATTTCGGCATTCAACTGGGCAGACGACAGTACGCGGTGCACCAGCTGTGGCTCACGATTCACGTTGATCAGGATTTGCGCCGCGTATTGCAGTGCAAGGGCCTGACCGTGCCTGAGGCGATTCGGCGTGTCTCGACTGCTGTCATTTTTCGGACGTCAGTCTTGAGCTGTTCATGGGTAACTGCCCGTACATTTACACTGCGGGCCAGTTACAAACACAAAAACCCGCCGCTGTCGCGACGGGTTTTATTCTTGATGCTATGAGGGGGGCCGAAGCCGTCATTCTCAAAGCTTGTCTGATGTGTACAAATCGTAAGATGATTTGTCAATGTATGATCCGTTAACGCAGAACGAACTTCACCATCTTCCGGATGTAATCTCAGCCCCCCGGTTTGCAACCTATCTGCAGGCGCGTGGGAATAATCGCGAAGGCGCTTTGGCACTTTATCGGTGGAATCTAGAAGTCTCGGCCGCATTTGTGGGATCTCTGCATCTATGTGAAATCGCGGTGCGCAATGGCATCGCGGACGCAGTCAAAGCGGTTCATGGCGACAGGTGGCCATGGACGGTGGGCTTCATTCGCTCTGTGCCATCAGGCGAAGGCTACGATGCCCAGCACGACCTGCGGAACTGTGCACGGCGTCACCAGACCACAGGCACAGTCATTGCAAACTTGAAATTGGCATTTTGGGAAAAGATGCTGACGTCCCGGTTTCAGAGATCCGTTTGGCAGCATCACTTCTCTACTGTTTTTCCCGGATATAACACGGCCCTTAGCGTAAATGACGCCAGAGCGGCTTGCCGGGACGATATGTCGCATATTCGCTTGTTCAGGAATCGGATTGCACATCACGAACCGGTTTTTGCCCGAAATCTACAAGATGATTTCGACCGCATTAGACGGCTTGTTCAATGGCGGAATCCTGCAGCCGCTGCCTGGCTAACAAAGATCGAAACAGTCACGCCATTGATTGAAACGCAGCCCTGAATATGCGCAAACACGAACACTCAGGCGTCCGGGCGAGCGAGAAGATGCTGGCACCGGTTGCAAGGAGTTCGAGCACCGACTGCCGCTCGTCGCTGGAAAGGCGGTGCGGCCGGCCGGGATGTCTGCTCTCGGCCATGCCGCGGCGAAGACCGGCCTGGGTGCGCTCTATGAGGAGATCCCGCTCGAATTCCGCCACCGCATTGATCACATACATGGTGAGCTTGCCCGTGGCGCTTGTGAGATCGACACCGCCGAACGCCCGGCAGTGAACCTTGATGCCGGCCGCATCGAGGCTTGCCACAGTGGCGGCGACATCCATGGCATTCGTCAAAAAGGATCTTCTTGCGGAACATGGCCCCGGAACGGTGGGGATGCCCCCTGTCCGCTTTCTGTCTGGCGGTCCTTGGGAAATACGCCCGAGCGGGAAGGACGGAGTTGTGCGCCATTTGCATTCCGGCCGCTGAAAGACGATTGATCGTTGTCCATGTGTTTCAGAAGAAAACCCGGATAACGCCTTCCTTCGACCGCGCTGGAAACGGCCAGGAAGAGGGCAAGGGAGGTCACATGACCAAACTGTCAGAACTCAAGGCTGGATTCCTGAGCGACCCCGACAACCGGGTGGCCTATGAGGCATTGGCGCCCGAGTTCGATCTTGCCCGGAATCTCATTGCTGCCCGGGTGGCAGCGGGGCTTTCCCAGACCGAGGTGGCGGAACGCATGGGAACCAGGCAGAGTGAAGTCTCGCGGATCGAAGGCGCGCGCCAGAACATCAGCATTGCCTAGCTGGCGAACTATGCCGAGGCCGTTGGCGCGAAGCTGGACATTCGGCTTGACCCCGTCCGACCTGGCGGTTGAGCATGCCGACAAGTCGACCGGGCAGTATGGGCGCGGCCAGAGGACTACTGGAATTGTCGTGAAGGGAACTGGCGGTCCCGGTCATCATTCGGCGTGCGACCGGTTCATTCCGGACCCCCTGGAAGTATCCCGATCCCGCACGCGCATGATGGTCTGGCGGCTGATAAGGCCTGCATGATCGCTTCTACCCCGCCACAGGGCACGGACCCACTTGTTAGTTGAGCGATCTCTTCGGCCTACCCACGTAGTACTTCGCGTTTGCCAGCGACTTCTTGACAGCGTTGATCTGTCCGATTGTGGCTCCATGGTCACGCGCGAACGCCACCGCCGCATCTCGGACGATTCTTATCGCTGCCTTGTCCGAACGGTCCGGCAGTTTCCATCGCTTCGTTTCGCCGTCTGCGAACTCGACCAAGAGGTGGTCCCGTGAATCCAGCTACTTCCACGCGCGTGGACATTCTTATCTTGGCCTTTCTCTTCCTAGCTTTGGTCGATTCAGATCGTTCAGGTTCATGCTTCGGAAGATATTGGCCCTTGCTCCGCTCCGACGGGACAGGGGACCCGCCCTCCGTGCCGCCACTTCCCGATATCCCCTGGAGGAACTCGGCGATTGTTTCCCGGTCGGGAGCGTGGCCCGATATTTCGTTCACCGCCTCGGCGAGCAGATCCGGCAATAGGCCTTGCGGGTCGCTGAGCACTTGCACCCAGGCCACCTGCAATGCTCCCCGCACGAGGCGGTCGCGCTCCTGGCTCTCGAATTCCCGAGTCGCTTCCTCCAACGCTTGGCCGCCGATCACGCTATCGCGGTTGAGGAATCGATGGAGGGCGTACGCTGCGTCGGCGGGTTGCTGGGTGCGGAGATTTGTACGGGAGAACCGGCGCTGCTCCCAACTACCTCCAACCATTGGCAGGTATAGCCACCAGTCGAGGCCATCGGTAAGCACTGCCAGCGGCACGCCCTCGTCAAATGCGTAGCGCAGCAACTGCTCTTGGTGATCGGCAAGGTCCGTGCCTGCGCGCTTCACCTCAATCAGAACGAAGTTACGCGTCTGCCCCCGAAGGCAGTAGTCTACCTTTCCACCCCGAACCGAAAACTCGCGGGGAACCTCGTCGGGTTTCATCGTGTCCCAGCCGAGCGCACCGATGAGTAGAGTCGGGGGGCTGGCGCGCCAGCTTTAGGGTCCGGTGGCTTCTCCGTCGCTTTCGCTTCGGGCCTCAGTCCGGCTCCCGTGGCCGCGTTTCCAGTCCCCCGCTCTCCGAACCCGGCGTGCGGATTTCCCGCACCGGGCTCTCCAGTGGGATCATGCACCTCGCACACGGACCACCAGAACGGGTCGTGGGAGGGAGGAACCGGTTGGTCCGGTAGCCCGAGGCCGCTGCACGACAGCCATCCTGCCTCCCGCGTCGTTTCCGGTGTGCCGCCGGGCCTGTTCACGCCCCGGCGGCGTCGAACCGTTCGGGTTCGACCCCTTCGCTTCCGCATGTGACGCGTTCCGAAGTCTCTGCCCTCAAGGCGGGGTTATAGGCTGAGCCACTCCCGCAGGCGTTCATCCTTTCCGCGTCCCTCCACACCTGAGGCCCCTTCCCTCGACCGGCATTACCCGGCGTCTCCAGTACTACGGGCCTCTCCGCCACCCTGCCGGCCCGGACTGGTCCTCGCGGATTTCCGGTTGGCGCGTGCACGCCACCGACAGGGCTTCCCGTGTTGCATCGTCTTCCATCTTGCAGACATGCCGACGCCATTACCCCGGCGGGAACGGCCCGGTGCGTCTGTCGCCTGCTTCCCGAACCGCCATCGGCCTTCCCCATATCCCAGGAGGGTCGGCTCCCGCGACGCCCGTTTCGAGGCCTGCGCGGCGTTCACTTCGCGTTTCGGCCTGCCTGCTCGCTGAACTGCTCAGCGCAGTCCTTTGACACCGGAGTGCTTCAGTCCATGTCGTTGCCTCCATGTCCCGCTCCGGCTGCTACCAACCGAAAGCGACAATTGTTGGGCGGGGTTCGCACCCGCAAGGAAGACGCGCCTTTCACGGCGCACTGGGAATTACAGCTATATCGCGAGTAGTCTGCTCATTTTGCGAGAAATCGATGGCAGCCACGCGCGCGATCAGTTCTTCAAGGCTTGACAGGTCTAGCATTGCGTAGAGCCCATGATCCAAACATGCGCCAGATGCATTGCAACAGCTTCCAACTCATTTCCAATTTCTAACAGTTCAGCAGACAAGTTCTGTGTCCCTATGTGTAGTGACCTGCAATCATAATCGGTGCGCAACTCGAAATGTCCGAGCCGGTCGCTTTAAGCACACGGTTCGGTCAGTCGACGAGTTCGAGGCGCTATTCGATTGTATCCACAAGATCCGAGATGCGGTCTACCCGCACGGCCAGGGTCGCATTAACTTCGGCGTCACCCGCCTGGTCGCGATGCAGAGCGCCCACGCCGGCGTGCGTTTCGCGGAGTTCCTTGATCTGCACGGCCAGAGCCACGAGCTCGGCGCGCATTGCCTTCATGAGCTCTAGCAGAAGTTCGTTTGTGACGGTCCCGTTCATGTCCCGAATATGCTTCTGGTGCAAAGGTCGGTCAAGCATCGCAATCACGCCAGGCTCTGGCTACGGTGAAATCCATCTCCCCGTCACCTTATGCGCCAAACACATGGCTTGATGGCTGGAATTCGGCATTTTCGCTCCGGAGTTGGTCAGGCCTGTGCGCGGTCCCGCCCGGCGCCGCCGGTTGCGGCCGTTCCAGCCATGCACCCGGCGCATGCCGCGGGGGCCTGCTGGTTCTTGACCAAACGGGCCGGCGGCCTCTATTTGGCGCCATGATGACCCGGCCGGACAAATTCAGGGAACAGAAGGTCTTCCCCAGGGAACTCACGGATGAAGACCTGCAATTCATGCGGGAATATCCGTACTTCGAGGATATCGTGCTTGAAAGCAACGCGATCCCTGGCCCGGTCGAGATCGACGGGGTCGTGTGCACATGGGCCTGCAGGACATGTCCGGAACTTGTCGAGTTCACCCTCGCGGCAGACGGCCGGCAGCTTGGCTGGCTGCGCCTGCGTTTCGGAAACCTGACCGTTCAGCCACAGGATCCGGAGACCGGCGATCCGCTGTGGTACGTCATGCTGCTACAGCAGGAGTACGGCGAATGCAAATTTTGCGGCGAATTCGCAACCTACGACGATCGTGATTTCTACGTCCAGGAAGCCGTTGCTATCCTGCGGCGGTATCACGGACTTTCCTGAAGCTGCCGGGAACTGCCCTGGAATCGCTCCCGTGATCCGGTCCGGATGGTGCCTGGTCTTCAGGCATGAGCACGATTTCCGAAAACAGGAATAGTCCCACCTCCGCGGCCAGAGAGGCGACGGGGGCAAAGCACTGCCCCTGATGCCGTGCGCTACTCAGTTTCTGAGCAATTGGACGGTTGTCATTGGGAACAGGCCGGGTGACGGAGATTGAACGGTAGCCAAGTGGCTGATCGGTCATTTATTCCTGCGCCGCTTGCGGCGCAGGTGGGATGGTTACATCCGTAGGGTGCGCCGCACATTCAGTATGGAATTGGTAAATGCGTCAACCGTCGCACGACTGAAACTCGGGCAGATTTTTCTTGTCGCTTCGCGTGTACGGCGAGACCCTGCAAGGCTTCGTCCGTGCGCACACTGAAGCCCGGCGCGACAATCTACACGGACGATGCCGCCACCTTGGGGGGACTGGCGCTGGACCTCGCCAACGAGGCCGGCAATCACACAGTCTCCGAATACGTCCGCGGTCAGGCCCACACGAACGGGATGAAACCCTTCTGGTCCGTGCTCAAGCGGGCGCATGACGGGACCTTCCACAAGATCAGCCCCAGGCATCTCCAGAAGTACGTCTGCGAATTCGCGGGCAAGCACAACCATTGTGAGTCAGGAACCCTCGTCCAGATGCGGGATACCGTCGCCCGGCTCCTCGGCCGGAACCTCCTGTACCACGACCTAATCGCCGGCAACGGCCTTTCGTCGGGCTCGGGGACGTAGCGGATTCCGCAGCAAGGCGCGCGCCACCGTCTCCGCGGTTGCGCCCGCCAAGTCTACTATCGGATCCAGCTTCGGTCGGTATTTCATTCCTCATCGTCCTCAAGTTCTCGTCGCAAATTCCGTTTCTTCGTCCGTATCCATTATCCGAGCAGCATTTCGTCGAAGGTTTCGGCATCGCGCCGTGCGAGAGCGATGTAGATGTCGAGCCGCTGGAACAGGGCAAAGGCAGTCATGAAAAAAAGCGCCGACCATCTCTATATCGCGCGGCGGATCGACGATGCCTGCGATAGCCAAAGCCACCAATATCCCCCCGCGTTGGCCAAAATCGCGACGGCGCGTGCAATGCGGCCCAGGAGCACCATCTAAAACCTCTCTCCGGGCGCTACGGCCCGGATCACCGATTTCTCGTAAAGCAATATCCAGAGATTCAATTGTCGGCGTAGCGGAGACCTGACGCGGCGCTCCAGTTCCTTCAAATATTGTGGCGAGGCTGGAAGCGCGAGACCGAGAAACACCCGTGCATCTTTCGCCAACCGGAAGAGAGTTCGCGGGTTGTCTTCATAGTACGAGACGACGCTTGCCAAGGCTCTGTCGAAATTGTTTCGTTGCGTTGAGGGCTTCCCTGTTCCCGTCCCCTTGCATTCAATGCACCACCATTCATGTTCAGAGACAGCCACAATATCCGGTCCGTGCCCGGAAAACTTCGGCTCTCGGCCTGTGGGTCCAAACAGTTTCCTGATTTCTTCCTTGATTGAGCTGTGGTCAACATCTTTACCGGTCGCCACGGAGAACCGGTACGGCAATACTTTCCGTTCTTGTATGAGGTAGCGAGTGGTCGCCAATAGAACGTCCCCCTCACTGATCATCCAGGCCTCCTCCATCGCGAAGCCTCTCCAATTCGAAAAGTGTTACCGTGTGCCGCTCTAACCGATTGATGCATTCCGCACGAAGGTATGCCAATATCAGGATCGGGATTATTGTTGCAAATCCCTTGTCTTTGGCATCATGCCCGGTGAGCCATTATCGGCACGTCAAGTGGCAAGTGGGCGACGATACGCTCCCACGGCCAAGGGAGCGCGACGGCGAAGGAACAACCGCAAACGGGGAGACATCCTTCCATCATTGGGACTCCGTGCCGGGCGTCAAGTAACAGGGGTAATCCCCGTTTTTTGCGCCTGTCTGATTTAATCCCTTTGAATCTTGTATTCGGCAATCTTGTGCTGTATTGGGTCTGCACGCGCGTGCACATCATGCATGATCAGGGAGGTCGAATTGCGCCAGAAACTGCTCATCCTGTATCTCCAGAACTCCGCGCTCGATTCCCGCGTTGTCGGGTGGTCGCGATATGACGGCGACACGGACACGCCACCTGTTTCCGGTGACGAGGATGAACCGCCCTATGCAACGGGTCTGGACGCACTGCGCGACGGATGGCGCGCGATTCAGTTCTCTGCTCTCGAGCCCCGGCCTGGCGAATTGAGCTACCAGCCTGGCTGGCAATCCTTCGAGGTCATTCTGGAAAGGCTTGTGGAGACCCCGAGATGAAGCGACTTGGCATTGGCGAAATGATTCGTTTTGTGCGGGATGGATATCTGAAACTTGACGGTCTGCTGTCCAGGAATCTTTGCGACGCTTTTCGCGCCGCCTACGTTGCGGACTGTACGGACGACAGGTGCGGTCGTGCGCTATTGCCCGTTGTATCTTGGGGGACTCCGCTCTCCAGTGCGTTTGACGACAGCGATGTTCTTGCGCGCGTTATCGCGCTGCCTGAACTCGCTGGCGCGGTCCACTCGCTTCTCGGGCCGGGATGCAGGGTCGATCACCATGTCATGCATATCCGCGAGCCCAACCAGGGAGTTTCGCAACACCTGCATTGTGATGCAATGATCGATGCGCGGGACACAGCATTCGACATTCAGATCATGATCTACCCGCAGGATATGACGCGTGAAATGGGCGGAACGCTGGTCATCCCGGGCAGCCACACGCGCAAGGCCGGGGAGACCAGCATTGCCAGGTACCAGAACCTGGCGGGCCAGGTTCAGTTGACCGGTCCTGCCGGAACTGTCCTGATCCTGCATCACAATCTCTGGCATGCGGGACGGCGCAACGCGAGCAACAGCGTGCGCTCCATGTACAAGATGCGCCTGAATCCGACCGTATCGCAGACTGGCCATTGGGACATGTCAGGCTACGATGCCGCCAAAGCCCGTGCGCCAAAGCCATTGCATTCGCAGGCGACATGCAGGCACGACGTTCAGGGACAGTTGTCATATTTCCATCCTTGGGCAGACGCCCGAAGCGCGCATCTTGACATAATCCAGCGGACCCGTCTCTGGAGACTATTGAGCGGTGACGAAGAATTCTCGGTTCACCATTTCCTGTCCCGGCTGGAAAACGAACCGGCCTGAACAAGGCTCAGCAACACTACACACGCCGGTTCGGGAACGGCCTGAAAGAAAAAGGTAGTGCGAATGTCCACGGCATCACGGTCGGATGCGGGAAGACGCGTTCGCGCCACCGATGTGGCGGAACTGGCCGGCGTATCTCGCTCGGCGGTGTCACGGGCGTTTTCGCAGACAGCATATATCGCTCCGGAAACGAAGGCCAGGGTGCTGAAGGCGGCTGCCGAGTTGGATTACAGCCCCGACACCCTGGCGAGCAGTTTGGCCAAGGGCAGATCCAACATCGTCGTCGTCGTCATAAACCAGGTCGATGCCATCAGAGGGCCGAGTCTTCATTCCGCGCTTATCCGGTCGCTACAGGATTCCGGTCGCCTCCCCGTGGTGTTGAGCCTGTCACCGACCGATGACGGCGCAACCTCGCTGAAAAGACACCTGACATTTCCCGTCGAGGGGTTGATCGTCATGTCGGATTCGGTCTCGGTCGAAGTCGCCCGGCACGCGGTGCCATACGTGCGTCCGATCATGCTGAATTTCGAGAGGACCAGCGCCGATGTGGACAGTATTGTCGCCAACGACGCCGCGGGCATCGCAGAGATGGTGAATCACCTGTGGGACACCGGGCATCGCTCGGTCGGATTCATGGCCGGACGATCGTCATCGTTCTCCTCGACCATGCGGTGGAATGCGCTTGCCCTGGAGATCGCGCGAAAGGGAATGAACCTCGCCGTCGAGGCGAATGGCGAATTCACCTACGATCAGGCCTACGAGGCAGCTCCGGCCCTTGTGGCCGGCGAGAAACTGCCTGACGCGATCTTTTGCGCCAATGACGTGATGGCCTTTGCCGTCATGGATTACCTTCGGCTCAACACGCAGCATCGCGTCCCTGAAGACGTGTCGATCGTCGGGTTTGACGACGTGTTCATGGCAAGCTGGCCGATCTACAACCTGTCGACCATCCGCCAGGATATCGACAGCATGGCTGCCGCGGTCATTGCGATTCTCGAGCATCGACGCGATCCGCAAACCCGGAAGTTCGATCCGCCGACAATGGTGGCGGAGTTGGTCTTGCGCGGGACCATAGGCCGACGTACGCAATAGATCCGACCGGCGCACGATTCTTGCAGCCGCAATCAGTCCGTCACGCGTCTGAAACATCGTATTGCTGGAGTTGACAAGCCTGCACGCGTGTGCAGACTTGCAAGGAACTGCATTTTTCGAAGGCCATGAGCCAGAAAGGGTCAAAGAGATGAAAAAGTGTCTACGCCTAACCGCAGCAAGCTGTGCTGCCGTCAGCTTCGGCCTGATGTCGGCCGCGGTTGCCCAGACCTGCTCCGAATACAACGAGTCGCCCATGCTGGCGGAAATTGTTGCAGCCGGAAACCTCCCTCCTGTTGGCGAACGCCTGCCGGCCGAACCCCTGATTGTCGAACCGGCCGAGCAAATCGGCGTCTACGGTGGGACGATGGTCGACTCCACCGGGGGCAACCGGCTGGCCGAGTTTCGTCACTTCGGCTACGAACCGCTGGTGCGATGGTCCGTCGACGGCGGCGAAGTGCTGCCAAACGTCGCAAAGGGCTGGGATGTCTCTGACGATGCGACTGCCTACACCTTCCATCTGCGCGAAGGCATGAAATGGTCGGACGGCGAAGACTTTAATGCCGACGACATCGTCTTCTGGTGGGAGCATGTCGAAACCAACACCGACATCCAGTCGAAGCCACGCGGTTTCTTGGTCGTCGATGGCGAAGCAGCGACCGTGACGAAGATTGACGACTACACCGTCGAATTCAAGTGGTCGAAGCCGCATGGCCTGTTCCTCGAGAACCTGTCGACCTCGTATGGTGTGCGCGTTGTTCAGTTCGCGGAGCACTACCACCGCCAGTTCATCAAGTCGCTGAATCCTGACGGTGTCGCCGAACTCATGGCGGCTGCCAACACGGAAGACTACGGCCAGTGGTGGACCGCAAACGTGGGTTCGTACGGCAAACAGTCGGAATACAACAACCCGGAACGGCCGTTTGTCCAGGCCTGGATCCCGACCGAGCCGTTCCTGGGCAAGGAGCGATTCACGTTCCAGCGCAACCCTTACTACTTCAAGGTCGACACGGCCTGCAATCAGTTGCCCTATATCGACGCGCGCACCTGGGTGCTGGTTTCGGACCCTGAAGTTCAACTGGCCAAGACGCTCTCGGGCGAGGTCGACATCTCGCGCGTGAATATCTCGACACCGGCCAACCGGGGGGTGATGTTCCAGAACATGGAACAGGGCAATTACCGCTTCGTGACGGCAAATTCTGCCGACAAGAATGTCGCTGACTTGCGTTTCCCGCTGTATTATCCGTCGGATCCGGTCAAGGCGGGGATCTATGCCGACAAGAACTTCCGCATCGGCCTGTCGCACGCGATCAACCGGCAGGAACTGATCGACGTGATCTTCCTGGGTCAGGGCATACCCCACCAGATTGCGCCGCGCCCCGAATCTCCGCTCTACAACGAGCAGTTGGCGACCCAGTTTACGGAGTATGATGCTGATCTGGCCAACTCGCACCTGGACATGGTGCTGCCGGAGAAAGACGGCGACGGTCTTCGCCTGCGTCCGGACAACGGCGAGCGGTTCACGGTGATCGTTGACGTCAATAACGAGTTCAAGTCGGACTGGGGCGACATGATGGAGCTGATCGAGGGTTACTGGGAAGCAGTCGGCGTCGACGTGGTTCTCAACGTCATCTCCGATGCGGTTTCGGTTGCCCGACGCAACGATCCGGAGCGTGACATCTTCCTGTGGCTTTCCGAGAACGGATCCGGTCGCCTGCCAATGCTGGATGCCAACGAGATGATGCCTCGCGGCAAGACTTGGACCGAGGAATGGGAAAAGTGGTACGACTCCGGAGGAACGGAAGGCGTGGAACCGCCGGCAAACTACGCGCGTGCATGGGAACTGCAGGACGCGATCCCGACGCTCTTTGGCGACGCACAAATGGAAGCCTGGGATGAGTTGGTGCAAATCGCTGCGGACGAGTTTGTACAGCTGGGCATCGCGCTGCCTATGGGCAACTACCGCGCTGTGAATAATCGTCTGCGCAACGTGCCGGAGCCGCTTCTGGAAGGATGGCTCTACCCGGGCATTTCGCCGGCCAACTTCTCGACTTTCTACATCGAACCATCGAGCCAGTAAGCCGGCGGGCATGAATTGGGAATGGGCGTACGCGCCCTTTCCCCCGAAGCCGCTGAGGAACAGATCGTGGCCCGCTTTCTAGCTCGCCGTCTCGTCCTGATGCTGCTTACCGTCATTGCGATTTCCGTCATTTCATTCTTTATCATTGTCCTGCCGCCGGGAGACTTCGTGGACCGGCTGGTGCAGGAGGCGAACCAGTATGGTGAGGATTTGGAGCCTCACGAAATCGAAGACCTGCGCCGCCACTATGGATTGGACCGAAGCGCCGTAGAGCAATATTTCGTGTGGATCCGGAATATCTTGTTTCGCGGGGACTTCGGCTACTCGTTCGGCTGGGACCTGCCCGTCTCCGAACTGATCGGCCAGCGTCTCGGCCTGACAACCCTTCTATCGGTCGTTACGCTGCTTTTCATTTGGATCGTGGCAATCCCGGTCGGTATCTATTCGGCTGTGCGGAAATACTCGCTGGGTGACTACGTCTTTACTTTCATGGGCTTCATCGGCCTGGCCATTCCCAATTTCCTGCTGGCGCTGGTGCTGCTCTACATTTCGTTCCGCTATTTCGGCCAGAGCGTCGGCGGCCTGTTCTCACCGGAATATGTGAATGCGCCATGGACCCTGGAAAGGGTCGCGGACCTGCTTTCGCATCTTTGGATCCCGGTGATCGTGCTGGGCACCGCCGGAACCGCTGAAGTCATCCGAAAGATCCGCGCCAACCTGCTTGACGAGCTGCATCGCCCATACGTACTGACTGCCCGCGCCAAGGGCCTGGGCGAGACGTTCCTGTTGCTCAAGTATCCAGTGCGTCATTCGCTGAACCCGTTCGTGTCGGAACTGAACGATCTGTTCGTCAAGATCGTCTCTGGCGAAACCATCGTGGCCGTCGTGCTCGGACTTCAGACAACGGGCCCATTACTGCTTGAAGCATTGAAGGAGGAAGACCTCTACCTGGCCTCGACGTTGATCATGTTCCTGAGTTTCCTGGCGGTGCTTGGAACGCTTTTTTCGGACCTTCTCCTGATGCTGCTCGACCCGAAGATCCGGCGCCAGGCAGCCAGCCAGGAGATGATGTGATGACATACGCCGCACATCTCAGTCACTCTCAGCTCGTGATGCGCAGATTTCTGCGCCACCGCCTGGGAATCTTCGGCGCCTTCATGACGCTTCTGATTTACCTGGTGGCTGCCTTCGTGGAATTCCTCGCGCCGCATACTCCGGGCACCTACCAGGCCAGGGACGTTTATGCGCCGCCCCAGAGTGTGCACTGGATTCTGGAAGGCCCGGACGGCCGACGGTTTCAGCCGCATGTTTACAGCCTGCACTCCACGACGGATTACAACACGGGCCAGCGGGTTTTCGAGGAGGACCCTGACAGGGTGATCGAGCTCGGTTTCTTCGTGCGCGGCGACAGCTACAGGTTCTGGGGACTCGTCCCGGCAAACCTTCACTTCTTCGGCCCCAAGGATCCCGGCGAACGGGTGTATTTCCTTGGTGCGGACCGACTGGGCCGCGATGTGCTCAGCCGGACGATCCATGCGACGCGTGTCTCAATGACGATCGGACTGGTTGGTGTCGGCATCAGCCTCGTTCTGGGAATTGCGATCGGTGGCGCCTCGGGCTATTTCGGCGGCATTGTCGATCTGGCGATCCAGCGGCTGATCGAGTTCCTGCAATCCCTGCCATCCATCCCGCTCTGGATCGGACTCGCCGCCGCCATTCCGCCCACGACTCCACCGATCAGGACATATTTCTTCATCACGGCGATCTTGTCGATCATCGGCTGGACGGGACTTGCACGGGTGGTGCGCGGGCGGTTCATGGCGCTGAAGGAGGAGAATTTCATCAAGGCAGCACGCCTCGACGGCAACCGGCCGGTACGGATCATCCGGCGGCATATGGTGCCCAATTTCCTCTCGCACATCATTGCCGTGGTTACGCTGGCGATTCCGGGGATGATCATAGCGGAAACCTCGCTCAGTTTTCTGGGAATCGGACTTCGGCCGCCGGTTGTCAGTTGGGGTGTGCTGCTGCAAGAGGCCCAAAACCTGAGATCAATTGCCACTGCACCGTGGCTGTTCCTGCCGGGTGCGGCGGTCGTGGTGGCCGTCCTGTCGCTCAATTTCCTTGGTGACGGGCTTCGAGATGCGGCAGATCCTTATGCGAACTGACGCTCTCCTTTCGCTGCGGGGGCTGACGGTCTCGTTCAGGGACGGGCGTCGCCGGAGCATAGCGCTTCAGGACGTAAGATTCGATGTGCCACATGCCAAGACGGTCGCGATCGTCGGAGAGTCCGGTTGCGGCAAGTCCTTGACCGCGCGAAGTATTCTACGCATCCTCGACTCAAATGCGACCATCGATGGCGGACAAATCCTGTTCGAGGGCGTAGATCTTGCTGCATCGCCCGAGAAAGATCCCGTTCTGCGCAGCATTCGGGGTGGACGCATCGGTTTGATCTACCAGGAACCCCTCACCGCATTGTCGAGTTTCTACACGGTCGGCAACCAGGTAACGGAAGTGGTCCGCCAGCATCAGGATGTAACCAAAAAGCAGGCGCGCAAGCGCGCACTCGACCTGTTGCATGCGGTTGGCATGCCGAATCCGGCGCAGCGCCTTGATGCGTACACGTTCGAACTCTCGGGCGGGCAGCAGCAGCGCGTGATGATCGCAATGGCGCTGGGTCCGCACCCGTCGCTCCTGATCGCCGACGAACCGACGACCGCGCTCGATGTCACCACCCAGGCCGTGATCCTCGATCTTCTGGAGGAACTGCAACTTAGCCGGGGCATGTCGATCCTGTTCATTACACATGATCTGGGGGTTGTGTCCCGCATGGCCGATGAGGTGGTCGTGATGTATCTGGGCGAGGTCGTGGAGCACGGAACCAAAGCGGACGTGCTGACAACACCGAGGCACCCTTATACCCGGGCGCTCCTGGCATCACTGCCGGGGCGCGGCCAACACCGGCAGGCGACGATCCCGGGAACAGTGCCCACCCTGGAAGAACGTCCAGCAGGGTGCGCCTTTGCGCCGCGCTGCCCATTTGCCAGGCCCGGTCTCTGTGACGTGCAGCGGCCTGAGCTTGTGCGTTCCGGCAACGTTCATGTTCGCTGCCATGCCTTCGGAGACGCCGCGCCAATGTTCGACCTGTCGTCGCAATCGGCTGGGCCGGATACGGTCACGAGGGGAACATCACCGCAATTCGGCGACAGGATCCTGGACCTGCGCTGCGTCAGCAAGACATTCGAGAAACGCGAAGGCCTGTTCGGGCAGCGGGTGCGCGCGATCGAGGCCGTGCAGGACGTTTCCCTGGAGCTGCGGCAGGGCGAAACCCTGGCGCTCGTCGGCGAGTCCGGTTCCGGAAAAACCACCCTGGGGCAAACCATCGTCGGACTCCACAGGGTGACGCGCGGTCGCGTGATGTTCGGGATCGACGGGCGAGAAAGGGACATCACCGATCTTTCTGTTGGCGAGTGGCGCGGCGTATGGCAATCCATGCGGATGGTGTTTCAGGATCCGTTCTCGTCACTGAACCCGCGCATGACCGCATTCGACATTGTCGCCGAGCCATTACGGCAACGCCCGGGAGGACCACCTCCCGAACCGGACCTGGTGAGGAAGGTCCACGAACTCTTCCGCCTGGTGGGGCTGGACCCCGAAATGTCAAGCCGTTATCCCCACGCGTTTTCGGGAGGGCAGCGTCAGCGGATCGGCGTGGCGCGGGCACTTGCCCCCGATCCAAAGGTCATCATTGCGGATGAGCCGGTTTCCGCGCTTGACGTGTCGGTACAGGCGCAAGTGCTGAACCTGTTGCGCGACCTTCAGTCCAGTCTCGGGTTGAGCTACCTCTTCATCTCCCATGACCTGAACGTGGTGGCGAGCCTCGCTCATCGAGTCGCGGTGATGTATGCCGGGCGAATTGTCGAACTGGCGGAGACGGATGAAATCCTGGACCACCCTCGCCACCCCTACTCCGAAGCACTCTTGAGCGCAGTGCTGACTCCGGGTCGAGCCCGCCAGGACAGTCACTTGCGCCTGCGCGGCGATCCGCCGGATCCCTCGAATCTTCCCCGGGGCTGCGTCTTTGCCGAACGCTGCGCGTACGCGACGAACGCCTGCACGCAGGAAATACCCGAAATGCGCAACCTGGGAGGGCATTGGGTGGCCTGCCATCACACCGAAGCCCTTGCCCTGCAGGGATTACGCAATGAGAACGGCCCCGGGAACACTGCGCCCGACCCATAGCCGCCCTTCGACCCTGGGATTGGTCGTGCGCCCCCCGGTATCCGGGGAGAGTCACTACCTTTACGTCCCGGTCGATATCCTTGCGGCGTGACGCGGCTGGACGTCGAAATGACTTACGACAGGAGCCCGGACAGCCTGGTCGATATCGGATTGTTCGATCCGCGAGCCGGTGCCTTTCCCACGCAGGAAGGGTTTCGGGGGTGGAGCGGCGGTGCACGCGACAGTTTTTTTCTTGGTCCGGGCGATGCGACGCCCGGATACTTTGCCGGAGAGATGCTGCCGGGACGCTGGATGATCCTTTTGGGGCTGGTTTCCATCCCGGAGAGCGGTTTGCCGTTCAGGCTGGCGGCGCGTGTCTCGAATGCACCGGTCGATGATACCGACGATCCGGAAACCGCCTTCTCCCGGCATCGCGGTCCCGGCTGGTATCGCAGCGATTGCCACGCACATACGTTCCACTCCGACGCCAGGGGCGCGCCGGAAGTGCTGCACGGGGAGGCGAAGATCGCCGGTCTCGATTTCCTGTTCATTACCGACCATAACAACATGACGGCCTGGTCAAACTACTTTCGATCCGCATCAAGTGAGGAATTGCTTTTCTTGCCGGGCATGGAAATCTCGACAATGGACGGACACGCGAACGCGCTGGGCATATCGCGCTGGGTCGATTTTCGCGTGGAACTCCCGGGAGATCCGGCAATTCTGGCCCAGCAGGTCGGTGCCGCGGGAGGGCTTCTATCCATCAACCATGACAAGCCGCCGATCCCGTGGCGGCATCCACGACCCCGGATCGATTGCATCGAGGTATGGCAGCGCCACTGGTTGGCGGCCAATGACGTTTCACTGGCGCGCTACGACCAACTCCTCACGAATGGGCGGCGCATGACTGCGATTGGCGGCAGCGACTACCACCAGCCCGCCAGTATCGACCTTTCGGTCCCCTTTCGGCCGGGAACGCCGACAACCGTACTTCATTGTGAGGAACTGAGCCAGGACGGGGTGACACGCGCGTTGAAATCCGGACAGGCGTACGTTACCGAAGCTCCGAATGGTCCTTCAATCGTTCTTGAAGCCAGTGGATCAGGCATGGGCGGAGTTCTGCCGGGTGGCCCTGCCCGAAGCATATGCACTTCGATTTCCGGAGCGCCAGCCGACGAACTTGTTCTCGTCAGCGACAAAGGCGAATGTGCGCGTCAAACCATTGATAGCAAAGAATTTGTGTCCGAACTGCCTGTCCCGCAAGAAGCGACCTTCGTGCGCGGCGAAATCCAGGCGCGTGCCAGCCGCAGGCAGTTGCTGGATGATGCATTCGCTGCCTTTTCAACCAATGGACTGCCGAGGGGCGTGGATGCTTCGGCAATCGAGCAGACGCCGCTTCGCCGGGCGCTGTCAAACCCGATCTAATTCGGCAATTGGAACTCGTGAGTCACATGACGCAAATGGACAGTGAAAATGGCTGCATGTTCGAAGGCGTGCTCACACTCGATGATTTTGCGCGGCATCTGCCGCATGAGTTTGATGTGCCCAAGGGAGTCGGCACACTGCGCGTTCACTTCGAATACCACCCCGCGTCACCCCCTGCAGGTGGAATTCCGCACCTGCTGAGCATTTCTGTCTATGATCCGGCAGGCGGGCGCGGGACTCGACACAACAATGCTGATCAATCTGTGGTTATTTCGGCAGACTACGCATCGCCTGGCTACCTGCCGGGCCAAATCGCGGAAGGACGCTGGACCGTCGAGATCGACACGCATCGAATTTTGGCGCCGGGTCAAATCCGATACAGGATCGCGGTGGAGTGGAGCGCGGACGCGCCTGAACCGCCTGAACCGGCCGTTGCATGCGTTGAAGCCCGCCATGAACCCGGCCCCGGTTGGTTTCGCGGCGACCTGCACGGCCATTCTCTTCATTCCGACGCCCGCTGGAGCGTTGAGGAATTTGAAGCGGATGCGCAGCGGCGCGGCCTGGATTTCGCTTTCCTGACCGATCACAACACGGTCTCCGGTCTCAGGGACCTGTCGACCTCGAACCGGGGAAGGACATTCATCTTCGCCGGAGTGGAGTTGTCGACGTTCTTCGGACATTGCCTGGTGCTCGGGACGGACAGACATATCGATTGGCGGATCAAGGACGGCGAGACGATGGCCGCCCGTGTTGCGGAAATCCAGGCCGAAGGCATGCTCTTCGTCATTGCGCATCCGATGGCGCGCGGTCATCCATGGTGTACCGGTTGCACCTGGCAATACCCGGACGTGTATCCTGGTCCGGCGACCCATGTCGAAGTGTGGAACCGCGCCTGGAGCATCCCCCATAATGAACACGCGCTTCAACTCTATTACGGCTGGCTGGGCCGCGGCTGCAAGGTGTTTGCAACCTGCGGTTCGGACACCCATGGACCGAACGGTCGAGACCAGGCCGGCTTCAATATTGTTTTTGCACAAGCTCTCACGCAACGGGAGATCCTCGCGGCCATGCAAAAGGGGCGATCCTACCTTTCTTCAGGGCCTGAAGTCGGCATTGATGCGTACACCGAATCCGGCGAAAAATTCGGAATGGGCGAGTCTGTTTCCAAGCCCGTAACCTCGGTCTCCATCGACATAGGTCGCGCACCGCCCGGATCGACCCTTCGGCTAATGACCGCTTCGCCCGGCAATGGTGGCGCAAGTCCGGCTCACGAGGTCGGCCTGAAAGCAGACACGAGACTCGAGCTCGATCAAGTCGATCGTGCCTGGACCACCTTCCTGATCGTCGAGATCAGAGATGCCAACCGGCAACTCTGCGCCTTGACCAATCCCATCTTTTTGGGACACGAAACGCAAGATCCGGAATGACGACGAGATCGCCGCCTGGTTGAACCGGCAGCTCGAGCACCGAATTCAACGACAACCGGCTACCATGGCCCCGATTCTGATTCGCCCGTTGCACTGCGCCACGGGCAGACCGACATCACCGAACGATGGACAGCATCCTGCCGACGGCACCAGACCGGGCGGACCTATATAAAAACAGCATCCGGCATCGAGACCGATTGGAGGATTTCGAGTTTTTCCAGCCCCCATTACGTTTCAGTCATCGCGGGGGCTTGTCATCGTTGTTGGCGCACACGGAGTCAACCGCACCGGCATGGAGCAAGCCGCAGGTGGTTCCGAAGTTCCGCATGCCCGGGGGTGGGCAGTGCGTCCAAGCCAGAGAATCCAGACATCGTGGCGTGCGTTGATCATGGGACAGATGACCCCGTAATCCCTTGCATGCAGCACTTTTTGCAAGTGCGCAGGATCGGGCCAGATCGCATGTGCATTCGGGGCGGTTCCGAATGGTGCTGGCGGGTTGAATGCCCGCCGGCACCAGTTCGCATTGTCTTTTCTGGGTGATCTCGACCACCTTGAGGAGATTTCACCTTGCACGGCGACAAAATCCCCGACGGCCGGACACATCCGAACACGGAAAGCGGTGACATCGACCTTAACGCCCTTGGCCTGAATTTTTTGACCGCCGGTGCGCCCACTTGTGTCGACGGTTCGATTCGGAGTCGCGCCCTTTCCTGTCCGGTGCGGGCCATGTCGTAAAAGCAAACCTGGTTCCCGCGTTCAGGATTCATGCTCCGGTCGCCCCGGGCGCATCGCGGTGCACGAACACGCTCCGCCTTTCGCCAAGTTGTCAAGTTCGGCAAGCCCTGCCATAACTGCGGCTCTCGCCGGGTCATTGGGGTCGCTGACAGCATGCGTGAGCCGAGGCTGGCGCATTGGAGGCGCGTCCGTTCAAGGGGAATTCGCATGTCCGACCTCATCCTTCTGCGCGATGCAACGATCGTCGACGCCCGGGGCAGCGAGCCGCGCCCGGGGTATCACGTCCTCATCGAGGGCGATCGCATCCGGGAAGTCGCGGACACCCCGATCAGCGCGGGCAACGCCACCGTTTTCGACCTGAACGGGCGCGTCGTGATGCCGGGACTGATCGATACCCATGCGCATATCTACCTGACAGAAGTCGACCTGACGCGCCTGGCCGGTATTCCGATCTCGCTGATCTCTGCCCGTGCCACCGTGGTGCTGCGCGAAATGCTGAACCGGGGATTCACGACGCTGCGCGACGCGGGCGGCGCCGACTGGGGAATGCGCGAGGCGGTGGAGCGCAACCTGGCGCCGGGGCCGCGCCTGTTCATTTCCGGCCGTGCGCTCAGCCAGACCGGCGGCCACGGCGACATGCGGCGCCGAACGGATGGCTTCGAACCCTGCGGTTGCAGCAGCGCCCTCGGCTTGACCATGTGCATCGCCGACGGCGTCGAGGGCGTGCAAAAGGCTGCCCGGGAGCAGCTCCGCCAGGGTGCCGATCAGATCAAGGTCATGGTCTCCGGTGGCGTGGCGTCCCCCAATGATCCGCTCGAGTCGCTCCAGTACACGCCCGAAGAGGTCCGTGCGGTCGTCGCCGAGGCCGCGGCCTGGAAGACTTACGTGCTGGCCCATGCCTATACGGCAGAGGCCATTCGCCACGCTGTTGAAGCCGGCGTTCGTTCAATCGAGCACGGCAACCTGATCGACGAACCGACGGCAAAGCTGGTGGCGGACTCCGGGGCCTTCATGGTGCCGACCCTGGTCGCGTATGAAGCGATGCACCGTCGGGGCGCCGAGCTGAACGTACCGGCCTCCAGCATGAGCAAACTCCGCATCGTGCTCGAAGCCGGGCTGCGCTCGATCGAGATCGCCAGGCGCGCCGGTATTCCGCTCGGCTTCGGTACCGATCTGCTCGGTGCGCTGCAAGTGGACCAGTCGCGGGAGTTCAGCATCCGCCGGGAGGTCATGTCGGCGCACGAGATCATCACCTCGGCGACGGCGACCAACGCGCGCCTGCTGATGCGGGAGCACGAACTCGGCCTCGTGGCGCCCGGATTCCTGGCCGATCTGCTCGTCGTCGAAGGCAACCCGCTCGAGGACCTGGGACTGCTGCAGGAACAGGGTGCACACCTGTCGCTGATCATGAAGGCGGGCACGATCCACAGCACCAGACTGAGCGCGACCTGACCCGTTGTTCCGGGATTCGGTGGGACTGGCCTCCGGCGCGTTTTCACTCCGCCTCGGCCGAATACCCGTAGATGCTCTCGGCATAGGCCGGCGTGACCAGTTCGTCGCGCAGGTCGGCCGCGATGGCCCCACGGGGCCGCGCCCGCGGATCGCCGTAGCCGCCGCCATTGCCGGTGACCATGCGAATGACCTCGCCTTCGGCGATGGGCATCCGCGCCGTCTTCCCATGTTCCTCGACGGTACCGTCATTGCGCAGGATCATGATCCGGTTCGGTGAGCCGTCACTGCCGCCGGCCATGCCCCAGGGCGGATAGTCGTGCCGGCCGAGGATCGAAGTGAGCCAGGCCTGCGAGAGGCAGCGGTACTCGACGACGAGTCCCTTGCCGCCGCGAAACCGCCCTGCCCCGCCATCCTCCGTGTTGAAGGTGTAGCGTTCGACCCGCACGCCATACCGGGTTTCGGCGACCTCGATCGGGATGTTGTACGTCTCGCCGTTCGCCTGGCAGAATTGACCGTTGTCGCCGTCGCGGTCGTGTCCCGCGCCCCAGCCGCCGGCAAGGGGTTCGACGAGGAGATAGAACTCGCCCGTATCCGGATGGGTGCCCCAAATGTTGGTCGACCCGACCGTGAGGTATCCGCCGGCCGGCAGGCGTTCAGGCACATGGGGCGCCATCGCCTTCCATACCAGGTCGATGACGAAGTTTCCCGATTCCCAATAGACCGAAGTCGGGGCCGGACGAATCGCGGTGAAGAGGGTTCCGTCGGGGCAGATCACCTCCAGCGGGCGGAACATGCCTCCGTTGACCGGAACATGGGGAGCGGTGCAGGCCACATAGGCCGCACGCGCGAAGGAGTTCATGCCGGACCGCGTCGTGTTGATCGAGCCCGGCGCCTGCGGAGCGGTGCCGGTGAAATCGATCAGGAACCGATCCCCGGAGATGGTCACCTTGACCTGGGCATGGAACGGGCCGTTGCCAAGTCCGTCACCGTCGAGCATCGCCTCCGCGAAGAAATCGCCCTTCGGCATCTGCTCCAGTTCGGTGCGCACCATGCGCTCGCCATAGTCGAGGATCCGGGACATCGCGCCGGTCACGGTGTCCCGGCCATAGCGCGTCACCAATTCGAGGATTCGGCGTTCACCGACGCGGTTCGCGGCGACACTGGCCCACATGTCTCCGAGTGTCATGTCCGGAATGCGGACATTGGCCTCGATCATGTCGACCAGCGGCTGGTTGACCGTGCCCCGGTCGAAAAGTTTCACCGTCGGGAACATCAGCCCTTCCTGGTAAACTTCGGTCGAGTCGGTCAGGTTGCCGCCAGGCGCCATGCCGCCAACCTCTGTCCAGTGCGCCTTGTTCGCGACAAAGGCGATCAGTGTCCCTTCGAAGAAGACCGGCAGAACCAGGGTCACGTCCGAGACATGCGTGCCGCCGCCTCCATAGGGATCGTTGGTGATGAAGATGTCGCCTTCGTGGATGCCGTCCGGGCCGTGCTTGTCCAGAACCGCGCGCACGGCCGAATCCAGCGTCGCCATGAACAGGACCACGCCGTTGCCCTGGGCGACCAGGTTGCCGCGCGCATCGGTGACGCCGACCGCGAAATCCAGGATCTCGTAGACGATCGGGCTCATGCTGGTCCGCTTCATGGCGGCGAACATCTCATCCCCGACCGCGACCAGCGCGTCCTTCAGGATCTCGTAGGTAAAGTAGTTCTCGTCAATCATGGTCTGCGGTTCCCGAACCCCTTGGGTTGCGGCAGGCATGACTGTGTGTCGGCGTTGCGGCGACGAGCGGCGGCACCCCCTCCCCGCAGAGCGCCACGGCATGCGGGCACCTCGGCAGAAATGGACAGGCCTCGCCGACCGGGGGCTCGGCGCCGAGCACGGCGCTGTCCCAGTCCCAGGACGGTTTCAGCGTCTCCTCCGGCTCGGATACGACCGGAATGGAAGACAGGAGCATCGTGTTGTAGCGGTGCTGCGGATTCGCGAACAGCTCCGCCGTTGCGCCGCGCTCGACCACATAGCCGCGGTAGAGCACGACGACCTCGTCCGCGATGTTGCGCACCACGCTCAGATCATGTGTGATGAACAGATAGGTCAGCCGGTACTGCGCCTGCAGCTCGACAAGCAGTTGCAGGATGCGGGCCTGGACCGACACGTCGAGCGACGAGGTCGGCTCGTCGAGCACGATCACGTCGGGCTCCGATGCAAGGGCCCGCGCCAGGGCCACGCGCTGACGCTGGCCGCCGGAAAGCGCATAGGAATGCCGCTCCATGAAATCGGCCGGAACGCCCACGACCTCCAACAGTTCGGCCACGCGGTCACGGCGCTGACGCCGCGTACGGTCGCTGTGGATCGCGATCGGCAGTTCGAGGATCTGGCGCAGGCTCCGCTTGGGATTCAACGTCGTGTAGGGGCTCTGCTGCACGACCTGGATTCGCCTCCGCATGTCGGTGTCGCGGGCCGCGGTGATTTCACGCCCTTCGAACATGATCCGCCCCGATGTCGGCTTGTCGATACCGAGGATCTGATTGCCCAGCGTGGTCTTGCCCGACCCGGATTCACCGACCACCGCGACGGTCTGCCCGCGGCGAATGTCAAGGCTCACGCCGGCGAGCGCCGAGACCGTACGGCTGCCGACGGTAAAATCCCGCCGCAGATCCTCGATGCGGATCAGGACCGGATTTTCCATGGGGGGCACGACAGGTTCAGCCATCAGGAACCAAGAACACATCTTACCCGGTGCCCGGGTACCGGCTCGGCGAACGGCGGATTGCTGCAGGCGGCCCGCGCATGGGGGCAGCGCGGCTGAAAGCGGCATCCAACCGGCGGGTTGGTGTAGTCGGGCACCTCGCCGGGGATCGGCTGCGGCAGACTCTCGCCCGTCAGCCGTGGCACGGCGGCCAGAAGCGCCTTGGTGTAGGGGTGCCTCGGCGCCTCGAACAGTTGCGCCGTCTCGGCCTCTTCGACGATCGTCCCGGAATACATGACATAGACCCGCTGGGCGAATTTGCGCACAACGCCCAGGTTGTGGGTGATCAGCAGCACCGCGGCGCCGACTTCGTCCGTGAGCGCCTTCATCAGGCGCAATGTCTGTTCCTGGACCGTCACGTCGAGGGCCGAGCCCGGTTCGTCCGCAACCACGACCCTGGGCCGATTGACCAGTGCCATCGTGATGAGAATCCGCTGGTTGAGGCCGCCGCTGAGCTGGAACGGGTAAGAAGCGAGCACCCGCTCGGAATCCACGACATGCACGTGGCGCAGCGCTTCTGCGGCCCGTTCATGCGCCTCCGCCCGTGACGTTCCCGGATCGCCCCGCCGGATCGCCGTGACCAGCTGATCGCCGACCGTGAAGACCGGGTTCAATGCTGCGACCGGATCCTGGAACACCATGCTGATCTGGCGCCCGCGAATGTTTCGCCATCCCCGTTCGCCAAGCGCGAGAAGATTGACTCCTTCGAGCATCACGCGTCCGTCGACCGACATGTTGCCGCCGTTCATCAGCCCCATCGCCATCAGGGCGGTGCTGGTTTTTCCGCAGCCGGATTCCCCCACCAGTGCGACCCGCTCTCCGGCACGCAGGTGCAAGCTGACGCCATTGAGAATGTGCGCCTCGCCCTCGAACTGGCGAATGCGAAGGTGCAGGTCTTCGACCGTGAGGATGGAATCCGGGTTCACCGTCCTTCTCCGAACACGCTGCGCAATCCGTCGCCAACCAGGTTGAACGCCAGGACGACCAACAGGATTGCAAGTCCCGGAAACACCGGCAACCACCACATGTCCGGCTGGTAGGTCGCGCCTTCCGCGACCATGGATCCCAGATCCGGGGTGGGCGGCTCGACCCCCAACCCCAGGAAGCTGAGCGCGGAGGCCACGAGTATGACGAAGCCGAGATCCAGTGTGAACTTTGTCAGTACCGACGGCAACAGGTTCGGGAGGATCTCGCGGAACAGGATGTGAAGATGCGAGGCACCGACGACCTGCGCCGCAACGACGAACTCCTCGTGTCGCAAGGTTCGGGTCTGATTGTAAACCATCCGCGTATACCAGGGCCACCAGAGGACCGCGAGCGCGAGCAGGCCGTTGAGCAGGGTGCGCTCAAGCACCCCGAGCACGGCCATCGCCAGGACTAGCGCCGGGATCGCGAGGAAGACATCGGTGATACGCATGATGACCGTGCCGGTCCGGCCGCTCATGTAGCCGGCGACAAGCCCGAGCGTGACGCCCAGCGGCGCGGCGAGTCCGAGCACGACGAATCCGATCACCAGAGAAATGCGGTAGCCGAAGATCACCCGGGTGAGCACGTCACGCCCGACCAGGTCGGTCCCGAACCAGTGCTGCGCACTTGGTGGTCGGCTGGTATTGCCGAAATCCACGAACCGACCGGCGTGCTCCGGATATGGCGTCACCACCGGCGCCAGTACCGCAAGGAACACGATCGCGGTCAGCAACCCGAGACCGAACACCGCGAGCGGTTCGGATCTGTAGCGATACCACGTGCGCGAGTTGAAGATACCCAACATCATTGATCCTGGTACCGGATCCTCGGATTCATATAGGCGACGACGATGTCGATGATCATGTTGATGATGAGAAAGAAGGCGGAGATCACGAGGACCGTGCCGACAATCCCGTTCAGGTCCTTGCGGATGATGACCTCGACGCCATAGCGCGCCATTCCCGGCCAGGCGAACACCATCTCCACGAGAAAGGCGTTTCCAAGCATGATCGCGAAATCCAGTCCGAGGATTGTCAGGGTCGGCACCATGGCCGGACGCAATGCGTATTTGAAGGAGATCTCCCGTTCCGTGTACGAAAATGCCCGCGCCAGCTGGATATACTGGCGGTCATAGACCTCGGACATGTTCGCGCGGGTCAGGCGCGCTGCGGTGCCGAGCCCGCCCATCGCCAGCGCGATGGCGGGCAGGACAATGTGACGCACCGCGTCGAAGAACGTCGACCACATGCCGGTGATCGCAGAATCGACAATCAGGAGTCCGGTGACCATCGGCGGCAGTTCCGCACTGCGCGACACCCGCCCGGCAATGGGAAATATGTCGAGTGCGAAGGCAAAGACAAGCATCAGGAAAATGGCCCACACGAAGGACGGTGTGACGACACCCAGGAGCGCCGCGAGATTGGCGGCGCGGTCGACGCCCGAATTCCGATAGCGCGCCGCGACAATGCCGAGCGGCACACCGATGAGCGTCATGATCAGCGCAGAGGCGAGGACAAGCTCGAAGGTTGCAGGCAGCGTTGACAGGATGTCGCTGGTCACCGGGCGCTTGGTGTAGAGCGAGATTCCGAGGTCTCCTCGGAGCAGGTCCTTCACGAACTCGCCATACTGCACGACGACCGGCTCGTTCAGCCGCAAGCGCTCGCGCATCAACTCGACCTGCTCGGCAGAGGCCATCGGTCCCAACGCAATCCGGGCAGGGTCGCCCGGGATCAGGCGCGCGATACCGAAGACCAGGATCGAGACTCCGATCAGGACGAGCAACGATCCGAGGAGACGGCCCAGGAAGTAGCGCCAGAGATTCACGCGGGTTCGTTCTCGCAGATAGCAGGGATACGGCTGTAGATCAGGGGCGGCATCTCGAATTGCCGCCCCTCCCGGAATGAACCGGAGTGAATCAGTTCATGGTCATTTCACGTAACATGAAGTTCATCCCCTGAACCGAATAGGTCTTCCCCTCTTCCTGCAGGGCCGGTACGTGCACCACGTCGCGGATCGGGAAGACACCGACCAGTTCGTAGGCGAAGATCGACACCTGGTCTTCGACGAGCCTGTTGCCGAGTTCGCGGTAGATTGCCGCGCGTGTTTCCGGGTCCGTTTCCGTGCGCCCGGCCTCGATCATGCTGTCGACCTCTTCATTCATGACCCAGTCCACCGAGGCCCAGGTTCCGACCGCATTGCTGTGATACATTGTGTAGAGCATCGAGTCCGGATCAGGCGTCGTCAGGATGAAGTTCACCGGGCTGACATGCGGGGTCCGCTCGGCCGTCGCGGCAAGCTCCGTGAACATCGCCCAGGGCGTCGTCGTGATCGTCGTTTCGAAGCCAAGCTCACCGAGATTGAGCTGCATCATCAGCTGGATGCGTTCCTGGATCGGGTTTCCCGCGACCCAGTTGAGCTGGATTTCATGATCGCCCGGATCGTATTGGCACTGTTCGAGTTCCGCCCGCGCGGCGTCGAGGTCGAACCTGCCCGTCGGGATGTTCTCGTCGGAGCCCAGCACGCCCAACGGCAGCGGACCATATGCCCGGCGACCAAACGCGATCTCGTCGGTGACCTGCGTCTGTTCCAGGATGGCGTCATAGTCGTATGCGTGAGCGAACGCACGTCGGCAGTGCACGTCGTCGAGAGGCGGACGCTGGTTGTTCAGTTTCAGATAGAACGACGAGATTCCGGCCACTTGACCAAGGGACACCCCTTCTTCGGCCGAGACGGCGGCCTTGATCTCGGGCGCCATCCACTGATCGCCGATATCCAGTTCACCCCGGGTGATCAGCGCACGCAAGGTCGCCGGTTCGATCGCGTATTGCAGTTCGGCCGTATCGGGCGCTTCGGCTGGCACTCCGAGGAAATAATCGGGGTTCTTCTCCATCACCGTCAGTTCCTGCGGATTGTGGGACGAGATGGTGTAGGCGCCGGTCCCGGCCGTGTTCGACGTAAGATAGGCCTGACCGTAGTCGCCCAGATCGCCGTAATCGCCTTCGGCCAGGTTTTCGAGAACGGCATCCTTGTCGACGATCGCGAGTCGGACGAGCGAACCCAGGAACGGCGCAAAGGGCTCCGTCAGGGTGATCGACACGGTTCGCGCATCCGGCGTCTCCACGCTGTCGATCACGCCGGCGAACAGGCTTGAGAAGCCTTGTCCAAGCGCCATCTTGCGTTCGATCGAAAACGCGACATCATCGGAATCCATCACGTTGCCGCTGTGGAACTTGACGTCGTCGCGCAACGTGAAGGTGTAGGTCTGGCCATCGATGGTCCAGGATTCGGCCAGATGCGGCAGGATATCCGTACCGCCCGCGGCGGGAATCACCAGCGTGTCGTAGATATTGTAGAAGATCATCGAGTCGGCGTAGTCGGTCGCCTTCGCCGGATCGATCTCTCCGATCGCATGCTCGTCGAGCCGCAATACCGTCTGCGCCGAAAGCGGCGCGGTCATCGTGAATGCTGAAAGCAGCAGCGCGGACGCCGCCGCAACCAGTAATCCGTGTGGTTTTGTCATGACAGTCTCCTTGTGTTCTTGGAATTGCGATGTGTTGTCACAATACATCGCCGCAACCCGGCACGTCTTCAGGGCGCGTGGGCCGTCTTGCCCGCGCCGGTTCCGGAGTCAGGCACCCTGACCCCTTCTGCCGGCGCGCCTGCAAACAGGTTCCATTGCTTGATTTCCGCATCAGGAGGCGGGGCGCTACCGCCCACCCGGCTTGGGCGCCAACCAAGTCGTTGCGCCGTCTCGGAAAGAAATTCCGCATACATTGTCGGCGCGAGCATAGCGTCGAGGACCGGAACATTCAACGCCTCGCGCAGTTTCTCGTGGAGGCCGAAACCCGCCGTGCAACCGAGGATCAAGACCTCGGCGCCGTCTTCCTCGACACAGACACGGCCTGCCTCCGCCATGCGTTCGAAGACGTCCGGCGCGGTTTGCTGTTCCCAGACGCTGAGGCCCACGGCACGCATCGAAGCCATGGCGTGATCCCGCCCGTAGATCCGAACGTTTTCGCTCATCTTCGGTATGTTCTTCGGCGTACCAACGAGGATCGAGAAGCGGTTGCCCAGATGCATCGCCATGTCGGTCGCGGCCTGGCAGGGCGCCGTCACGACAGCTCGGCCGGACACCTCGCGCGCCTCGCGCAAGCCGATGTCGTAGAAGCAGCCGATGACAAAGGCGTCATAATCAGCGGCACTCGCGTGGACATGGTGGATCAGGTCCGGAACGATGAGGCCCTCGTAGGAGTGGAAATCGATATGCCTGGGCCGTTTGGCGGACAAGGCGACGAGGTCGACGGTCGTTCGATCCGAAACCGCCGCGGACAAATGCTCCTGCATGCGCATGGCATAACGGTCCGATCCGTCTGCCGGATCGCTCCCGACAACATGAAGATACAACAGTCTGGTCATGTGGCGTTCAACTCCCCCTGCCCCTGATTGACCCGCGTCACGCGAAGATTGCCGAGTGAATCGACGCGAGATTGCCATCCCGGCGGGATGACGACCGTCGTTGCCGGTTCCTCCACCACCACCGGCCCCGCGAGTACATGTCCTGAGGCAAGACGGTCGCGGATGTAGATCCTGGTCGGATGGATGCCGAACTGGTCGAAATCGACATCGCGCCGGCCGGCTTCCGGCGGCTCTTCTCCAGCCGGCGCCTCTGCCAGTCGCGGCAACCCGGGCACATGAACAAGCCCCTTGCCGACCAGGTGAAAGTTGACGATCTCGACCGGCGCGTCGAGCCGGAACGCGTATTCGCGCGCGTGTTCGGCATGGAACCTTTCCACCCATTCGGCCGCCGCCGCCTTGGTGACCGGCTCGACCGGGAGCGCCACCTTGACGGTGTGTTCCTGCCCCTTGTAGCGAAAATCTGCCCAGCGCTCGAAAACCATGCGATCCCGCGACACGCCTTCAGCCTGCAACTCGGCCAGGGCCGTGTCCGACATCTCGCCAAAGACGGCGTCCAGTTCCCCGGGATCTGCCGCATCCAGACGCACGACCCTGGTACGCACATAATCGCGGCGCAGATCCGACATCAGCATGCCCCATGCCGAAAAAACCGCTGCGTTGATCGGCACGATGATCTCGGGGATCAGCAATTCGCTGGCGAGCGCAACCGCGTGCATGGGGCCGCCGCCGCCGAAAGCGACGAGCTTGAAATCGCGAGGATCGTAGCCGCGGTTGATCGACACCAGCTTCAGTGCGCTGACCAGGTCGGCATTGGCAATACGCACGACGCCCCTGGCCGCCTCGATCGCATCGACGCCCAGCGCTGCCCCAAGCTTGGAGAACGCTGTTCTGACCGCGTCCATGTCGGGCGTCACCTCGCCGCCCAGGAAGTTCCTCCGGTTGATACGGCCGATCAGAAGATGGGCGTCTGTCGTGGTCGGCTCGACCCCGCCCCGCCCGTAGGCCACCGGACCGGGCGTGGCCCCGGCGCTTTGCGGCCCGACATGCAGTTTGCCACCAGCGTCGAATTTGGCGATGCTGCCGCCGCCGCTGCCGATCTCGACGATATCGATGACCGGGGTCCGGATCGGATAGCCGGGATAGGTGCGGGTGCGCTCGATGTAGTACTCGTTCATCACATGCGGCGTCGCGTCCTTGACCAGCGAGCACTTTGCCGTGGTGCCGCCGACATCGAGGCCGATGAGATTGCGCTCGCCGAGCATCTTTCCGAGCGCCAGTGCGCCGAGCATGCCGCTGGCCGGCCCGGATTCGATCATGCAGATAGGGTTCGCCGCCGCCGACTCGATCGTCGTGATTCCGCCGTTCGACTGCATGATGTGGGGACTTCCGGGCAGTCCGGCCGTCTGCAGCTTGTCTGCCAGGGAGCCGAGATACCGATGCGCGAGCGGGTGAACATACGCTGACAGCACCGTCGTGCTCGTCCGCTCGTATTCCCGCCACTCGCGCGTGATTTCGTGCGACGCGAGCACCGAAATCCCGGGACAGAGTTCGCGCAGCCGCGTGGCAACCTGCCGCTCGTGATCGGGGTTCGCGTAGGCATGGAGAAAACAGACCGCAACGGCACCGACCTTCTGCTCCTGGAAATACGCTGCGAGCGGCGCAACCTCCTCGAGCGCCAGCGGTGTGATCACTGATCCCTTGTAATCGACCCGCTCCGCGATTTCGCAACGCAGATGGCGCGGCACGAAGGGCGGCGGTTTGCGAAAGTTGAAGTTGAACAGATCCGGCCTGTTGGCACGCGCGACCTCCAGCACGTCGCGGAATCCCGCCGTCGTGATCAATCCGGTCCTGGCGCCCCGCCGCGAGAGCAACGCGTTGATCACGACCGTGGACCCGTGAACGAACTGATCGAAGCCCGAAGCTTCGACCCCCGTCTTCCGGATTGCACGCAGCACGCCGGCCTCGAAATCTGGCGGTGTCGAATCGACCTTGGCGACACGAATCGTGCCATGTGATTCCGGAACTGCATCGTCGAACACGACTATATCGGTGAATGTGCCGCCGACATCCGTCGCTACACGCATGGTCACTTTGTCCCCGCAAGGTGGAAAGCCCGCACGGCCCTATTGCTTCTGTTCAGCCTGTCAAATAATTTCCGATCATGCAAGTTTGTTCCAAAACGACTGATATTCGCGACTCGCTGCCCTTCATCCGCAAAAACCGCGCGAGCGCGGAGATGGCAGAGCCGGTGACAGCGGCGATGCTTGGCGCCAGGATCAGGCAATTCCGTATCGAGTTGGGCATGACCCAGACCGAGCTCGCCGAGAGAGGCGGGCTCTCGCATTCGGCGCTTTCGAAAATCGAGAGCGGGCAGCTCTCGCCGACGTTCCAGACGCTGCTTCGCATCGTCCAGGGTCTCGGGGTCGACATGTCGCGGCTGCTGGCTGCCAGCGGGCCGTCGGTCAAGCGAATGCGCCGCGCCGTCACGCGCCGCGGCCAGGGCCAACGCCATGAGACCGGGCCCTATGTCTACGAAACGCTGGCCGACGAGCTGGTCAACAAGCGGATGATCCCCCTGGTCGCCGAGATCAAGGCGGGCTCGATCGAAACCTTCGGACCCGTGATTGCACATCCCGGCGAGGAGGTCCTCTACGTCCTGAGCGGCGAAATCGAGCTGCACACCGAAGGCTACGCCCCCGTGCAGCTCCAGGTTGGCGATTGTGCCTATTTCGACAGTACGATGCGTCATGCCTGCATATCAATATCCGAGGTCAACGCGCGCGTGCTCTGGGTCTCGACTCCGGATTGAGGCCGGGTATGGGGCTTCCAGATCTTGAACACCCGGGCAGCGCCTGCCCGATTGACAAAACGAGGATCGCCGATACCGGCGCGATGCGACGGGGACTGATCCACAGGTCCATTGAAAGACGAGAGGGAGACCGGTAGATGCCGCGCGCCTGGGTGATACAAGGCTACCAGGGCTACCAGGGATTGTCGCTGGAAGAGGTTCCGGACGAAACGCCGGGACCGGGCGAAATCCGACTCCGGATCGAGGCATTTGCCCTGAACTGGGGTGACATGAATCTCATGCATGACCGGTATTCGTTCAGCTTTTCAGCGTTCCCGGCCTGCATCGGGATGGAGGCGGCCGGCGTCGTGGACGCGATCGGCCCGGACGTGGTGGGAATCGAGCTCGGGACACGCATGTGCACCTTGCCGCATTTTTACGACCGGCGCGGGGCCAGCACCGAGCAACTGGTCATCGACCACCGCTACGTGACGCCGGCGCCCGCGGGGCTCTCGGCAGTGGAAAGCGCATCGGTCTGGATGATGTACATGACTGCGTACTTTCCCCTGGTTGAAATCATGCGGGTCTTGCCGGGCACGACCGTCCTGGCAACGGCCGGGACGGGGACGGCCGGGACCGCGGCACTGGAGATCGGCCGTCATTTCGGCGCCAGGATGATCACCACCTCCCGATTCGACCATAACAGGCGCTTCCTGGAGTCGGTCGGGGCCGACCACGTCTTTGTTCAGGGTTCTGGGGATCTGGCAGAGTTCCTGAGATCCGTGACCGAAGGACGCGGAATCGACGCGGCTTTCGATCCGGTCGGTGCCGGCATGATCGGGCAATACGCGCCAGTGCTCGCCAAAAACGCGCGGATCTTCTTCTACGGCACGCTCGATACCGAATTCCCGACCCTGCCGATTGTCGACATGTTTCAGGCCAATGCGGTCTTTCACCCCTATTCGCTCTTCAATTACGTCGAGAATCCCGAGTCCCGGGCGCGGGGAAAGGCATTTGTCTACGATGCGCTCAGGCGTGGGCTCGTCGCCCCCCGGATTGACCGGGTCTATCCGATGGAAGGGTACCGCGAGGCCTGGGACTATGTCTCGGCCCCGCGCGAGACGCACGGCAAAGTCGTCGTCGAGACGGGGGCGTAGTATTCGCGCCGTCACGGGGGCTGCGCCCAGTGATCAGGAACCGATTCGTGACGCGGCGTATGACAGGATGCGTTCCGCAGATTCGAGCATCGCGCCGGCATGCTGCTGGAAGCCACCGGTTTCTCCTTCGCCGACGACCAACGCGGCCGTCTCCTCCGTTTCCGAGACACAGAGGCCGTACGCGGAAACTGCAAGGTCTGCCGGAATTTCGCCTGCCTCGATCAAGCGGTCGCAAAGCTCGTGTGGCGGGACTTCGTCCTCCCCGTCCGTGTCGATGCCGGCGATGAGCGCCACTGCCCGTATGGACAGTACCGTAATCGACACCGCGAGCTTCGCGGCTTCCTGTTCGAATCCACCGCTCGCCAACAAGGAGGCCATGTCGCGACGCCGCTCCGCATCACCCAACAGCGGTGCGGCCATTGCCCGCAATCGACTGGTCTCCTTCTCTTCCCTTTCTTCTGCTGACTCGAGGAAAAGCATGTTGATGCGATTCCCGGTAAAGTCAAGGAGCCCGTTCTCTTCCATGGAAAGCATGGTCTCGTAACTCTCGCGGTTGATCCGTTTTACCGGCAGGGGACAGGAAACATCATCGGCGGCCTCGTCGACCTCATCGCGGAGTACCACGAGAAGGGATCGTTGATCGGACTTGTCCTTGCGGAGTTCCACCGCATACAGCCTGTCACCGAACGCCTCCTTCAGGGCAGACAGCGAAACCTCGACAGGGTCCGGCTCCGCCGGCTGCGTCGCGGGCGCCTTTGCCCCGAGAACATGCTCCAGTCTTTCCAGGAACGCCTGGCGTCCGGACGGCAGATCCATCGTGCCGTCCTCGGTCGGACTATCCAGCACCGCGTCCGAAAGTCCCTGTTTCGCGTCGAGCAGGTACAGCATCCGGTGCTCGATGGTGTCTTCCGCCACGAGGTTGATGACGCTGACGACTCTCTTCTGGTGCTTCCTCCAGGCTCGTGCAATGCGCTGTTCGAGTTTTGCCGGATTCCAGGGAAGATCCAGGTTGATGACGGCGTTTGCGACCTGCAGGTTCAGGCCGACACCGCCGCTCTCGGAGGAAAGAAACACCCGGCAGTCAGGATCTTCCCTGAATCGAATGATCTCGCGGCGACGCTTGTCCTGGGGAACCGACCCGACGTGCCAAGCGTATTCGATGCCTGCCTCCTCGAGCCGTTCGCGCGCGAGGCTCAGCATCCGCACCCATTCAGAAAATATGATGACTTTCGTGTCGGTTTCAGCGAGCAGATCTTCAAGTATCCGCTCCAGTTCCTCGAGTTTCGGGCTGGCCCGTTCCGTTTCGTCGAGAATGTAGGCGGTATCGCACAGCATCCTCATGCATGCGAGCGCCATTTGCATCTTCTTGAATTCGGGCTCGGTCAGATGCCGTCGCCGCGCAACACTTGCAAGGCAACCGACAATATACTCGTATTCTGCGTAACGCTCTTTTTGAACGTCGGTCATGGGCAAAAAGAAGTTGTTGACGGTCCTCTCGGGAAGATCGTCTTCAATGTCCGCCTTGCGACGCCGCAGCATCACGTGACTCAGACGCTCGTGCAATTCGTCGAGGTTTTGGAGCGAATCGGGCCGACCGCGGTCGTCGAGGACGAAATAGCGGCGATTGAACCTGAAAAGAGGTCCGAGGAGTTCCGGATCAAGGTACTGGACGATCGAATAGACCTCGTCGATCCGGTTTTCGAGGGGTGTGCCGGTCAGAACGAATGCATACGGGCTTTCGAGTTTCTTCACCGCTTCTGCGGTTTGCGTTCGCCAGTTCTTGATCCTTTGCGCTTCGTCGAGGATGACGAGATCCGGTTTCAGGTAATGCCCGATGTGCTCGACATCGGATCGGATCTGTTCGTAATTCGTGATCGAATAGAACTCCGGGTTCTTGTATTGCTGGATTCGACGATGCATGGGCCCGAAGACGATGCGACAACGCCTGTCGGTCGCAATCCCGATCTGCTCCTCCCATTCCGCTTTCAGCGACGCCGGGCATACGATGAGCACCCGGTTTACGTTTTCCAGTTGCGACAACATCTCGGTCGCGGCGAGGGCCTGTACTGTCTTGCCGAGTCCCATGTCATCCGCGAGCAAAGCGCGTTCACCAAGGGCCAGGTGCAGCATGCCCTCGACCTGATAGGGAAACAGGGAAAACTTGACGACATCGGTATCAAGGAGGCCTGATGCAATGTCCTCCCGGGCCTTCCTGCTCCGTTTCAACCTCTGTTGGTTTCTCTGTTGCTGACTCACCCAGCCTTCCAGCAGGCGTGAAATCCTGATGCTGTTCGGGTGCGCGGATTTCAGTTCATGCAGCCTGCGATGGACGTCGGCAGCCGGCTGTTCCCGGAGGGAAGCAACCAAACGCGCGACCTCCGCGGCAAGGTCATCGGGAATGCCTGCGCCCGGTGCCTCCATTGTGGGCAATCCGTCGCGGTCGTCGGCAAGGTAGACTTCAATTCGTGGCGAGCCAGACTTCGCGGCCTCGTCAAACGCTCGCCCGTTGGCCTCTCTCAACCCGTGCAGGACACGTTCCACGTGCTTGCAGGTCCCAAGGCCGGACACGTTGAAATCCTTGCACGTACAACTGTTCCGCAGTTCTTTCGGATCCCGAATTTCGACAAAATAGGATGATCCGGAGGATGAGGCGATCTTGAATGTTCCGAAATGCCCGAACTCGGGTTCGAGGTTACTGAACTCGCTGACATCCGTGATCCCTCTCCACCGCCTTCGTTCGATCTCCTCTTCATCGCTTGTCTTCCAACCCAGGAATTTCGGGGCCTTCAGTTTTCTTTGTGCGTCTGTTTTTCTTGATTCCATGTTTCGAATGTTCATTTTCGGGTTTTCAATCGTGCCTCACGATGGCCTCCAGCACGCGAGTCGGCGCGTTTTCTTCCGTCAGGACCAGGGATTCAAGAAACCACGCGACAAACGGAAGCTGCAAGGCAAACGGGTTTCGGAGCGTCGCTCCTTTTTCAGAAACACTCGTACGTGAACTCCGGTTTCGGTTTCAAGGACGATTTGTACCGAGGCCTTCAGGCAAAGTGAATCCCGGCAATTTCCTGACCGCCCGGCCCGGCTTCTCTCCTTTTGCTGCCGGATTTCGACATCGGGTGGACTTGCGGCCGATCCTGCATACGGGAGATTTCACGGACCGGTCCGGGTAAACCACGCCCGTTTCCGTGAACGCCAATACGGATCGAGGAAACGCGAGCGTCCGGCGGGTCTCCATCAGTTTGAACTTCATTGTCGGCGAAAACAGCCTTAAACGGCCGTTGACTTCCCCCCGGTCGCGGTCCCGACCGAACCTTGGACGCCTTCGCCTTGTCGGGATACTGGATTTGGAGGGCAAAGCGCTCGAAGTGTCATTGAAAGAGAGTGGTTCGGAATGGATGACCTGGATCTTACGGGGTATTGGGCAGGGCTCTCGGTATTCGCCCGGCTCGTGGAAGACGGAACCGAACTTTCGAGCTCGGAAGTGGCGGCGCTCCTCCAGACCCGGAGCGTGAAAGGAATCGGGGCCTCGCTGTCAGGAACGCGGAGAACGCTGTCCGCCGGGGGAATCCGGATGGACGAGGCGGTGGTCCGAAGGACCGTCCGCGGCCGGAGTGTCTGGAAAGGCGGGCCTCGCATACTCCAGGCGATACATGTGCTCGAACAGGAGCGCTATCAGTGGACCAGGCGCCGCGAAAAGGAAGATATTCCTGTCGAGGATGCCCTGCCTGGCGACCCGGGTCCGGTGCTCGTGCTCCGCGCGCTAAGGTCTCGCGGGGACGCATACCGGTTCATCGGGGGAATGGCGGAACTGGACGAAGTGCTCGACGACGACCGTGCCATCATCTGGAATTCCAAGTACTATTCCATCGGGGAAATCTTCATCGCCCGGATCGAGCCGGGCAAAGACGGAAATGCGTATCCGGTGCCCGACGGCTACGGGGAAAATGGCATTTGGGTGCGCGGTGAACACGACTACGCCTACCCGCGCGTGCCGGGCGCAATCGGAACCGGACGCTGGCCAACCTTGACCGCCTGGGTCGGCGAAGCGACCTGGGTCGAGCGGCGGATCGCTTTGGTGGATGCGCGCCGCCAGGTGGCAAGGGTCCGTGCGGAAAACTGGCGCGTGTTGTCTGAGGACGCTGTCAAAATCTGGCAGAGCGTCGAGCCGGAATACCGCTTCCGTTATGTAAACTGGATCAGCGCGCGCGGGTTCGATGGACCTGACCACGCACCGCCACTGCGCATGCGTTTGCGCTGCTGGTACGACGTCGTGATCGAGACGAAGACGGGCAGACGCGTTGTGTTGCCCGAGGAAGGGCTGCGCGGCGATGACCTGCGCACGGTGAACCGGGCGATCGCACGTTGGCGCACGCAGCGGGGTAAAGGAGCGGATGAGCCGTTCACCGTGTGCGAATTCAGGATCTCGAAAAGGCAGCCCCGGCCCATGCCACCAACTCCGTAGCCGAAACAATCGAAAACAAGTACATATCGCGGCCGTGCGCCAGTTCTCCGGGCATCAAGGGCAGCGAACAATCGTGGTGGTCGGACTCGAAAACCGAGCGTGGAATCTGCAATTCGGCAAACCAGGATGGCTTGATTGGCGGGCATTTGCCGCAGAACCGAAATCGTGAAACGATCTGGCTTACTGTTTCGACGCGGGAATGCACTGCCTGAAAAAGGCATTCAGGGCAAAGCGTTTCGATCGATGACCATTTTCAGGTGCCCGGTTTGACCGGTCTGCCGGAAATCAGGATCTGCCGGACAGAGCGGTCATCTCCAAGCATGATGAGCGAAAACAGGATTTCACTGATCGACTCCGCACGACTGCACCTTGCTGCGAGCAGCGGTGTCGCTTCGGGATCGAGAACACAGATGTCGCCCTCGGCACCCTGCTCCAGCCGTCCGATCCTGCCTTCGAGGCGCATGACGGATGCAGAGCCTTCGGTTGCGAGCCACAGCAACTGGGCAGGATGGAAGACGTCGCCCCGGAGCTGGCCGATTTCATAGGCGGCCCGCATCGTCGCGAGCATCGAAAAACTCGATCCGCCGCCGACATCGGTTCCGAGCCCGACCCGAACACCAGAACGGACGAGCGAAGCAACGTCGCACAATCCCGAGCCGATGAACGTGTTCGATGTCGGACAATGCGCAACTCCCGTTCCGGTATCGGCGAGGCTGGCCCGTTCCCGCTCTTCGAGGTGAATGGCATGCCCCATGATCGCACCGCGGCCAACCAGCCCGTATTTTTCGTAGACCCCGAGATAATCGTCCGAGTCCGGATACATCGACCGGACGCGCCTGATCTCCTCCGGCTGTTCGGAGAGATGGGTCTGGAGAAGCGTATCCGGATGCTCGCGCCAGAGCGTGCCAGCGGCGGCGAGCTGTTCCGGTGAAGACGTCAGGGCGAACCTCGGTGTCACCGCGTAGCGCGACCGCCCCTTCCCGTGCCAGCGTTCGATCAGCGCCCTTGACTGTTCGTATCCGCCCTCGGGGCTGTCCAGGAGTGCGTCGGGTGCATTCCTGTCCATGAGGACCTTGCCTCCCGCAACGCACATGTTGCGGGCAGCAGCGGCGGCAAAAAACGCATCAACGCTCTCCGGATGACTCGTGCAGAAAGCCGACACGGTGGTCGTGCCGTTGGCGATGCAGAGGTCGAGATAGAGCTCGGCGATTTCCCTGGCATAGCCGGGATCGCCGAATCGCGCTTCTTCCGGGAACGTGTACGTGTGCAACCAGTCGATGAGACGCCTTCCCCAGGACGCGATGATTCCCGTCTGGGGGAAATGGGCGTGACAATCGACGAATCCGGGAAGAATCAACGCATCGCCGTAGTCCGTGACCGCGACCCCGACGTTGTCCGCCAACAACCGCTCGGCTTCGCCAACCTGCCGGATGATTCCGTCCTGCAACAGCACCCCGCCTCCTGGCCGATGAAGGATGGCGCCTTCAGGAGGTGATCGAAACGGGTCGGCAACCAGTTGAACCGTCTGTCCAAGAACGAGCGATTTGTTGTCAGTCCGAGGCATGCGTCACAATAAGGAATTCCCGGTTACCATCGTGCCCGCCGGTCCTTTTGCGACTTCGGGAGACCGCAGCAGGACAAGCCCAACACGTCCGGGATCGTTCGGGCTTTCCTCGTTCCCGTCCAGAACGCCCGACCCGGCGCCTCCGGCACGGCTCCCCGCGACCATGCCAAGGTCTGCCAGCGGCGTGACGGCATCCAGGCGGTCGAGGGATGTTCGCTCGCCCCCGGTCATGAGGACCTCCTTGTCAACGTGGCCCCGGGTCTCGATGGCGGCCGTCCTCCGTGTCCGAGACGGATTGCCAGATCGAATGGTCAAAGACCGCAACCGAATGTCCGTTCACGGGCGTTGCCGGATCAATATCCGATTGCCGCCCCGTCCTTCCGAGGGTCGGACGCCCCGTGCAGAATGCCCAGTTCGTGGTCGATCAGGATGGCCTGGCCTCCCCCCAGGGGAACTTCCGGGATCGCCACGTCGTGTCCGTATCCACGCAAGGCTTCCCGAACAGTCTCGGGATATCCCCGTTCGACCTGCAACGTGCCGGAATCATGAAAACTCCGCGGACCATCGAGCGCTGCCTGGGGCGACATTCCAAAGTCCGTCATGTTCGCGATGACCCGCACGTGGCCAGTGGGCTGGTAGGCGGCACCCATGACGCCAAATGGCATGATGGTCCGGCCGTTTCGCCTGAGCATGGCAGGGATGATCGTGTGGAGTGGACGCCTTCCGCCGGTCGCTTCGTTCGGATGGTTCTCCTCCAGGCTGAACCCGGCACCCCGACTCTGGAAATTGATGCCGAACATTTCGGAGGCGAGTCCCGAGCCGAAACCGTGATAAATTGAATAGATCATCGAAACGGCCATCAAGTCACGGTCGACAACGCAAAGGTAAACGGTTTCACGATGAATGTTTTCGGACAGGATCCGGGCGGATGGCATGGCGCGATCTCGGTCGATCAGGGCTGCCAGGGACCGGGCCGTGGAATCCGAGAGCATGTGATCGAGGCGCGTTACGCGGGCCATGTCACCGATGAAACGATCACGCGCGTCATAGGCGAGCTTTGCGGCTTCCGCCTCGAAGTGAGTCCTGCCGCTTCCGAATGGATCCATCGACCCGATGTCGAATTCGGACAGGATCTTCGCCATGAGGATCGCTGTCGCCCCCTGGCCGTTCGGCGGATGCTCGACCAGTTCGACCTCCCGGTATCGCCCCATGATCGGCTCCGTGTATTCACAAGATGTCGCCGCGAAGTCTTCGAGGGTATGAACGCCTCCGGCATTCCTGAGCGATGTCACCATATCTTCGGCAACTTCACCCTGGTAGAACGCGTCACGGCCGTGTCGCGCTATGCGCCTGAGAACTTCCGCCTGCCCCGGTGCACGGAACACTTCGCCCACCCCGAACGCCTTGCCGTCATTCATGAAGTATTCGCGGGCGACCCCCGCCAGGCGAACTTCCGCACGCCGCCAGTCGAATGCCGTCCTCGGCGCTACCGGCACACCTTGCTCCGCATGGTGAATCGCAGGCGCCAGCGATGCCTCGAGACCCAGTCGACCATAATCGGCCGACAACCGGCAAAAGGCGTCAACCGCGCCGGGCACCGTGACCGTATCGATCCCGGAATCCGGCATCATTCGGAAGCCCCGCGAACGAAGTTGCGCGGCATCCAGGCCTGCGGGAGCCCTGCCCGAACCATTTAGCCCCACGATGTCTTCGGATCCCGCGGGCTTGACCAGGACGAAACAGTCACCCCCGAGACCTGTCATCGGTGGTTCGCAGATTCCAAGCAGGATCGCGGCGGCTATGGCCGCGTCAACGGCGTTTCCACCGTCCTCGAGAACCTTCACCGCGGTCCTTGCCGCCAGCGGGTGCGACGTTGCGCACATGCCGTTCATCGCGAGAACGGGTGACCGGCCAGGTAACTGAAAGTCCCGCATGACAAATTTCTCCCGTTGGTTGCCGGCCGACGCGTCATTCACCTGTCAACCCGTTACCTAATAACAGGCGCAAATCCCACATCAAACCATGGCAGGTGATGATGGAATACGTCGCCCGGTTTCGATTTCGTGTCAGCCCATGGCAGGGGCGACATGGCATTCGTGTTGTTAGTTGGGGAAATGTGACGAGAAACTTCCAGGTTATTTCTCACGTACTGCGCATACCGCGCAGGATTTTCCGGACTGTTGCGAAATAGTTTCCGTTTGGAGAATCAGCAGGCGTCTACCAGTCCCCGGGAATATCTTTCCCGGCGGATTCTCGGGGAGTCGTCTTTGGGTCCGAGGTGGGATGCGGTCGGTGCGCAAAACCACAAATTTTGCCGGTATGCTGTTCTCGTTTCCGGGTTTAGCTATACACGGTTTACAGGGCGGCTGCGCCGGTCGCCCGCCGCATTGTGACTTTGATCACAAATGGATGTTCACATGTCGTTCGTGAGTGATAATATTTTTGATTGGTATGACAGGAAAACGACCTGAAAACCAATGGTTTCCAGCGCGAAATATTGACTACATTGGGTTACAGGACTAGGCTCCCAGTTGGGAAAATTCGTGAAATTTCGAATTGGAGGAAGTATCATGGGCCTATTCTCTAACCAATACTTGGCGCGTGCAGTCCTTGTTGTCGCCATCGCGACTGGCACCGCAAGCGGTGTCGCTGCACAGAATGTTCTCAAGCTCGGCCATGTTTACGAAACCGGACATCCGATGCACGTAGGGGCAACCGAAGCTGCCAAACTGATGAACGAGTGCACGAGCGGATCGGTTACGATCGATGTATTTCCTTCTTCGCAACTCGGCAAGGAAACTGCACTCAACGAGCAAATTCGCTTTGGTGGTGTGGACATCATGTTCACTGGGGCGATTTTCGGGTCAAGCGCCTACAGCCCACTGGCCATCAGCGCCGCGCCCTACATTTTCAACGACCGTGACCACGCGCTTCGCTACCGCACGAGCGACGTGTTTCAGGAGTTGTGGCAGGGCTGGAGTGATGCAACGGGCGCACATATTCTCTCTGCAGGCTACTTCGGTGCATTCAACGTATCGTCGAACGAACCGGTCCGGACGCCGGCAGATCTTGCCGGCGTGAAGGTCCGCGTTCCCGATGCACCAATCTGGATGGCATTTCCGCGCGCAGTGGGTGCTAATCCGACACCAATCGCCTTTGCCGAGGTCTATGTGGCGCTGCAGCAAGGCGTGGCCAGTGCTTCCGTCAACCCGCTGCCCGTTACCTACGCAAAGAAATTCTACGAGGTTCAGGAATACGTGAACCTGACCGGACACCTCATCGAGTACGTGTTCTGGATCGTCGGCGACCACGTCTGGAGCGCGTTGTCCGAGAGTGAGCGGGCGTGCATGCAGCAGGCGGCCGACATTTTCGGCACGAGGTCAACGGAACTCGTGGTGGGACAGGAAGACAATCTCCGCGAACAAATGACTCAGGAAGGACTTATCAAGTTCGTCGAGCCGGACGTTGCGGCGTTCCAGCAAGCGACCCAGAACGTCATCAAGGAAATGGAAACCAATCTAGACGTGCCCGAAGGCATCATTGAACGCATTCGGAGTCTCTGAATGCGGTTTCGGCGCGGCCTGACACCTGGACTGGGGCCGCGCCATCATCGGAGGCAACAGGGTGGAGTCGCCGCAGGGGTTTGATTTTCGCCAAACCTGGCGCGAACTGGCGCCCGAAGATGCAATATGTATTGCCCTGTTGATCAGCATCCTGATCGTCATGGGTCTCGGTGTTTTTTTCCGTTACGTACTCAACGACAGCCTTACCTGGTCAGAAGAAATCTCCCGTTACGGGCTGGTTTACATCACCTACATTGGCTGCGCGACCGCGGTCCGTCGCCGCAGCCACATCCGAATAGACCTGATGGCCCGGCTCCTGCCTCCAGCATTTCAGCGTATCCTGACTGTCATCATTGACCTGCTGGTGTTCGTGTTTCTGGTATTCCTTGCCGTCAACACAGTTCGCATCATGGACGTTCTCTGGACCAGCCGGAGTGCCGCCATCGGGCTTCCGATCAACTACGTGTACGCCGCGATCCTCTTCGGCACGGTCGCGTCAATCATTCGGCTGGCCGGACAATATCTCGCCCGGTCAAGACGAGACGATCGATGATCATCCTTTTTGGATCGCTCGCAGTATTCCTTGCCTTGGGCGTTCCGGTGTTTGCCGCTATTGGTCTCGCTGCCGCCATCTATCTCGTGATCAACGACATCCCCGTGCTGATCAGCGTCCAGCAGATGTTCGATGGAATCGACAAGTTCCCCTTGTTGGCCGTGCCATTCTTCATTCTTGCCGGCAACCTGATGAACGCCGCAGGAATAACGGACCGGCTGTTCGCTTTCGCACGCAGCCTCGTGGGCCATGTAAGGGGCGGCTTGGGTCACGTGAATATTCTCGCCAGCCTGATCTTCTCGGGTATGAGCGGCACTGCGGTGGCAGACGCAGGTGGTCTGGGCACGGTCGAACTCAAGGCAATGCGCGACCAAGGCTACGATACCGGTTTCGCGATCGGAATCACCGCCGCATCAAGTACAATCGGACCGATCATTCCTCCGAGTTTGGCGATGGTCGTCTACGGGGTTGTCGGAAACGTTTCGATCGGCAAGCTATTTGTTGCTGGCATCGTTCCGGGGCTGCTGATGGCGGTATGCCTGCACGCAATCGTATTTTATTTTGCGGTCCGCCGCGACTATCCGCGGGACCCGCGGGCGTCATTGCGGCAGGTCTCACATACATTCCGGTCAGGTTTTCTGGCTTTGATGACACCAATCATCATTGTCGGCGGCATCATCGGCGGTGTCGTGACACCGACGGAAGCTGCGGTGGTGGCCGTGCTTTATGCCTTGTTTATCGGCGTGATCGCTTATCGCACACTTAATGTCGACAACGTGCTTTCGGTCCTGCGCGAGTCCTTTGAAACCACCGCAATTACCATGATCATGGTTGCCGCATCGGTCTTGTTCGGCTGGATCCTGGTACGCGAAAACGTGGCAAGCCAGTTTGCCCAGACCATGCTCGAGTTCGCTACCGAGGCCTGGCACGCACTTCTGATCCTCAATGTCATTTTGTTGATCGCGGGTGTCTTCATGGAAACCATCGCGGTGATCCTGATTCTGACACCGATCCTCGCACCCACGCTGTCGGCATTTGACATAGATCCCGTTCACTTCGGGGTCGTGATGGTGCTCAACCTGATGATTGGATTGATGACCCCTCCGATCGGATTGCTGCTGTTCGTGATGGCGCGAATTGGCAAGCTGGATTTGTTCGCCACAATCAGGGCCGTATTCCCGTTTCTGCTGCCGCTGTTCGTGGTGCTGATATTGATATCCGTGTTCCCGTGGATTTCCCTGTTTCTACCAAGGCTCGTATACGGGTGACCGGAAAAAATCGAATGGAAAGGAGAACCGAATGCCACGTATTGTCGACCTGACGGTCACGCTGGAGGACTTCATGCCCACGCACAAGAATATTCAACGGCCGGTAATCGTGCCCCATCTGCAACACGAGGATTCGAAGAAACTGAATCTCGGTACGCCCGAGGATCCACTGACCTTCCAGACCTGCTACATGGGCATGATCGAGCACATGGGTACCCACGTTGACGCCTTTTTCCACACGAATCCGGACGGTGCGCCAATCGACGACATGCCGATCGAGATGTTCACGGGCAAAGCAGTCGTGCTGGACCTTCGGCATATACCGGACCTCGGCGACATTGACGTCGACGACATGGAGGCGGCGGAACGCAGTGCCGGCATAAAGATCGACGGGCACATAACCCTTCTGTGTACGGGATTGCACAAGCGCCACTACCCCGACGCATCCATTTCCCATGCCAACCCTGGCGTGACGGCGGCTGCAACGCACTGGCTTGCCGACCGCGGTTCCGTTCTTCATGGGGTCGAGGGACCGTCGACCGATCGGCCGAACGATCCGACCTTTCCAAATCACCGCGTTTGCCGTGACCGGGGCCTTGCGCACTACGAGTGGCTCTGCAATCTGGAGGAGCTGATCGGCCATGGCGAGTTTCACTTCCAGGGCTTTCCGTTGAAAATCAAGGGCGGCACCGGCTCGCCAGTACGGGCCCTGGCAACGATCGATTGACGCCATGACCGACGAAATCAATTACGCATCCGCCATCGAACTCGCCCAGATGGTGCGATCCCGACAGGTATCCCCGGTCGAGTTGGTCCGCCACGCGCTGGACCGGCTCGACGAGACCGAACCATCGCTGAACGCATTTGTCGCACGAAACGATGAAGCATCCCTGGCGGCAGCGCGGGAAGCCGAACAGGCCGTCATGCGCGGCGATGAAGTCGGTCCCCTGTTGGGCGTACCGGTTTCGATCAAGGACCTCATCGATGTCGCCGACATGCCATGCCGGTACGGATCGCTCACCATGGCCGACCATGTGCCATCGGAGGATGCACCCAGCGTCGACCGTCTGAGGGCGGCTGGCGCGATCGTCATCGGCAAGACGGCAACTTCGGAGTTCGGCCTGCGGGGTTACACGGAAAGCCTGGTCCACGGGGTTACGCGCAATGCCTGGGATCTTTCCCGCACGCCCGGCGGTTCCAGCGGCGGCGCTGTGACCTCGGTCGCCGCCGGTGTCACGCCGATCGCACTCGGTACCGACGGCGGAGGTTCGATCAGGGCGCCATGCGCACTCACAGGCGTCAGTGGAATCAAGGCTCACCACGGGCGCGTCCCCATCTTTCCTCCGAGCGCAACACCGACCTTGGCACATGTCGGGCCGATCGCCCGTTCCATAACCGACGCGGCACTCGTTCTGTCGGTCATTGCCGGTTCGGACCTCCGCGACCACACGTCTCTTCTCCCGTCGCTTGGACGCATGGCAGCGGGCGACGGGATCGACTTCTCAAAACTTCGCGTCGCCTTCAGCCCCACCCTGGGCTATGCGAAGGTCGCTCCGGAAGTTGCGGAGATCGTCGATGCCGCCGTCAAGCAGTTGCAGTCGCTTTTTCCGAATATCGAACTGGTGGACGCGGTCTGTCCGGATCCGGGTGACATCCTGGCGACGGAGTTTGTCGCCGGCTGCAGTGCCCGTCTCGGAAACCTGATCGATACCAGTCCCGAAAGAATCGATCCGGTCGTGGTGCAGGCCATCGAGGAGTTCCGCAAAGGTCCCGCTTCCCGTCTTGCGATTGTTCAGCGTGAGCGGCTCGAGCACCGCAAGCGGCTCTTCCATTTCTTCCAGTCTTTCGACGTTCTGCTGACGCCCACCACACCAACGGTCGCATGGCACATTGGCCCGGGCGTACCGCCGGGCTTCGAGGATGTGCCGGTCTGGGTGTTCTTCACCTATCCATTCAACCTGACCGGCCAGCCGGCAGCCAGTGTACCTTGTGGCTATACCGACAACGGCCTTCCCGTTGGCCTGCAGTTCATCGTCCGACCTCTCGAGGAGGAACTCCTTGTATCCGTGGCCGGCACGGCCGAAACCCGCTTGGGTGCGGCAGGTCATCGCCCCCCGTGGCCGCCGCAATCGAAACCGGCAACCGGCTGAAGACCGGAAACCCGGTCGTCCGTTTCCGAGAAGGCGTTTCGTCGTCTGTTCAGTTCAGGGAAAATCACGATCAGCGATTGACTCGAGATCTCCGCCAGGGGCGAACGGAGTGATCCGGAAATTGCCATGGCCGATTCGGATTCTGCTGCACGAGACGAAAGTACTCGGCCGGGATTTCTTGGTCCTGAGTGACGCCCTGTGGCGGCGACAGACTTGAGCGGCGATTTGCCTCTGATGACCGGACCAGAAATCTGGTGGTCCGGTCACATGGAGATCGCCGAAACCATTGTTAGAGCCGAAGTTCCGGCCGGCTTTCTCTATCCTGTCCGGGAATTCATGCGATAACAACGGCTTGGGCCGGGTACAAAAGTGGTATGCGAACAATTGGGTTGAACTTTATCGGGCAGAGGGTGCGCCTCATATTTCGGTGAGTGCCGGCGAAGGTGCAATTTATCCGATTGTGCTATTCGACGCGCGCATGCACGAATCCTCCTCAGGCGAGACGCTGGATCTGAAAGAACTGAGTTTCGCGTTCACGTACGTCGAGGTTCGGGTGGACAGACACAAGCCGCATGGGTTGGTTTCGTGCGCATCCGGTCATTTGGTCAGAAAGGACGGCCTCTCAGGGCAGCGCCCGGACGTGTACGAGGCGAAACCCGATGCGGACGGGCAATTCGCTTTTGTGACTCATTTGACGGTGAGAAATCCGATGAGCGGGTGGACAACGAATGAGTCGATTTCAACACCCGGGAAATCGCGGAGGACGGCAAAACCCACCAGCTTGCTGGCAAAGATGCCCTTCTCGCTCCATCGCTTCCAGCGATTGCAGAGCGTCTTCGGAGGGTCATACTCCGCTGGCGCATTTCGCCAGCGTCAGCCAAATGAGTTTGCTTGTGCCACTGCTCCTTGTTCCTGCTTGTCCGCAGGCATTGAATCAGACAAAATCCAAAACAACAAAATATTGATTGGGTTCTGACCCTGGTGTGCAGAACGGGGCAAATGGATGCGAATCGACGTCATTCAAGCGGCGGTTCCAGATGACGGCGAGATTGGCAAGGTTCGACGCGAAGCGATCGAAAATGCTGCCACGCCTGGAACACGGATTGTAATCCGGATTCCTGAAGGCCAACCGACATCAATAACCAGCGCCTACGAGAACGTCATCGCAATTCCCGGCGTGCTCGCCGAAGCGCAAGCGGCCGAATCCGAAGGTGCCGATGCTGTTGTAATCAACTGCACTGCCGACACCGGAATCGAAGTTTTGCGCGAAATTCTGTCCATCCCTGTGGTAGCGGTTTCGGAGGCGGCGTTTCATCTGGCAGCCCAACTGTCCGAACGCTTTTCAGTATTGACATTTGCTGAGCGGATCGCCCCACGATTTAGGGCAATGGCTTCCAAATGGAGAATGGCCGACCGTCTCAAATCTGTACGCTCTGTCGAAATTCCGCTCCGGAGAATGGGTAACGCCAGTACGTTGGCCACAGCCCTTGCTCGTGAGGCTAGGCTTTGCGTTGTCGATGACGACGCCCATTTGATCATACTAGGATGCACAGAGTTCGAAATGTCGGCGGATGCGACAGCCGATCTGCTTGGATCCGAAGGCATCTATGTGCCTTTGCTCAAACCATTTGAGATCGGATTACGGCAAGCAGAAAGCCTGGTTGCCATGGGCCTGACCCAAAGTCCGCTAAGCTATCCGAGACCGCAAGACTGAAAACGGAATGTTGAGGAGGATCGCCCTGTAAGCGGTGGTCGGGTTTGTTGCGAACACCCTTTTCCGTTCGATGGGACCGACTCACCTCCCGTTGGTATTCGGGAGGACAGTTTCCTGCGAGGTCAAAGATGCGGAAACGTGAACTTCCGCCCAGACGATCGTTTGGCGAAGTCTTGGCTTTTGCTCCGCCCCGGGGGCGGATCAGTGCTAAGCCTGGCACGCGGGCACGCCGCAAAGCGGAGCGTCGCTTTCCTCGACGTAGATTCAAACTTGGCAATTGGAGCATCTTGCGCGCCAGCGCTGCGGCCACCGGCGGAACGGGTGGAAGTCTGGGTTCCAGATAGTGTTCGTTGTTCACTGCGGCATTCTGTGTTGTCCGGTCGCAGCCTCATTGGTGCGAGGCAATGATCTGGATTGCGACGTACTGAGCTGTTGCTGCGGTCGGCAATGTCGACCTCCAATTTAAGACAGGCGTAACACCTGTCTTGAACACTTCGTCCAGTCCCAGGCTTCGTTTCGGCAGCGGAGACCGCTCGTCCAGGTATCAGACCGGCAATCGGCCTCAATGGCCTTGCCGTTAACGATGAAGAGGTCCTGAATGGATTCGTTCCTTTTGCCTCCGTCCATCATCATCGCGGATTCCGGCACAATGGGCACTCATCTGCGCAGGCCAGGGCGGTTGCGACTGACTATGGTCAATGGCAATTGGCAAATTTCAGGAGGAAACCAGCCATGCGCCGACTGCGGATCTGTTCGTATTGGACACGGCTGCAATTGTTTGTTTCCCGAGGCGGACCCTGTCAATGCGACATGCATTCCCCGGGTCACGACTAGGCATCGCGGCAGCTCACCTGGGTTCCTCATCCACAACGGCAGCTCGCGAGTGACTGCAGGTTGAATTGTGCCGATCTTGCGTTTTCCGCGGCGGAAATGCAGTTACAAGCCTAATAGGCACCTGCGGCCCAACGCCTTGGAACATGTCGGCGGCACGCGGACTGGACAACGTCACGCTTCGTTGAATTTCGGGCCGATCGAACTGAACCCGCACGTAGCGGATTGCGGCACACCCTCGTCAACCTGACGACGACTGTCTCGGGGTCCAAGAGAGGGATTCGCCGGGCGGCCTCGCGTTTGCTGGCGCGAGCGGGGCCCGCATCGGCGGATGGCACACTACGCTCCTGCAATACACTCATTCGCCGACGATGCATCATGGGGAGCCGCGCATGTTGCTGCCCTGTCTCCTGCCGGCCCGCTTGTCGGCCCGGTCCGTGTTCACAGCGATGCCGGCGCCGGGAAATGGCTTTTCCGGAAACAGGCTGAGGTGGACTATCCGGCCATCCTTGACATCAATGCCATTGGCCCATTGCGCACAATGCGCGCGTTGCCCGGAGTTCAGGATCCGCAGTCGATCACGAGGTCCTGGCCGGTTATGCTCTTTGCCGCATCCGACAACAGGAATACCACGGCATTGGCGATGTCCTCCGGTTGGCTAATGCGCCTTAGCGAGGATTGAACCCTGATAGATTCGAGCATGTTCTCGAGTGTTGTACCTTGCAGTTCCGCAAGTTCGGCCGCTTGCCGGTCCAGTCGGTTTCCTTCAACAGGCCCGGGGCACACCGTGTTTACGCGAACCCCAAACGCGCCGGCCTCGAGAGCTGCCGATTTGGACATTCCACGAAGAGCCCATTTCGTTGCGGAGTATAGTGACTGGCCCGCAGCTCCTTTGAAGCCGAATGTGCCTCCGATTGACACGATGCTGCCTCGTTCCTGGCGGACAAATCGGTGAAGTGCCTCGCGCATTGGCAGCATGACACCGATTACATTCACGTCGAATACCTGCCGATAGTCACCCACCGTTTGTTCCCACAGCGGCTTTTGGCCTGCACCGGCAACTCCATGCGCGCACACCAGCCCATCGAATCTGCCCAATGCATCCTGACCGGAATCGAATGCCGACTTCACGGAGACCTCACTGGTAACGTCGCATTCCTGCACCGATGCGCGGCGTCCGACTGCGTTCACGCGTTCTGCCAATTGCAAAGCTGCAGCCGTGTCTCGCGCAGCTAGGACAAGGTCTGCACCAGCCTGCGCCAATGCGAGGGAAATTGTCCGGCCCATTCCATTTGCAGATCCTGTCACGAAGATTACGCGATCATGCAGTGCTGCGGTCATGTACCTGCCCCGGTGCCGTCGTCGCGGCGCGCGAAGTGGCCGCCAGATTTGTAGTGATTCCGAACGACGTCCAAATGCCGTTCCAGCAGCGATCTTGACCGGTCGGAAGAAGCGACGGCAACGCGAGCCATTCCAAGAAGTTCGGCCTCTGCGGCTTCAAGATCCACACCGAGCAACCGCCCGTCCGCAACCACTTGTTTGCCTGCAACAAAAACGTCGCAAACGTGACGTCGGCTTGCCCGCGCCATCGCGATCTCCAGTGGATCGCACTGCCCGAGTGCACCATCTTCAATCATGGCCGCCACGTCAAGCACCATCAGGTCGCCGTCCATTCCAGCACGCAAGACCGATCCGGATTGCATACCGTCAATCGTGAAGCGACCATGTTCAGTGGCGGCTTTCCAGACTTGCGCACGTGACAGACCGTCGTTGTCCAGTCCCTTGGCGGCATGAAGGGCCGACAGGAGCCGGAGCTCGAAAAGTGCATCCTCGTCGTCATTGAAAGCAAGCCCGTCAAGGCCAAACGCGAACCGCAGACCAGCTTCGGCCATCTTTCTTGCCGGCGCAATGCCGGAGCGCAGCCGAAGGTTTGACGAGGTGTTCAGCACTGCAGTTGCACCTCGTTTGGCAAGGAGTGCCATCTCCGCTTCCGTCACCCAGACGCAATGCGCCAACGTGAGACGTTCCGAAAGCAATCCTATTGAATCGAGATAGACGAGTATTCCTCCGGGGTAATGGGCATCTGACCATTTCCGCTGCACCGGGCTTTCCAACAAGTGCATATGCACACGTCGCCCGTCGTTTTCCGATCGCTCGGCAAGGGCTTCGAGACCGGTTTCCGTAACCCACTGGGGTCCCGCAGGCCCATACTGGACGTTGAATAACGCACTCTCGCAAGCCCGAGATATGGCATCGACCTCATCCATTTGCACCGTTGCCGGAACGGAATGGTCGGCCCAGCCGCGAATTATCGCCCAGTCTTCAGGCCTGTGGCAGGAACAAATTGCTTCCGGTCCTCCATAGACGAACGCGTTCGTGTCAACGACGGGCAGTGCGTAGGCGATCCTCACGCCAACGTCCCGTGCCGCACGTGCAACAGCTTCTGCTTCCGCGACCGCATCACCTCCACCGGGAATGTGAACATGTGAGATGGCCGATACGCCGGACAGGGCCAGCCGGCCAAAAGCCACAACCGTGCATGTGTAAAGGTCCACTTCGGGCAACATTGCGAGACTTGGAATCCAGACCTCGAGAGCGGCGTCCGCAGCCCCGTACGCCGCACTTCGTAGTCCTCGGCCATGATCATGCGCATTCACGAGAGACGGAAACGCAGCCCTTCCAAAGCCGGAGCGGGACCCGCGTTGCGGTTCGACTGCGCGAATGAAATCGGACTCGAACTCGATCAAATGGAAACTGAGAGGATCGATGCGGCCCGGCGACGAAAATACCCATTCGGCATTGACGACTCTTGCCTGTCCGGATGCTGAAGATCCGGTCATAGCCTTGCGGTAACCATGCGCTGGTATAGATCCGGGTCCGTTACGCCTTCAGTCAGGAACAGCAAGACGGTTTTTTCACCCTTTCCCTCCAGATTTCGTTTGGAATGCAGCAGCTTGAGGGCAGCGAGTGGGGCCGCCGCGCACTCTCCCGCCGCAATGCCACATCTCGCAAGCGTGCGCATCGCTTCCAACGCCTCTTCGTCGTTTACGGACACAAACAGATCGAAGCCATTCGAAACCCAGGGCCAAGCCATGCTACTTGGAGTGCCGCAGTTGAGTCCTGCCATGATGGAAAGCTGCGGCCCGGTCAGCGTGACAATTCCTCCTTTCACCGCCGATTCCAGGCAGCAGGCCGCGTCCACCGGTTCCACCGACACGAGTTCGATGCAGCAATCGGGACGCGACCGATAGTGTTTGGCGACCGCCGCGGCGAAAGCCCCGACGCCGACCGGCACGATTGCCATGCCCACAGGACTTTGTTCCAGTTCCGCAATCTGCTCGTCAACTTCCTCGAGGATGGTTGTGTATCCATCGATTATCCAACTCGGGATCTCTTCGTTTCCGTCCCAGGATGTGTCCGAAACCACCAAGGTTCGCTCACCACCGGCCTCGGCGGAAGCAGCAACGGCGTCGTCATATCCGCCGTCGACAATCGCTACGGACGCACCCTCAGCTCGAATTGCTTCAATCCGCGCTTTCGCGGTGTTTCCGGGAACCCAGATTCGGGCCTGGAAGCCGAGCAGCTTGGCAATGTGCGCGAGTGCGCGGCCATGGTTGCCGTCTGTGGCCGCCGCCAACGTCATCGGACGTAGCGGACTGACGGCCTGCGCAAGCTCGTCGATGGATTCCCACGCATTCGGCTCCTGCCCAAGCCTGTTGCAAATTGCCTTGTATGCGCCCCACGATGCACCCAGCATCTTGAAGGATGGCAACCCGAGACGCGAGGTTTCGTCCTTTGCCATGACTCGCCCAACTCCGAACTGAGCTGCCACATCGGGCAGTTCGTGCAGGGGTGTCCGGGCGTAGCCGGGCAACCGGCGGTGAAACCAACGTGGCGAAGAGACCCGCGGAACCGGAAATCCGCTGTCTCGCAGGGAATTCTTGACAATTCTCGAAGGCATGCAGGTGCTGTTCATTTCAGCACCAAAATCTCTTGCTCCTGCGCATGCAGTCTTCCCCGCAGTTTGGTCGGCAACCGAAGAAACGAGGACATTATGCCCGACTGCTGCATCGAGCTTGTGCCTTTAGCCCCAGCTTGCGGGGATCTCCAACGCTGACAGCCATTGTTCATTTCGGTTGCAGGAAGCGGACAGCCGGCCTTGAATCCGCCGAAATTTCCAAGTGGTTCGCTCCGTCGGCGCATACGACTATGTCCCGGATCGGAGGAACAGAAACCACTCCGGATCCGTATTCAATCCCACGTACGACGGACGGGTCTGGTCGTGTCGTCTGGTTTGCTCCAGTTGGCCAGCGCGCCGCCGTCGACGACGACGCTTTCGCCATTGATGTAACCAGCCTCTTCTGATGCAAGGAAAACAACCGTGTCAGCAACGTTGTCGATTGAACCGAAATCGCGCATGGGAACACGTTGCCTCCACTCTGACTTCAGCCCATCGTCCAGAAGGGCGGGTTTTGTCATTTCCGAGACGATTATTCCCGGCGCTACCGCATTGCACCTGATCCCGTGCTGACCGTACTCAACCGCAAGGCATCGTGTCAGGCCCTCGATCGCGGCTTTCGAGACATTGTAGCTCGACGAACCGTTAAACGCGATCTTTGCCGATACGGAGCTCATGTTCACAATTGCGCCCGGAAGCCCGGATGACAATAGCCGTCGCACAAACACTTGGCTCGCATGGAAGGCACCATTGAGATTCACGTTCAAGACCCGTGACCACGTCTCGTATGAAAGATCCTCGAACGGCTCCATTGCGAGTACGCCGGCATTGTTCACCAGCACCTGAATCGGGCCCAATTCCCCGACAGCACGATCAAATGCCGTTTCGACTGTCGGCCGATCCGTGACGTCAGCGGCGAGCGCTACCGCACGACCGCCCCTCAGGTGAACGAGAGCCGCAGTTTCCTCCGCCGCGGCCAAATCAATGTCGAGAACCGCGACATCCTTGTGCTGCTCGGCAAATTTCAGGGCAATCGCGCGCCCTATGCCGCGACCCGAACCGGTAATGAGCGCCGTCTTCAAGTCATTTGCCCTCGTGTTGCCGCGGCGGCGATTCCGCGAAGAGTTGGCAGGCATTGCAGGACCAACCGATCCAGGTCTCGGCGCCGATATCGATCGACTCCTCGCCAACATTCAAGACGTCACTGAAGATTTTCTCCCCCGATTCGATCTCCAGGAGAATTCGGTTCTTCGATCCAAGGTAGTTCATTGCGACGACCCTTGCCTTGATCCTGTTGTCGGCATTTTCCGCCTGAGTTCCGACCCGGATCTTCTCGGGCCTAATCATAAGGTGGATTGCTCCCTGCTTGAGACTGAGCGGACGGGCATGTGATGTTTCACATGCCACCTTGACGCCGACATTTGTCTCGACATGCACCACCGATCCGTCCTGCGAAATCAGGCGCGCCGGAAAGATGTTGGCATCCCCGATGAAATCCGCCACGAACCGTGTGGCCGGACTGTCGTAGATTTCGTTCGGCGTCCCGATTTGCTCGATGACGCCTTCCCTCATTACGGCGATCCTGTCCGAAAGGAACAATGCCTCGTCCTGGTCGTGGGTCACGTAGATGGTGGTCAAACCAAGTTCGTGCTGCAGATTCTTCAGCCAGATACGCATTTCCTCGCGCAGTTTCTTGTCAAGGGCACTCAGAGGTTCGTCCAGCAGCAGCAGCTTTGGCTCGAGTATGATTACTCTCGCGAGCGCCACGCGCTGAAGTTGTCCCCCTGACAACTGCGAGGGCATGCGGTTCGCAAGACCCTCCATGCTCACCTGTTGCAGCGCTCTCTCCACCTGCTCGGCGATGAGTTTCTTGTCCATGCGCCGCAGCTTGAGACCGTATCCGACGTTTTGCGCGACCGTCATGTGAGGGAATATCGCGTAGTTCTGGAATACGATCCCAACGTTTCTCTTTTCCGGCGGCAGACGTGTGACGTCTTCGCCAGACAGTATGACTTCCCCGGATGTCGGCGGAACGAATCCGGCTATCATTCTCAGTGTTGTCGTCTTGCCGCATCCCGAAGGTCCAAGCAGCGAGAAGAATTCACCGTTTTCCACCTGAATTCTCAGGTTCGACACAGCCCCGAAACTGCCATAGGTCTTGGACACCGAGTCGAGAGTGACATAACTCAAGCGACTGCTCCTTCACCTCTGACGGCGAGTCGAAGCGGGCGGCGATAGGGGGCCGCCCGCCAGGACTGTTGCTAGGACGCAAGAATGGCGTTCATCGTGTCGACGATCTGGGTCTGGTTGTTGATGAACCAGCGCCAGTCGGGACGATAGAGCGTCGCCAGGTCGGTGGCCGGATCAGACCATCCTTGATCAACCAGAGGCTGCGCAAGCCTGGAATTGAGATTGATCGGATGGAAGAAGATGCCCTCCGACCAGATGTCGCCAGCTGCAGCCGAGCAATAGCGATCGAGAAGCGCATAGGCGAGTTTCTTGCGCATCGGGCTCGAGCCACGGGACACGGCGGAGTGCATCTGGTTGAACGGTGCAATCTCCTTGCAGCGCGCCCACTTGATCGGCAGCCCGCGCTGGGTCTGCAACAGCGCTTCCCCGTCGGTCTGCCAAGCAAGATCGACCTCACCACGCTCCATCAGGTTCATGGTCTCCCCGGTAAACGGACTGATGATCCAGGGCTTGCCCTCGGCGAACCGCCTGAATGCCGTTTCCATGTCGTACTCGTCACGACCATAGATCTTGCTAACCGACATGAAGAGGATCGACTGAAGGTCGTTGGCCGGTCCGTATATCGACTTTCGACCTTCGTACGCGGGATCCCAAAGTGCGTCCAGCGTGTTGGGTTCCTCGGTGATGACCTCAGTGCGATAGGCAAGTCCCATCACATGCAGCGCCCAGATAACGCCGGGACCGTAAAAGGCTATCCCGGGATACAGTTCGGCAACCGAAGGGCAGTTTGCCAGTATGTCATCATGGCTGACAAAGAAGCCGCGGACATCCAGGTTCATGGCCTCGGGCAGATTGCCATTGTAGAGGTCAATTGGCGGGTTGTCCGGTCCGGCAAGCGACATCTTGGTGAACCAAGGCCACGCATTGTCGTACCTAACTCTGCAGTTGAAGTCCTCTTCGAACTGCTTGATGACTGCGCGTCGCGCGAGTTCCTCAAGTTCGCCGCCCCAGTGTGCAACCGTAATTGTCTCCCCGCCAGCGTCAAACGCCATGCCGTCCCAAATCTGTTCGCCAGTACCCTGGGCGCGGGCCATGCCGCTGTCTCCCATAACGTGCACGATTGCAGTGCTGGAAAGGCCAAGGGACGCAAGACCCAACAGAGTCTGACGACGTGTTATCTTGCCTTCTCGATACTTGTCCTGGAGCCTCTCGACCGCCGAGACGGTTCTCCCTGTGCGTGAATCACTCATAACATCCTCCCTTTCACGTTGATCCTACAGTGCAGATTCCGTCTCGATCACCATCTGCGCGCTTCGGCGTGAGACGCCTTGCGGGCAAGTGGCCGGTACCGGGTACGGATCTACCATGTTTCAATGTTTTCTGTTCATGATGAGGTAAGTCAAGACCATCGAAGCGACGACTGTGAATATGGCAAACGTGCCAGCTGCGGCGATGGTGGGATCGGTACGGAAGCGGATCTCGTTATAGAGAGCCACGGGCAGAGGCAGCAAGTCCGGAGCAGACAGGAACAGCGACACGTCGAATTGCCCGAATGAGGCAGCGAACGCAAAAGTCGCACCTGCCAGAATTCCCTGGCCGATGACCCGCACGGTAATGTCCCAGAAGGCTCTGAGCGGACCCGCTCCAAGGCTTCGCGCTGCTTCTTCAAGACTCTCATCGAATCTCGCCAACGCCGCAGAAACAGCCGCGAAGACGAACGGGAATGTTACCGCGACATGCCCTGCCACAAGTCCGGCGTAAGTCTGCTGCAACCCCGAGCGGGTCACGATCAGGAATGACAGTATTGCAAGCCCCAATACCATGCCGGGCAGAACGAGCGGTGCCAGAAAGAGGGCATGCAGAAAGCCCTTGAACGGAAACCAGAGCCGGCGCATTGCAACCGCCGCGGTTGTTCCGAGCAGCGTGGAGATCAGCGACACGGTTGCGCCAAGCTGAAAGGAGAACAGATAGCTGTGCTGAAACATGTCCGAAGTTATGAATGCAACGATCCACTTGAATGAGAACCCCTGCGGCGGAAACTGCAGGTAGTTTCCGGAGTTGAAGGCTGCGACAATTGTCACTGCTGCAGGTCCGAGCAGCAGGACGAGCGCGACGCCCGCCAGCAGCAGGAAAACCACCGGGAATTCTCGTTCGCTTTCGATTCGGTCAACCATGCCGTTAGACTCCTATGCTCCGGCCGGCAAACCTGTAGACAAGGACGATGGCACCGAAGCTCACCGAAAACAGAATGAAGCCGATGCTTGCGCCAAACTGCCAGAATCCCATGTCATTTACTTGCTGGTACAGGTGGATGGCGAGCGTGGGTATCCGGGACGATCCGAGCAGGGACGGAACCAAGTAACCTGCGACGGCAAGTGCAAACACGATGACCGAGCCGGAGATAATGGCTGGCAATGAGAGTGGAAGCGTCACATCGAAAAAGGCTCTCCATCTAGATGCCCCGAGACTTCGTGCTGCCTGTTCGTAGGTGACATCGACGTTTCGAAGAACTCCAACCAGGGTAAAGATCATGAATGGAAGCGTGAACTGCACGGTGCCAATTGTCACACCGATCATGTTGTACAGGAACGTGATTTTCGGCAGACCCAGCGCTGCCAGGAGCTGATTCAGGAGTCCGTTGCTGTTGCCGAAGATTGTCGTGATTCCGTAGAGCCGCACCGTCATGTCAAGCTGCATGGCGGCCAGCACCAGAACCACCAGTATCAGGAAGGTTTTCTGTCGCCTCGTCCGTGCAACGATGAACGCAAGCGGATAGCCCAGCAATATGCAGAACACGACGCTGAACACGCCCAGCATCAAGCTGTTCTTCAGGGAATCGAGAAACAGCTTCGTCGTGAAGAAGCGAGCAAAGTTGTCGAGCGTAAACGTCGACGAAATCCCGATAACGCCGCGCTGGGACGGGTTGAACCCGATCGCGAAGTAGAGGATCAAGGGAATGATCATGAAGACCAAAAAGAGCACGCCTGCCGGCAAGATCAGCAGGTAGCGCTGGTCAAATGTCATTCCTCTTGCCACAGCATTGCCTTATTTGGCGGTGCCCGGACTTGAACCGGTTCTTTCAGGTCTCGATGATCGCGATCACGTCTCCGACAGGCACGTCGTCACCTTGTCGGCAGAGGATCTCGACAATTGTCCCGTCCGCTGGAGCCTCGATTGCCGTTACCACTTTCTCCGTTTCCACGCCCAGGATCTCGTCCCCTGCGGCAACTCTGTCGCCGGGATTCTTGAACTGCTCGACAATAGTGCCTTCGGTCATTGTCATCCCGAACTTGGGCATCAGTAGTTTCATGCGTGCCAAGTCAGTTCCCCCCTTTCCAGGAAACCACGTGATTCACGGCTTCAACAATGTCTTCGACGCCGGGCAGGACTTCGGATTCAAGCGCCGGATTGAATGGAATGGGTACCGGTTTATTTGCAACCCGCTGGGTCGGAGCGACCAGATCCCCAAAACCTTTTTCCGCGACGGTGGCAGCCCATTCCGACGCGGCACTGCAGACTGGAAACGCCTCGTCTACTGCCACAAATCGCCCAGTGCGCTTTACGCTTTGCAGCACGGTTTCGACATCCCAAGGCTTGAGCGTTCGCAAGTCAATGACCTCGGCTTCAATACCGTCGCGGGCAAGAATTTCGGCTGCGGCCAGCGATCGGTGGACCGTAAGGCCTGCCGTGCATATCGATACGTCGCGGCCTTGCCGCTTGATATCGGCGCGACCAAGTGGAACGATATACTCCTCATCCGGCACCTCCCCCCTTTGTCCGCCCAGCGACAGTTGATTGAGAAAGACAACCGGGTTGTCATCGCGAATCGCAGCCTTGAGCAACCCCTTGACGTCATACGGCGTCGAAGGAACGACGACTTTGATCAATGGCATGTTCATGAAGAACTGGTGAACCGGCTGGCTGTGGTGGGCACCGGCCGAAACGCCGCCGCCATTTTGTGTCATGTAGACAACCGGAACCGTCGTTTGCCCGCCGAACATGAACCGCATCAATCCGGCCTGGTTGGCAATCTGATCAAAAGCGAGATACAGAAACGTGCCAAACATCAGGTCGACTACTGGGCGCAGGCCCGTCGCAGCCGCTCCAACTGCTGCCCCGGCAACAGCCAACTCGGAGATCGGCGTGTCTCGCACGCGGCGATCACCAAATTCCGCATGCAGCCCTCGAGTGCCCGCAAAAACGCCCAGCTGCACGTCCTCTCCCATTAGCAGCACGCTGGGATCGCGCTTCATCTCCTCGGAAAGTGCCTCGTTGATCGCCTTGATATAGGTCTTTCTTGCCATCGCAGCCCACTCTTCAGACCCAACAGTCTTCATCGAGCACTGAGAATTCCGGGTGTTCGCTCCCTCGCGCAAACTCCACAGAGCGCTCGATTGCTTCGGAAACGGCGGTTTCAAGTTCATCAAGTTCAGTTGCGCTGGCAAGGCCAAGATCGATCAGGGATGACCGCATTCGCGGAAGCGGGTCGGCGGCAAGCGCCTGTTCGCGCTCCTCCTGCGGCCTGTATTCCTGCCCGCCAAGGAATGCAGCCTCACCCTCGGCATGATCCCCGATTCTGTGGGTCTTTGCCTCAATGAGCGTTGGGCCTTCACCGCGGCGTGCCCGTTCCACGGCGATTTCAGCTGCCTCATGCACGGCGAATGCGTCACAGCCGTCAATTGCAATGCCAGGCATTCCGTACCCCGCCGCCCTTTCGGCAAGATCCAGCACCTTTGTCGTTTTTTCAAAGGGCGTGAATTCGCCGTACCGATTGTTTTCGCATACAAAGATGCATGGCAGCTCCCAGGCCGCCGCGAGATTGAGAGATTCATGAAAGCTGCCCTCATTGGCTGCGCCGTCGCCAAAGAACGCCACGGAGACCTGGTCCGTTCCATTGTAGGCCGCCGAAAGACCGGCACCAACGCAGATTGGTATTCCGCCGCCAACGATTCCGCAGGCGCCCAGCATGCCGATGTTGAAATCGGCGATATGCATTGATCCGCCCTTGCCCTTGCAGTAACCGGTCGCTTTCCCGAACAGTTCGGCCATCATGCGGTTGACATCACCGCCCTTGGCAATCGCGTGGCCGTGGCCGCGGTGGGTCGACACGATGTAGTCATCGTTGTTCAGCGTAACGCAGACGCCGGCCGCGACCGCTTCCTCTCCGATGTAGAGATGTACGAAACCGGGAAGCTGGCCGCCCCGGAACAGGTTTCCGACTTTCTGTTCGAATAGGCGGATCCGGCTCATCCTGGAATAGATTTCCAGAGCCCTGGCCGGTGCAATCTGCGTGCTGCTCACGACGTGCCGCCTTGCGTCGCATGTTCTTCGGCCGCGACAAGACGCAACGCGGCTTCGGCCAGTACCCGCGTAGCGGTTTCGACCTGCGCTATTTCGATGCACTCGTCAACCATCGGCCAGGTCGGAATGAAACCTGGTCCGTATTCAACACACTGGATACCGACGCCCTTGAAATGACAGGCATCCGAAGTCGCGCCGATCCGGTGGCCAGCCCCGACGACCGGTTCCGTGCCGGTCACGTGCCTGTGGGCCTTGACCAGTTCCACGACCAAAGGCAGGTCATCGTCGGTTGCCGCACGCGCCGGCATGTTCGGCTGGCCTTTCGAAAGGGGCACGACGAGTTCCGCACTGAAGTCGGGATCCTCCTTGGCGATATTGGACAAAAGGCCCGATAAATCGGACACCACAGATTCTTCCGTCATTCCGGGAACGATGCGCAGGTCGAACATGAGCTCGGTGACATCCTGGAAATGTGAAATCCCTCGAAACGACATTCTTGGATATCCGGGAAGTAAGGGGTGCGGATCGAAAGTGATCCAACCGCCGTTCCTGCGCGACCTGAGCGGTGCATAGGACTGTCCGACTCGGTCGATCAGCAGGGCGGCCTTTTCGATCGGGTTGACATACGGAACTCGAGCCTTGAACTCGCCCTTGACCAATATTTTTCCCTGAACGTAACCGGTAGAAATCACGCCAACGTCGAGATTTCCCGCCTCGGTCACGATGCAGTAGTCCGGCCGAGGTCCCGTGCCGCAAAGATGGATTGCCCCGACACCGCCGCCTGTCTCAGCAGCCACTGCTGCAACGATGAGGTCGCCTTTCAGGGATCGTCCCGATCGGCGAACCCAGTCCGCAGCCACCATGATGGCTGCGAGTCCCGCCTTCATGTTGATCGCACCGAGCCCGTAGATGCAACCGTTGCTGATTTCTCCCGACCACGGATCGTGTCGCCATTCCTCCTCCCGATACGGACGTCCATTCCAGTCGCTTGTATCAGTGTGCCCGCAGAGCATCAGGTTCGGACCCGTACCGTCACCCCTCAGCGTGCCTATGGTTTGGTGCGTCACCCGACCATCCCGCAAGGGGACTGCCTGAAGCTCAACCTCAAAGTCGCGCTCACTCATCCACGCACCGATCCAGCGCGCGATTTCGGATTCCTGCCAAAGCGGCGACGGAATCGAAATCAGTTCCTGGGTAAGGCGAACAACCTCGTCCGCATCCATTGCTTCAAGTCCGTTGATCTCTCGGCTCATTTGCGCCTGGCCTTGTCTGGCATGACTGCGATGACATCAATTCCCACCTGACCGCCTCCCCACAACTCCTTCACGCCGATGGTGTTTCGCGAAGGGTAGGGCGGAACGGCATATTCGGAGACTACACGATCCATGTCTTCAAATCGTGCGATGTCAACCAGCGACACGTTGATTCGCACTACGTGCTCCCAGGTGCATCCCGCCGCCTCGAGAACGGCTGTAACGTTGTCGAGCGCTTGACGCAGCTCCGGGTCGAAACCGCCCTGCACAATGCCCGTGCCGTCGGGATGCGTACCAAGATAACCGGAGGTTACAAGCAGGTTTCCGGTCGCAATTGCCTGGCTGTAACTGCTCGATGGAGCCGGTGCCCTTGGCGAGAGAACCGGAGATCTTTCTGCTTTCATGACGTGAGTCCTTGCCCGTTGTGCGCTTCGTCCAGGTTGCTGCAAATTATGGCCGGGCAGAAGCAAAATCGTTTCGCATCGCCCGATACGGCACGCTTCACATCAAACTGCCTTCGCTCGTCAGGTCGCTTGACAAGCTCGATCTTGCCAAACCGGGACGGGGAGATTGAGCTGGATTTCACTATCACCCCACCAGGAAGGCTTGTCACGTAGTTGCGAAATTTGGACTGGGTTCCACCATTGTGTCCTCGCTCGGGCAGCATGTCCGTCGCAGGTCCGCCAATTGACCGCCCCGAGAGCGTACCTTCCACGTGTGTGATCGAGTGCCCGAGGTCGGCGAAACCGTGGAGCACAATTTCGCGATCTGGCGAGGAATATCGCTCGATCGCTCTCGCCAACCGGCAGAGCAGTTGAAATTCGTATCGCCTCCGAAGAAACTTGTCGCCGTTCGGATTGCATTCGGAAATGGGTGTCGCTTAACCATTGGGCAAGCCGCCGCAACCGCTCGATGCCGCCCCTTTGAAAGAAGAATGTTCGCGAGAAACGCCGGACGCGGGCACTTCAAATCCAATCTCCAAATTACGGCAATGTCTGGCATATCCGATATGCCGACAAAACCCACTTCAGGACTGGCTCGTGCTTTAAGTGGCAAACCATCCCCCCTGTCACTGGATGGCAGCAATGCCCACGCGGAATCCTCCAACGGTTGACACGATCACATGTTGGTCAAACTGTCAAACACTTTGAACCTCGAGACAACACTGATCCGCGAGCACATTAAAGTTCTGGCGGATTTGGCCTGCGTCGCGGCCGCATGATTTGTCGTTTCGCTATGGATTTCGAATCGGAAATCGCCACGGGCGGTGCCATCGTGACCACTCGGAAAAAATGTGTGAGACGGACCGGAAAAACCATAATTGAGCGTATGCGGATTGCAATCGGCTCCGCTTGGCCCAATGCGGCGGCGGGAAACTGTGCAGCCGACAGGTGCGTTGTCGCCAACTGCACGAATGTCATTCGGGCACGACGCTACGACTTTGCAAAAGGGGCCGGGTGAAGGATGACGTCTGGTGTCGGATTTCGCGCAGACATACGCCGTGTTCGGCGCGATTTGCAAATCGATTGTCTATTTTGGCTGAATTCCCGAAATACTGTCAACGCCGCAACAGAACCGGGAACTGTGCATTGACATGCTCGGGACCGAAAGACTCAAGTCTCACCAAAGTCACGTTTGGTGACCTCTACAATCCAGTCGACGATGACGTCATATCCCTTGTTGCCCGTGTCGTCGGTAGCCATTGAGGGATCACCGATATGACCATACGGCGTGTGCTCCCGATAGCTGCGGGTTGCATAAAATATGCCACCACCAGTTTTGGCATGCTCAGGGCCCTGGATCTTGCGCATCACGTCCGGATCAAGATGATGCGCCACCTGCCGCTCGGGATGAACCAGTTCGGGGTGGGTTACCAGTATTCGGGATGTTTCCCCTTCCCCGCCATGCCCTTCGCCCTTTTTCGATTTCTGAATGGTGTGGTAGACTCTGGAAAGTGGTGCAAGCCAGTTCAGCACAACCGCTCGTGCGTCTGGGGTAGCATCTACGATGTCCTGTGCAGCCACCATCATCGACGGCAAATTCCCGTCGTGACCATGCACAAGCAGGAAGTCCCGAAATCCACCCTTGTAAAGGCTCATGCAAACTTCGTGTAGCAGGCGGGACATGGTCGCCGAGGTAAGTGAAATCGTTCCGGGAAACGCCATGTGAAAACTGGATGAGCCGAAAGGGATCGTCGGTCCAAGAACAATCGGGCAGTCGTCGGCATCCAGAATGACTTTCGCCCTACGGCATATCTCCCGCGCTTCCATGGAATCAGTCCCCATTGGCAGGTGCGCCCCATGGTGCTCTGTCGCGCCGACGGGAATGAAAATCCTCTTGGTGGATTCAAGTGCATTCTCCACCTCCGATCCCGTCATTTCGGTCAGGCTTGCGGGACCCTTTTGCAAGTATAGTATTGAGTCGTCACTCATTTTTCTTCTAGCCTTCCCGTTTGCATTCCTAATCGCAAGACGGTTTTGGGAGACTTGAAATCGGCTCGCATTGTCCCAATTCAGCACCACTCGCGATACAGTGCGTCAATTCAGGTTGATCATCAACCTCTCGAACCCCCTCACGGCGACGCCAGGCGTCCACGCGAACTCCTGATCCGATACGTTGATTCGCGGATACCGGCGAAAGAATGGAACCAGGAAGCAAGCTGCAATCTCGCGCAATAGGCTCGCGCCGATACAAGTGTGAATTCCACCGCCAAATCCCAAGTGACGGTTTGGAAATCGGTTGAGACGCAACGTCTCGGGATCTTCGAACTCCTCCGGATCGTGGTTTGCCGAGCCGAAGACCAGCGCCACTTGGTCTCCCTCTCGTATGCGTTCGCCATGAAGGTCGAAACTCTCTCGAGCAACTCTCTGTGTCAGCTGTACGGGTCCGTCGTAGCGCAACAATTCGTCAATTGCGGAACGGTCATTGATTTCGCCTCCTACCCAGCTTTGCGTTTGTTCGGGATGGTCCACAAGCGCGCGGACAGCCAGCACGATGAACTGCTTGACCGGTTCGTTCCCGCCGAAGAGCAATTGCGTCAATGTGCCTACCAATTCGTCGCTCGTCATTTTGCCCTCTTCGAGGTTGCCAAGCATATAGGATATCAAATCATCACTTGCGTTTTCGCGACGGCGTTCGATTAGCGCATTCAGGTAAGACTCTATCTCGGACACCGCGACCAAGGCATCCTCGAAAACCTCGCTGCTTTTCTCAAACTCGATGAGGCGAGACAGTGCTTTCGTCCAGGGATAAAACTTATCACTGTCCTCAATGGGCACACCAAGTTTCCTGGTTACGTTAAAGACCGCAAGCGGCATCGCTACGTCGTTCACCAGATCGACGGAGTCGAGCCGCGAAATTTGATTCAGAATCAATTCGGCGGCATGGACGCAATCCTCCCTGCGAGCAGCAATTGGCCTTTGCATGAACTGGCTTGCAACGAGGTTCCGCATCCTGCTGTGCGTCGGCGGGTCTCGCATGAACATCCAGTGTTTTGTCGCTTCAAACAGTTTGTCACTCAGCGCCGACTCGTTCGACACGACCGTTTCACTACTGAGGCGCGGGTTTCGTAGTGCAGACTCAACATCGCGAAAGCGCGTCACATACCAGCATCCATTCCGCCTCCGGTCGCCGGAAACACCAAAATGAACTGGCGAAGTCCTGCGCAACCACTTGTAATGCGGATAGGGGTTTGAACGAATTTCCAGAAGAGTCGGATCGAATCGCAGGGGATTGGATAAAGTTTCGTCACGACCAGTCATGGTTGGCACTACATTTTCCTGAAAAAGGCACATCGCCGTTCGGGTTCGCCTCTCTCCCAGTCGTTGAGGTAGTCCATGCCAGTACAGACATTGTTCTCGCCAGCCTCTTTCCTGGTTTCCTTCTCGACATAATGGACAAGATGTTCTCTCCAACGCATGGCGACTGGACATTAGGGTACAACAACGGCCAGATCACAAAGATCACGGGCAGGGTCACGATGGCAAGGGGAATCGGCATCCCTTTGTTTTCCCGACCATCTTCCGATTAGGAGACCTGTGCGCGGATGGTAAATTTAACAAGTAATGACGTGTCTGGAGTTGCTACCGGTGATTGCGACCAGAACAGCCCTCTGTTGGAGGGTTCTCTTCCGGGAGATGTCGAATTTGGAGGGCCAAGAGCGCTCGAAAGGTGATTCAGCGGCTGTAAGAGGCGAGCCGTCAGAAAAGGTGGCGCGGACAGGAGAGTCAACTGGCGGCGTTGAGATTGGTGGCGGCGTTGAGATTGGTGGCGACGTTGAGATTGGTGGCGACGTTGAGGATATGAGCCGTCGCCGTCAGATGCGCCTGAAGGCTGGCCTTGGCAAAACCCTGCTCGCGCTTCCGTCTCAACCCAAAGGAGCGCTTCCAGGATCTGAAAACCTTTACTATATGGGCGCGAACATGGCGAAAAGCCCGATTGCATTCAGCCCGGTGATGGTCGGCCATCTCCTGCGAATGTTCGCATCAGATCCGCGTCAGCACGACCTGGCTTTGGCACTTCGGGAAGTCGGTTGGGTCGAACGAACACTCTTCATCATCAATTGGTTGCTGGAAATTATCATGCCGCAAAGAGCCAATTACGGACTGAACATGGTCGAGGCGCACCACGCCTTGAAAAATGCCCAGAGAATCGGCCGTTAGGGTGAAATCCGCAACCGGACCACCGTGTGTCAGCACTTCCGGACCGCCGGACTCAATCTGTTAGCAGAGATCATTTTGCAGGAGCACCGACCAGCTTCGACGCGCCGCCCGGAAACGAGAAAGCGCCGGCCTTGAAACACCGGACAACCTGCTCGGACACTTCTCAACGCTTGGTTGGGGCCGCATTCTCCGCTCCGGCGAATACATGTGGGCTAAAACAATTTCCTCCCAGTCTTTGACGGAATTTCATCAACGAATCTTAAAAATCCCTTATCATCAGCGAGATAGCTGATTTCAGGCGGGACTAGGCATGTAACGGCCCCGACGGGTCTCTTCGCGAGGGGATCTTGGCGGGATCGATCTCCAGAGTTTTTGAAGGCCCGATTCTGCAACTACATCGGCTGTACAAACACGGGAGAGTGTGGTCGGAACTGGATGGGACCGCCGCCTCGTTCAGCGTCGGCGCGGCAAGGTCGGCGAGAAATGTGGGGAAACTGTTAACCGGCAGGCCATCGGCGGTCATTTTGGTACCGGCCTTGGCCCTGGCGCTCTTCGAGGCCTTGGCAGGCTCCACCGGTGAATTCCGTTGTGCCAGGGCGCCCGCACTGTCGTCGTCCTCAAACAGAAGCGGCGCCAAGCGACGGTGCAGGTGCCATTCCACATGGAAGGCCAGCATGCACAGGAACACATACGCGTGCACATGGTCTTCAGAGCAGACGCGGACCGGCCGGGTCTCCAGCCGGGATGTCCTCAACGTTCGGAATGCGCGCCCAACGTGTTTTCGCTCAAGAGATTCCGCGTTCATGCGCGCGTTGGACCTTCCGGTTGGAATTCGGCGGCTATGGCCGCGTCAACGGCGTTGCCACCGTCCTCGAGAACCTTCACCGCGGTCCTTGCCGCCAGTGGATGCGACGTCGCGCACATGCCATTCATCGCGAGAACGGGTGACCGGCCAGGAAATTGAAAGTCCCGCATGACCAGATTCTCTCCTTGATCGCCCACAGGCAGGTAAATCGCCCGTCAACCCGTAACCAAAAAACCGCGTGATTCCCACCTCAAACCATGTCTGACGCCCGTGGATTTCACCGATCGGTTTCGAGACCGGGTCGGTTGCCGGACGGGAGGAAAGGGCCAATATCCTGCGTTGCCGTTCACGGCGGACCGGTACCGGCGGCTCTTTGCATCGGAAGGGAATCGCTGAATCGCGACGTTACCATGACACGCGACGATACGCGGGACACCGTTCTTGCGCCGCCTCGAATCCGGCGGCTTGTTTCCGCAGCTTGTTGTGATTTGAAACAACGAACGATACAAGATGTGGGTTTCCTTGCCCGACCCGGGGCTGACCACGGGAATTAGGCGATTCCGCAATTTCGTTGCGCGGACGATGCTCACTCGGTCAGACCGGCGCCCAACATGAAATCGGTGTGATGAAGAATCTCCGCAGGTGGTTGTACTTCTTCATGATGGCAGGGTCCCTGGTGACCCCCCTGTCCGTTTCGGCCGGGAACCATTACACGGAAAATCCGAAAGAGATCCCGGAGGCGCCGCCAGGTCAAACATATGTCGGTTTTTCCATTGCTCACGGAACTAGCCGAGGCACGTTCATCGACCGGGACGGTTTCGCCAACTGGGGGGTTCCCGGGTGGACCGTGAAATACCGGGGATCCGATCACCTGGCCGGATTCCTGGTTGGCAAGCGATTTCCTGACGCTGACCCGCCCGTCAGAATTGAACTGGACCTGTACGCCGGGTCGATCCGCGCATCGTCAGACCGCCTCGACCCAACCCCGAGAGGAGGGGACGAAACGGTCCGTTCAAGGTTTACGCTGGTGTCGTCGCTGCGCGTCGGACTCCAGAACTCGATCGGATCGACGGACGTCTTCCTGACCGCCGGGCCAGCGATCGCCTACATCGAGGATTCCGTGACCGACATTGACTTCAGCTCGGAATTTCCGCATGGTGTCTTCGACCCGGATGACTCCTTCCGAGACCACTCGACCGATCTCGGATACGCCGTCGGGGCGGGGTTCGAATCCCCGTTCCTGGCGAATTCATTCCTTCGGTTCGATGTTTCGCACTTCAATTTCGGGGTGGATACGCATCGGGTCAATCATTCGGGCGGCAACAGGTGCGGGCCGGGCGGACCCAATCGTCCGTGCAACTACGAAATCGAACAGGAACTGGTTGTTTCTCGAATCGCACTGGTTTTCCGTTTTGGCAGGAAACGCCCTTCTGGACCTTCCTGAACAAAGGGCTTTGATGAAATTGCATCCGGCGTGCGGCAAGAACTGCCGGAGCCCGGAAACTTTCGCGAACCAGGCTCCGAAAACCGTGATCACACGGGTCGTTCGGGGTCGGTGACCCCCCGATGCGGAGTTCGCAGCGCCTTCCGATCCGAAACCGGAGACAAACCTTGGCAAAAGTACGCCAGGTTTCTGAATCCGCTTGCGTTGGCCGAGACCAGTGCGCATGATGCCTTCATGATCCTCGACGGCGTCCGGCGCTCTCCCTCTTCGCGTAATCTGTCCGACCGAATGTTTTTCACGCGGAAGGAGTTCGGTGAAATCCTCCCCGTCTACGGACGCATGGTGGCCGCGGGTCAATGGCGTGACTACGACATTTCCTGTCACCGCAATTCAGCTGTCTTTTCCATTTTCCGGCGCGCTTCGGAGACGCCGATTTACCGAATCGAAAAACGCGTGGACCCGCACAGTCTCAAGAGCCTGTACCTCGTCATCGGCCTCGATGGGCGGATCATCCGGCGAGGACACGAACTGCGGGCGGTGCTCGGGGTTTTCGACCAGAAGTTCCTGCGCATCGTTGCCTGATCAGATCCGGCGCCTGAGCCTGATCGCACCGCCCCCGGTTGCCTGGATCCGGGCTGCTGCGCCTTCGAGCGGTTCGATTCTGACGGCCATGTGGTGAGCATTGGCGTGAACCAGATGTTCGGAATCGACCATTATTCCCACGTGACCTGACCAAAACACGAAGTCCCCTCTTCGCATCCCGTCACGCCCGTCCAGGACAGTGCCGACATTGTGTTCCTGCATGTCGCTGTCCCGGGGTGCATCAATACCTGCCGAAGCCAGCGCCAACTGGACCAGGCCCGAGCAATCGATCCCCCAGTTGCTGTCACCGCCCCAGAGATACGGCGTTCCGACCAGTCGTTCTGCCACTTCGACCGGATCGGTCGCGAGATCATTCACCGTCTTGACCTGAGCGGTCGGGATGTATCCGCCGTTCGCGATCTCGATGAATGACTCCGTCTCGTCCGAGGCCTCGACGACCGAAAAAAAGGGCAACGTCATGACTGGTTCGACCTTGATCACGGGTTCGGGATAGACATGGGCTCCGAGACTCCAGACCCTGTGGCTCGGGGTCCGGAAGTCTTCGAGTCCGTCGCGAGCCACGTAACCGACATAACCGTCTGCCTCGGCCCGACCAAACACGGTTCCCCTGGCCCCTTCTTCGTCAAGAACCAGAAAGCCCGCGCCGTGCAACAACTGCCGGTCTCTGTCTCCGCAAGGCGAGCGACGCAGATCCAGAACGGAAGATCTCACGCGCGCGAGCCGACCTTCAACAAATCGGACGCCGCCCACCTGACCCCTTAGAGACACATGAGCGACCCGTTCGTTGCACGGAAACAAACGTCTGTCGATCGCTCGTTTCATCGTCGTCGAAATCCTCCCGGCACGTGTAATGCAGCTTCGGTCAGATACCCCGGGGTTCCAAGCGGTCTATACACCACTCGTCCAGGAAAACCCGAGTCCTGGATGAGCTACGCCTGAATTTTCTGTCTTTTCCTCCTGATCATGCAGACGACGAGGCAGGAGACCACGGACGAACGTTTTGGGTCAAGACTTTTGCGTCGCCTACTGCAGACCCGTTGTCGATTCGTGAAGCGCGACAATCGAAGAGACAGCCGTGCACCAGACGGGGAGACAGATCGCGGTTTCGGGTGCGGAAGTGCTGGCGGCGAGTCCGGCAAGTGATATGGTTGTTTTTCAAGTTCAGAGAGAAAGGAGGACAACTGGCGCCACTCCGGACTTCCCTAGCGGTACAGAAAGCGGTTGCTTCCGAGTTTGTCGCAGCCGATTTCGATATGACAATCTTGGCGTACGGCCGGACGAATATGCCGCCGCCCTCATTGAACTCCACACGTTGGCCGAACGCGCTCAAATCCGGACCCGAATTCATCCGGAAAACCCGGACTTCCTTGGCCATGGCGTGGCCCAGAATTATACCGAGGCCGTGGCATGATATCGTGAAGCAAAGGAACGGGGTATCCGCTATCCAGAACGAAAAGGGAGTAACCGAGGACTATGTGGAGAGTTTCGGCTGGTACAACCTACAGACGCCCGGGAAAGGCAAGACGAATTGCCGGATCATCCGAAAATCCCTGGTCAGGTTGCAACGGCCCAGAAACTCAGCTGTGAACTCAAAGCACGCAATGACGAGAAGTGCGAGGCAATTGAAGTAGTACGACAATGCGAACGCATCAAGGATTTGGTTCTGACTGAATTGTCCAGCCAATTGACGCAACCATACCTGAATCTTGTTTTCGGATCGGCCGACAAACTATCCCGGCCATTTGGCAATGAATTCAGATTCAAGCATTTTCCGGGGAGGCGGGGAATCAGATGATTAACAATCTGCCTAAAACAACTCTCAACGAGACGCTCCGGGAGTTCTGCCAACGTTGGCAGATTACAGAGTTGGCTTTCTTCGGTTCAGTCCTACGAGAGGACTTCGGTCCGGACAGTGACGTTGATGTACTGGTGAGTTTTCGAGAGGGTACCAGGTACAGTCTTTTCGACCTGGACGACATGGAATCAGAGCTGAAAGCGATGTTCGGACATGAAGTCGATCTCGTCACCCGGCGAAGTATCGAAGGCAGTACAAATTACTTGCGTCGGGAGGCCATTCTCAACTCGGCCGAGGTCGTTTATCGATCGTGACACTCCACATATCCTGGACATCGCCGAATCTGCCCGATTGGTGCTGTTCTACATCAAAGGCGTTACTCGGGAGGATTTCATGAACGACATTCAGTTGCAGGATTCCGTTATTCGGCGTCTTGAGATAATTGGCGAAGCGGCGAGCAGAGTTTCGACACGATTTCGTGAGAGATATAATGCAATTCCGTGGGGTCGGATGATCGGAATGCGCAATCGCGTGATCCACGGGTACGGCACGGTAGATCTGGAAATTGTGAGGACGACAGTGCAGGATAAAATTCCGGAACTGCTGGTATTGATCGAACCGTTGATTCCACCGAAACGCGAGGAAAGAGCGGAACTCGGGTGCGAGTAGAGGTAACACCTATGGCAGGCCATCTCCCAAAGGACGAGACCAAGGGTAATGACATGAGCCTCGCCAAAGCACTGATCCCGGACCCGCGGCCGAAGCCCTCGCCGTCGCCAAGGACGGTGCCGAACCGGAGGTCACTCTTTTTCCGGAAAGCACTGACTTCGTCGCAATCAATTCGTGATGATCAGAAGCCGTTCCGAGACAAGTTTGCCGAACGGTATGGCTTTCCACCTGCCTTCCGATCGCGGATCGGCCCGGTCAGTCATCGGCCCGCAACGCATTCACGCTTCACCCGGCACATAACGCGACAATCAAGACACAGTGGGACGACCACCGGGACGACGGTTCGAGCATCATGAGCGGACCGGCTGACGGTTTTGCTGGCCCGTGAAATAATCATGCTTCGAATTTCGAATGAATGGGGCGACAGCTGGCGCCGTTCAAGACCATTGTGACGGCGGTATTCGTAGTGGTTGCTTGCGGGGATACTGCAGCCGGTCCCGATACAGATGGAGCACCACACGACCAGGGAGACTGTGCAGCCGTCCTCCATGAACTCCGCCCATCGACCGAACATGGTCATGCCAGAACCCAGAACAGCCTCTGGAACATGTATTACGCTGGCCGTGGCGTAGCGAGGATTACACCGAAACCGTTGCTTGGTATCATAAGGCAGCGGAACAGGGCTACGCTCCTGCCCGGCACAACTTGGGACTCATGCACCAGAGTGGCGAGGGAGTGCCCGAGGACCATGTGGAGAGATTTGCCTGGTACGACCTGGCTGCCGCTCAGGATCACTATGACGCTTGGGAAAGGCGGGACACACTGCTGAACCTGATGACCCCGGACCAAGTCACGGCGGCCCAAGAGCTCAGCAGCGAACTCGGGGCGCGGATTAGCGCAAACTGACGTCCGTTTTGTGCGGCTGTCAAACCTATCCGTCAAACTGCCGTTTTCCGGACAATGCGGTGGTCAAGCGTCCACATGCGTCCAATCAGCAACGTCGTGATTTCGGGTTATCTTTTCATGAATTCCGAAAGTTCCCGTGTCGGGATCACCGTTTCAACGTAGCCGAATGTGCCGGTCTCCAGAACTTCCGATGCAGCATCAATCACGCTGCTCATCGCGGCTCGATGAAGAGAGCCTGCGAGGCTGATGCGGCTCACGCCTGCAGCTGCCAATTCTGATACGGAAAACGATCGCTGCGGGATGCCCGCCATGAAATTCACAGGTCTCGAAACCGCAGCGCAGACCGTCCTTACTGCTTCAAGATCCGGCAACCCCGGGGCCATCAACACGTCCGCCCCGGCAGCTTCGTAAGCACGCAGACGAATGATCACGGCCTCGAGGTCCGGCTGCCCGCGAAGAAAACACTCGCATCGTGCAGTCAGGACGAAATCGAAACCGGTTGAACGCGCGGCGGCTACGGCCGCCCGGACTCTTGCTGTCGCGCTTTTGACGGCATGGATCGGGAAGTCGGATTCGCCGGTTGCATCTTCGATGGAACAGCCGACGAGCCCGACTTCCGCCGCCATCCGAACGGTTTCCGCCACCGTGGCGGGATCATGCCCAAAGCCGTTTTCGAGATCGGCGGAAACGGGCAGTTCTACCGCGTCCACGATGGCCTGTGCGTGCCGGAGCGCATCGTCGCGCGAGACGTTCCCATCACGTCGGCCGATCGTTCCGGCGAACCCGCCACTCGATGTCGCCAGCGCCAGGAAACCCAGACGTTCCAGAATTCGCGCCGAACCTGCATCGAAAGGGTTTCCGACGACAAGAGGCACGCTGCCCCCGTGCAGCGCACGAAATCGCGTGGCCTTTTCGACCTGCCCAACCTGGAGACCGTTTGTCTTCCCTTTACTGTCCTTTTTCAATTTTTTGCATCTTCACTGACTATCATCTGATCGCTCGGAAGTGACGGCGGGAGAAAAACCATGCGCATTTCGGTCGGATGCCTTTCGGGGCGCCGACCGGGCGGCGGTGGATTCGGTCGTCTCGCTGACCTTTTCCGCCACTCCCCTGGATGGGAGTTGACGGAATGGGAGTTCCTCCGCCCCGGAGATGGCAACACCGGCTTATCGGTCGTTCCGGTGCCCGCATTTTCCCCAACGGTTCATGCCGACGTCCGTGGCGGAGGCACGCAAATACATCTCCCGGTAATACGGTTCGAGTCCGGCAGCCGTTTTCTGCGACACGGCGAGGTCGTCGGCATAGGCTAGCGCGAATTCGCGTGCTTCCTCTTTGATGTCCTCTTCGTCGACACTGCACACACGCCCTTCACGCACAAGGATTCTTCCTGCGACCATCGTCATCCTTACCGAGGATCCGTTCTCGCAGTAAACCAGTTGCCTGCAGACATCATTGAGCGGTGTGAACGCGATTTCATTCAGGTCAAGCAGCGCGATATCGGCTTGATAACCCGGCGCCAGCTTGCCGATTAGATTCTCAAGCCCCATCGCACGGGCGCCACCCTCGTGTGCGCAGGCGAGTATTTCATCGGCTGCAGGCCATTTTCGGTATTCCGGATCGGTGATGTTGTGGATCAACCCTGCGATCTTCATCGTGGTCCACAAGTTAATGCTGTCATCGGCCAGCGCCTCATCCGTCCCAAGGCAAACGGGTATACCGGCATCCCGGATTCTCCGAAACGGCATGATACCGCTGCCAAGCCGGAGATTGCAGACCGGATTGTGCGCAATGACCGATTCTGTCTCCGCGATCGTGGAGATATCCGCATCATCAAGCCAGATCCCGTGAATGACGTTGCAGCGCTGATCGAGAACGCCTCGTTCGTGGACATACTGGAGAATGGACCTGCCGATCCGCGAATCGCCGAAGACCCGCTGGGTCTTCGTCTCCAGAATGTGCATGTAGAAAGGCAGCTCGAGGTTTCGGCTGAGATCGGAGAGTGACCCCAGGTAGTCTTCGGTGACCCGCTGCGGTGCAGAGCAGGACACCGCCGCGCGAATCCTGCCGTCCTGCGTGCAGTTCCAGTTGTCTATCAAGTAATCGTAGAGGGCGAGAAGCTCGACGGTTTCAGGAACAGGTGCCGTTTCGAACCGGCGCCTCCTGTCCGCGGGAAGAAGATCCTTGAGGAATGGATACTTCTCGTATTCGACAATGTTCGGCTGGTCGAGCGCCACGGTTGCCCGGATTCCCGAATCCGAGTAGGCCGACATGACAGCGGCGATGTTCCCGGGGTTCGGAATGGGTACGAAAAACACATCGTCCTGCACCGATGTGATGCCGTGCTTGAGCATCTCGATCGCACCCAGCATGGTGCGGACATAGACCATGCGATCCGGCAGCGGCGAACCGCCCAGGGGTGGCACCTCGTGCAGCATGAAGAGTTCGAGAGGCAGTCCTTCCAGGCGTCCCTTCATCAGATTGGTCGACGAGTGAAAGTGCCCGTTGATCAATCCCGGTATGGCCAGGAGCCCCCTGCAGTCGATGTCTTCAAATTCCCCGGTTGCGGGCGTGAACTCCACACCAGGGTTCACCTCGACGATCTTGTCGTGGTCGATCAGGATATTGACTTCGCGAATATTCCGACCGCTTGTTTCCGGCGGAATCATCATCACGTTTCGAAGGAGTTTTCTCATGCCTCGCACCGGCAAACCCAACTGGACAGGGGCGGGGCAATCATAAGTTGATTTCGGGAAACTTCGCAATTCATACGTCTGGGGATGCGGCGAACCCTTCCCCGAGCCGTCGCATGCCGAGCCCGCGTCGGTCTCCTACCTGATATTGCGGTTCGTTTCTTGCCGTGGCCGCCCGCGTTTTCCACGGTGACCTTACTGCCGCAGTCAGCGACCCAACCGGCCGCTGGGTTGGATGCGGCGGTTGCCCGGACGCAAGGCTATGCGGTGAAGTACCATGACCGCGAAGTTGATGCTACCGCCGTTCCGGCGTGGCCGCCCGCACACAACCGGATCGCATGAAAGCTGTACTGCGATCCCGACACCGAACTGCGCGTGACATTTTCACGCCATGCGGGAATCGCGCCCGCGACCAGCCGGATGCTTGACCAGGGTCAAGGTTCGTGTGAAAGTACGTCGCACTACTTGAAATCCAAGTTATGCGATATCGCGTCATTGCGCATTGAAACGAGAAATCAATTCGATCGCAATTCCGCGCGTGCAGACGTCGATGCTACTGCATGACCTGCAATGCCTCGACAACGAAAGGAGTCCCCAAAAATGAAAGTCTCACTATTGAATTCTCTGCTCGGTGCAAGTGCCGCAATACTCGTGTCGGCCGTTGCCGGTGCACAGGAAGCGCCAAGCCTGGGAGGACAGACGCTCCCGTCGTACGAGGCTCCGAACGAAGGGTTGGTGGCCGAGATCAGGTCGAGGGGCAGTATCAGGAACGGCGTCGAAGCGCAGAACCCGCCATTCGAATTCATAGAAAACGGCGTAATCGTCGGATATGACATCGATCTGTCGCGGATGTTTGCGGAGCACATCGGCGTTGAACTCGATGTCATAGACACTGCCTGGGCGGGGGTCATACCGTCGCTCTATACGAAGAAATTTGACATGATCTGGTCAGCCATGACGATCACGGAACCGCGAATGAAAGCGGTGACATTTTCGCAACCCTACGCCTCGGACCAGGTCGAATTCATCGTCAGAGCCGGCGATGACCGGATCAATTCCATTGCCGACCTGAACGGTATGATACTCGGAACCCAGCTGAATTCCGCCGCCGAGTTTCAGGCGCAGGAGCTGATAAAGGAACATGGGCTCGACGTCGAACTGAAGTCATTCGATCACTTCGATGGTGCATATCTCGATCTCAGGAACGGAAATGTCGATATCGTGACAAGCACGAAACTCAATGACCGGGTGTTGTTCGACAGGAATCCTGGCGTCTACGATGTCGCCCTCGAACTGCCAATCTACAACTACGTAGGTGTCGCGACCAGGCAACAGGACGGAGATCTTTCAGAAGAGATCGATGCCTTCATCGACAAGGTGCAGGCATCCGGAGAACTGGCCGATCTGCAGATGCAGTGGTTCGGGCACGTAATGGACCTGCCTGAATAACGGCGGGTGATCTGTCGTGTCGGGTTTCGATTTCGACCTCATCGTCGAGTATCTCCCCGATTTCTGGCGAGGCGCCAAGGCCACCATCTTCTATTCGCTGACATCGCTTGCCCTGGCGGTGGCGATCGGAATGTTCATGGCGCTTTGCCGGATTTCTCATATCGCTTTGCTGAGATGGTTCGCGCGCGGCTACATCGATGCCATTCGCGGAACCCCGGCCCTGATCCAGATCTTTTTCGTCTACTTCGGCATGCCTGTATTGGGAGTGAACCTGTCGGCACCGACTGCCGCGGTGGTTGCTCTCGGCATCAATAGCGGTGGCTATCTTGCCGAGATCTTCCGTGCCGGAATCATGGGTGTTGACCGGGGGCAGACCGAAGCGGGTCGATCCCTCGGAATGAGCTACGGACAGACCATGTGGCGCATTACCCTGCCACAGGCCGCCTTGCTCGTCGTGCCGCCGGCCGCCGGGGAATTCACCAATCTCGTCAAGGGTACCTCGCTCCTGTCGACGATATCGGTCGCCGAATTGACACGGGTAGCACAGCAGATCGTCGGAGTGACTTTCCGGCCAATCGAGGCCTATGTCGCGATTGGTGTCGTCTACTATTGCCTCAACGCCGTTATTGCACAGGGAGCAGTATGGCTCGAGCGATCGCTGAGACGATCGCAAGGGCTCGAGTGATGCCTGAGCCCGTTGTCCGGATCAAAGACCTCCGAAAGTCCTTTGGTGATCACGAGGTCTTGTGCGGCATAAACCTCGAGATCGAATCGGGCGAAACCCTGGTGGTCATTGGTCCGAGCGGCTCCGGAAAATCGACCCTGTTGCGCTGCACGAATTACCTCGAAGTTCCAACCTCCGGATCGGTCGAAATTGACGGCGTGCCGTTCGCCCTTCCGAACGCATCCCGGCGCGTCCAGGAGCGGCACCTGAACAAGATGCGGGCCCAGGTCGGCATGGTGTTCCAGCGGTTCAACCTGTTTCCCCACAAGACTGCTCTTGCAAATGTCATGGAGGGACTGCTTGCCGTGCGTCGCATGGGCCGGGCCGACGCGGAAAACAGGGCGACCGAGATGCTTGAACGGGTCGGCCTGTCGGACAAGCTGAACGCCTATCCTGCACAACTGAGCGGCGGCCAGCAACAGCGCGTGGCGATCACGAGGGCGCTCGTGATGGAACCGAAGGTCATGCTCTTCGACGAGGCAACATCCGCACTTGACCCGGAACTCATCGAAGAAGTCCTCGTGGTCATGACGCAACTCGCCAACGAAGGTCTGACAATGATCGTCGTGACCCATGAGATGGACTTTGCCCGGGATGTTGCCCGCGAGGTCATGTTCATGGACAACGGTGTCATCGTCGAAAAGGGCCCTCCGGAAGAAATGTTCTCTTCGCCGAAGCATGAGCGGACGCGGTCGTTTCTCAGGAAGATCCTGCGCTCATCATGAGTTCGGTCCTCATCCGGGGTGGTTTGATCGTGTCGCCGCGCCAAAGCATCCGGGCGGACATCCTGGTCAAGGACGGCGTGATCGCCGCCATCGGGCGCGACCTTCCGGTCAGCCCCGCAGCGAGGATCATCGATGTCGGAGGACTGACGGTCCTGCCGGGAGTCATCGATCCGCACTCCCATCTCTGGGAATCCGGCTTCATGTCCGATCCAGACTTCGCTGACAGCACGGCGTCAGCGGTCGCGGGCGGGATAACGACGATCATCGACATGCCGCTCACCGTACCGGAAGTTCTCGACGCGGAGACCTTCATCGAGAAGGCACGGCTGGGGGAACGCACGTCTCACACGGATTTCGCGTTGCATGCAGGGGTTTCGCCGGACAACCTGCCCGGTCTCGCGGCAATGTGGAACGAGGGCTGCACGGCTTTCAAGATTTTTACCTGCGAAACCGGCTGTCCGATGGCCGGATTGACCAATGATTACGATCTTTCCGAGGCGATCCGGGTGATCGGTTCCTTCAACGGTTTGGCCGCGTTTCACGCGGAAAACGATGACCTGTTGAATGGCAACTTGGCACGCATCCGGCGGGACAACCGGACCGACAACATGGCATTCGTGGAGTGGCGAAACGAAACCGTGGAACTCGAGGCGATCAACAGGATCCTGTTTTTTGCCTCATGCTTCGGAACGCGGGTCAACATTGTTCATGTGACGTCACCGGCTGGCGTCGCCCTCGTAGAAAGAGCCCGCGCGGACGGCGTCAATGCCACGGCGGAAACGTGCCCCCATTATCTCTACCTCACGAGCGAAGACATAGCAGCTCAAGGTGCCTGGGTATCCTGTGCCCCGCCGATGCGGGGGCAGGACGCCAGGGACGGCATGCGTACGTTGATGGCCGATGGCTCCATACTGACCGTCGGTTCGGATCACGGTCCCGTCGACCCAGCGCTCAAGCGGCGGGGCAGCAACAACATTCTGGACGGGCAACCCGGACTGCCCGGGAACGAAACGATGGTTCCGCTCCTTCTCAATCTCGCCGCGTCGGGTCTGGTTTCACTGAACCGCCTCGCGGAAGTTGCCGCGGAAGCCCCGGCGATCCTTTACGGGTTGTTCCCGCGCAAGGGGGTTATCGCGGTGGGAAGTGATGCAGATTTCACGATTGTCGATCCTGAATACAACTGGACCATAAAGGCAGAAAACCTGGTCGGGAAATCGGGATGGACACCGTATGAAGACCTGCGTGTCAGCGGCAAGGTCGAACTATCGATCATCCGCGGCAGGGTGGCCGCGGAAGACGGCCGACCCGTGCAGGAGCCTGGATTAGCGGCGTTTGTCCGGCGACACTGACGGACAATTCGGAACAGATACTTGTTCTCAAATGCCGCGGTTGCAGCAGGGAGCTGGCTTCCGGGTCGAGAGGGGACGGGTCACGACCCGCCCAAGGACTCGTCCATGGCTGCGAGTGTGAAATTCTCGCGCGGGTGCGCTCCGCAGATACCATGAATTCTTGGCGCGCCAGAAGGGGCGATCCGTCAAGGAAAGCTTTCACGCGACGGACCGAGAGCAGACCCTGTCGATTTTCGTAGTGGTGGCCGCAACGCGACCGGCGACGACGCTGCCGGTCATCGACATCGCCGTGGCAATGACTTTGCGTTCTCCTTTTCACGGAATATACTCGGTCGACAGTGACATTTCGTATCAATCAGGGAATTCGAGATAATCTTTTCACTCCCGCCGATGCGCAAACGATCTTACGGAACACCCGACATCTCGAACTTGCGGCAAATCGGAAATCATGAATTTGTTCGGGACATGTCCGGGCCCGCGTGGTAACGGCCGGATCGCAGAAAACGGCAGGCAAGTTCATGCCGCCTTTCAGGTAGCCAGACTTCGGAGAAGACAATGAAACTGATCAAGTGGTTGCTGCTGATCGTTGCGGGCCTCGCTATCATTTTCCTGGTTGGCGCCTCTGTGCTGCCGAGGTCGGTAACGGTTGAGAGAACCGTTGTGATTGCTGCAACCCCTGACCAGGTATTTCCATACGTCAACTCGTTGCAAAGGACCGAGGAATGGTCACCCTGGCTGGCCCTGGATCCCGATACCAGGCTGGAATATTCCGGGCCGGAAGAGGGCGTCGGAAACAGGCTTGAGTGGTCGTCCGATCACGAACGCGTCGGTTCGGGAACCCAGGAAATTACTGCGAGCATACCCGACAAACGTGTTGAAACCGCGCTCGACTTCGGCGCGATGGGAGCAGCCACCGCCTATTTCAACCTGGAAGCGAAGGGCGGCCGCACGGAAGTCACATGGGGGCTCGTCAGCAACCTCGGCAACAACCCGATTTCGCGCTGGATGGGGCTGATGCTCGACAGCTGGGTAGGAGCCGACTACGAAAAGGGTCTCGCAAATCTCGCCGCGGTTGCCGAGAATTGATGGCCCGCCCCGGTGTGGGCACGTGACGGCCATCTTGAGTCGACAATGAATTCCTGTTTTGGCCTCGAAATCGGCCGGAAGGGTCATGGTGATCCCCTCCCGGTGCGCTGGCTCATGAATGCCGGTCGGGTCGAGGCGGATTATCGACGGCTTCCAGCCCTTTGATCGCGTTTCGGCTTCGACGAACTGCTCTTCGAAGACCTCGGAATTGCCGCTGATCGAACACAGTCAGTGCGCGCTATTGCTGCCAGCATCCTCCACCGGCCCAAACCCTCCCGGTGTGCCGCTCAGTGCAGCGCAACGGGATGCGCTACGACGTCAACGCGCATCCCGTCTGATCCGTTATTCGAAGACGGTTCATCCGATTCAGGACAACCAGAAGCGTCTCGTGGGTTCAACCGCAACGGAATCGGGACCGGTAACATCGATGACACAAATTCGGATTTTGAGTCGCTCATCAGCCGACAGAGTGGAAAGCAAACGATGTTCGAGTTCCGCTGAGTTGGCCGGTGGTGTTCCCGTAACTGGAGGCGTCGGTCGGCATCCTTCGGTAACTCCGAACCAAAACACAAGATAAATGCCGTGCCCTCCTGTCCCGGGATCCCTGGTGTAGCGGGCAATCAACTGTGATCTAATCGCACTCCAGAGATCGCGATGACAGCTTCTTTTGATCTCGATGGGCACATTGCAAGGACCACGGGAAACGCGAATATCCGCACGCTTGTCATCGGCATAACGGCCTTCCGGCTGAGCATCTATTTCAAGTCGCAGCATGCGCCTCCGCAAGTCCGACAACAGCGCGTCACGGCACGAGTCTTCCGGGCGAGGATTCCATGGACGGTTGTACTGGTCTACATTCCAATATTGGCGCCAACCGGACAGGTTGCCGTCGCGAATGTCGCGCGCGATCTCGTTCAAGTGTTCGAAAGTCAGCGCCGCCAGGTCCGCCACATTTGCCGGCGAACCGCCATCCAGGGTGCCAAGCACCCGTGTGAAATCGCCATAGGCAAACTCGGCTTCTCGGCGGACTGCCTTTTGTCTAAAGGCGGCGTCCGTGATAAGGGAATGCCAAGGATGCAGATCGTCATCGGATGACAGTGCCTCCAGGGCGAGCGAAGCATCTTCCGTTGGAACAGCCGCCAATTGTTCGATGAAGTCGCGGACCCGTTCAGCGACATTCATTTCGGGCGTTACGATGACACCCTCATCGGAGTCGGCGCCAAGAGAATATGGCCTGCTGGAGGCGCCAATGAGGCCAACCAGAAACCGCAAGGCGGGTACGCTCCGACAGCACTCCAAGTCGGGAGTGTGATTGAATTGCCTGCTCACGGCTTCCGCTAGTAAGCGAACGCGGCGTTCCCTGCCAACGGTATAGGCGTCCAAGAGTTCGACGTAACGGTCTGGTGCGATGCACAAGCCGGCGGCCATCCAGTGGATGCGTTGCGCCACGCTCATGCGGCGGTCCGCGTGCTTCTCGTCGATCAAATCTAGAAGCGCTTCAGTATCGCAGTGGCGCCTGGCTGCCAGCAAAAGATGGTTCAGGCTTGACAATTGACCGGATGTGCAACGCAGAGGAAATCGTTCGAGAAGGGCAAGTGCAGCGACTCGAGCGACGCGTGCATGGTCCGGGGAGCGGGCCAGTTTATTGATACCCACAGGGGATTCCGCACCACTGCGCAGTTTGGAAAGAGCGGATCGCACCAGCACGTCGGCAACATGTTCGGAACGGTTCGACAGCAACCAGACATACCAACGCGGCGGCCGGTCCGTGGGTTGCCGTGCGGAAGGCCACATGGGCACGGTGTAGTGAACTGCCAGGCCCAGCCGCAATTTCTTGTCGTCCATACCGATCACGCCAAACGGCGCAGTCCTGGCGATTTCGTCCAAACCTGCCATGAATGGCAGTGCAAGGTGATGTGTCCGATTCGAGGTTCCCAGGCGGATGATCTGCCTGTCGGATGGCAGATCGTCTCGTTCGGTGGTCCCCCGAAACCCTGACAGGACGGCCTCGACCAGGCTTACATCGCCGGCAAGGAGAGCCATCAGCCTGTCTCTTGGCGAGTCGCCTCGAACGTTGAGGTATCCACCGAAATATGCAGTTGCGAGTTCATGCAGGAGTTCAGGTCTTGCCGTGTTACTGCGCAGCGCGTCTTCGTGCGGTTTCACATGTTCGTGCCAATCCGGATGCTCGGTCCGAAAATGCGTTTTCGCACTTCGTTCGGAAATGTTCTCGTCGGATGCAAGCGCCTCAAGTTCTGCCATTCTCCTGTCAAATGCATCCTGGAGACCGGCATTTCGGGAGAGGCGATGCGATACAACCTTTTGGGAAAGGCCTTCGTTGAAACGGCCGTAGTGCAGGCAATCCGCAATCTCGCCCAGGAACCAGTCGGAGGCATTTGCATCTTCGGCGGCGATTACCTGATCGAGGCACCAGAAACCGAAATCCGGTGGTCGCTCAACACCGAAGAGCCTGCCGTGCATTTCCTTACGCATGTAGACCGCGAACCCGTTTGGTTCACCACATTCGGATTGGTCGGCACACTGCCTGATGCACATGGCCAGCAAGGTCTTCCATGCGCCTGGGCGGTTTTCGAGCCACTTCCGAATACTTCGAGACTCCTCCGGGCCGAGGTCCGAATGGTATTTCCAGCCGCCTGAGTACGCGGCCGATCCCAACCAGTCGAACAAGTGGTCCAGATTCACCTCATCCCCGGACAAACTCAGAAATCGGGCCAGGAGGTTCAAGGGCAAACGACGGAGAAAAGAGGCCGGAAGCCTGCGTTCCGTGTCTTCCGAAAGCAGCAGACCGTAGCGTTTGGCAAGTTCGTCAAGAAGGACGACAAGTTGGTCTCTTGTCGAACTCTTGGGAAGATGCCCGGTCCAAAAAAAATTGTATTCGGACCAATGGTTGGGTCGTCGCGGGAGCCGGAGATACTGCATGATTTCCGTTTCCGATATCGTCACGGGATAGAGCACGGTCAGCAGGTAACCAAGCAGGGCGTCGTCGAGATCTGGTATTTTGCCCGCATAGATGTCAGCCGTCAGCGCCTTGAGCTCTTTGAAGCCCTCCCTGTCATTCCGCAGGTGCCGCACGAATGCGTCTATGGCGCCGATTCTGATTGTCGGCCAACACGTGTCATCGCGAATTAGCTTCATCAACGGACCGGCAAGCCCCGGAAGTGCCTCACCTTGTTGGAGCGCTTCGAGCAAGATCACGATGAAGGACTGCCACGGGTCCTCTCGCGACGGATCGGTCAGGAATTCACGGAACTGGACTTCCATGTCGAAGGACACCAGATCGCCGATTCGCGAGTCCAGCTGGACCGTGGCAATCAAACGTGGATTTGCCGCGGTTTCCCGTTTGAGGCCGTCCAGAAGCTGGCATTTTTCGTCCGGCGAGAAGTCTTTTGCATCGCCGTAGAGGACGGTTCCGAGAGGATCGCGCGTGATGATCTCCCGTCGGCCTGATTTACTGTGAACCGCGAGCCATGCGGCAAGACCGCGCAATTCGGAGACGGTCACGCCGTCATGCCCGGTGATCAATGCAAGAATGCGCCCGATCGGCAGCCCGTTCCTGACAAGGGCGGCAAGGTACCTGGCGGCAAGAAATTCCGCGACCACACGGTGAACGGGAACGACCCGGCACTCGGTTGGAGCTTCGAAAAGCTTGCTTCGGAAACAGCTTCGAAGTGTCTCCCGATCCTGCCCAGGTAGCTGATGAATTTCCAGGAAACGGAGATCGCTGTCCTCGCCGGAAAACGAATACCCGGCAGCGCCGGTCAACAGTTGTACGGCACAAAGCCTCCCGACAGCATCCATCAGATCGGGAATGCCAACGCGGTCGTGGTTGGCTATGCGATGTTCTTCATTGTGTTCTTCCAGCAGGACACGGCATGCCTTCTCGAATGCCTGCGTCCTCGTCCCTGGCCAGACCCCGTCTTTTCCCACTGCCCGTGCAAGCATCTTCAGGCTTTGAGGATTGGCCAGGAGTTCCTGGAGGCTTTTCCCTTCGGCCGAGGCAATGAAATCCTCTGGATCCGCAACTCCGAGATTTGCACCCAGAATTTGGCAAATGTCGTGGCGGGACAGCGGATCGAGACGCAGGACCGTGACAGCTCCATCGGGTGCTGCCGTCTTGAGATGTTTGTTGTCGTTTCCGCCAAACCAGTCCGCCTCTCGGCACGACAGGCGGAACCGAGGTTGACCAATCCGGTCGAGTTTGGCGCGGATGCTGTCCAAAGGCGTTCGCCCGTCGGCTGTTCCGGCCCGGGCCTCGTCCAGCCCGTCGACAAAGAGGGTGGTGTCGCGCCACCCGGGCTTGTCGTCGAAGGCCAGGAAGTCGCGTACGGTTACGTAGAGCCCGCCTTGGCGTTCAGCTTCATGTTTGAAAACGGTCGTCTTTCCGGAACCCGGAGGGCCAAGCAGCACATACGCTGCCTTGTCGTCCCATTCCTCTACAGGTCGCGACGGCAATACCGATCGGCCACCTGCGTCCCGAACATGGATCTCACGGCATGTTCGTCGGACGATGCACTTCATGGGGTATCAAACCACTCCGACGCCGGTGTCGACAGAAACTCCGAAAGGGGAACGCCGCCCGTACCGACAACGACGGACGCCTGGACGTCGAAGCGTTGTGCAAATCGTTCAAGTCCACTCGTCCTTGGCCTGCGTGCGCCGCTTTTCACTTCGAAGGCAACGAGTCTTCGTCCGCGCGCCAGCACGAAATCCACTTCGCAGCCGTTTTCGCGCCAATAGTGCAGGTGGTATTCGGGTATGCCCGTGTTGAACAGGTGCGCACCCACCGCGCTTTCGGCAAGGCGTCCCCAATGGCTCCGATCCGCCATTGCTTCCTCGAACGTATATCCTGACGCAATCGCCATGAGCGAAGTGTTGAGTACGTTGAGTTTGGGGCTGGAGGATCTCCTCCGATGGATTCCAGCGGCGTACTTGGGGAGACCGGCAATCAGACCCGCATTCGACAAGAGGTCCATATAGCGTGCCAGGGTGGTCGTATTGCCGGCATCCTGAAGCTGGCCGAGCATCTTGTTGTACGAGAGTATCTGCCCGGAATACTCGGCGCCGAGCTGGAACAGCCGTTTCAGAAGCGCAGGCTTGTCCACCCGCTGCATCGCGAGAATGTCTCGCTCTATATTGGGTTCGATCAACGCCTCGGAGACGTACGCACGCCATCGGCCCTGTTCCGCAACGAGAGGGGCGCTGCCCGGATAGCCGCCAAAATAGACGTAGCGGTGGAGGTCGAAGCCGAATGCGGCCGCCATTTCGGCGAAGGACCAATGCATGAGGCGCACGGTCTCGTATCTGCCTGCAAGGCTTTCGCTCAAACCGTGCTGCATCAGCAACGGGGCCGAACCCAAAAGAACGACATGGAGGAGGCGATCATGCAGGCGGTCCGCGTCCCAAAGGCCCTTGACCGCCTCTGACCAATTCGGGATCTTCTGGATCTCGTCGATCGCCAGAACGAAGCCCCGATCGGAACGCTCGGCGGCCATCCGCGCCAGTTCCCATTTTCGGACCAGCCATCGTGCATCTCTTGGGCCGCCAAGCGGATCGATTTGGAATTCAGCGAATTCGGGAGTGACGCCTTCCAGGTCCGGGACGGGGGGAAGGACGGTAGTTTCAGGCTCATCGACGGCCACGTAGTGAGAAGGTCGATCCAGCTTCCCGAGCACCTGCTGAACCAGTGTGGTCTTGCCCGTCTGGCGCGGACCGGTCACGATCATGAGCCGTCGAGGCTTCTCGCTCAAGCGATCGAGTAACGTGGACGCCTGGCTTCGTTCAAAAACTCCCATAGGGAATTTATACTGTATTGAGTAAATTTACTCAATAGATACAAATTTTTTGGCGTTTAAGGTCTTTTTTTGGTGATGGCAGGGATAAGACCCGCTCGCGTCGCCAGCACTTTCGTGGCCTTGAGCCTTGCGTAATGCCGGAATCTCCCATCCATCTTCGCACAAAGAAGCGTGCCGCTGGCCCGAAAGGTCGAACCGAAGTTCCGCTTCGGGGCAAGCAGAGCCTTGATGCTCTCACCAAAGGTGGCCGACGGGCGACTGAAATCGAGCGTAGCGGTTCATCATCGGGACTGAATGCCGCCGCCAATCGCCTGAAGACGAGCAAGGCGCCGCAGAAAGTCCTGCAAGTTCCACAAAATGACATGGGCAATGCAGCCATTGCCTTGCGGAAGGCGGGGATCGGCGGAACTGTGAAGAACGTGAAAGGTACGAAACGCTTGCGTGTTCGTCGGCCAAAAAAATAGCGTTCACGTCACACCATCTCTCGAACTGCGTTGAAATTTCCGACACTGTCTGCCCGGCTGTGCGAGGGCATTCGCAGCAACTGCCCTGACCCCAATCCCGGCAGGCAGGGCGCTGCCTAAACATGGCTTGTCAGCCGGCCCGGCGAACAGGAGCTTCAATGACATGAATGGCACATTCAGTTCGGCGGGATGAAACTCCGAATGTTTGGTCATCGCTGACACCTGCACGCATTTTCCCATGAGTCCCTCCAGGGAGGCGAAATGCTATGACGGCCCAATCAGGGACTTCGACCAGGTCATGCGGCAACGAGGAAACCCGGCGTGTCGTCACATCTACCCAATGATGGGCTCGGGATTCGTACCGGATATAACCAGACATGATCCGGCGGCCGTCGGAAACGGCACGCCCACTTTCCGAATCCCGTCGCCCGGACGTGCAGATTATCCTTTTTTCAGGATTCGGCGCCCGAGGAGTTCAGCGATCTGTACGGCATTGAGCGCCGCCCCCTTGCGGAGGTTGTCCGAAACACACCACAGATCGAGCCCGTTTTCGACAGTGGGATCCTGGCGGATTCGGCTGACGAAAGTCGCGTAATCCCCGACGCAGTCCGCAGGTGTCACGTATCCGCCGTCTTCTCTCTTGTCGATTACCAGTACCCCGGGAGATTCCCTGAGGATCGAGCGCGCTTCATCCTCGTCGAGGAACTCCTCGAACTCGATGTTGACAGCCTCGGAGTGACCGACAAAGACCGGAACCCGGACACATGTGGCGGTCACCCTGATCGACGGGTCGATGATTTTCTTGGTCTCGGCGATCATCTTCCACTCTTCCTGCGTGGATCCGTCTTCCATGAACGGGCCGATGTGCGGGACGACATTGAACGCGATTTCCTTGGTGAACACGGATGACTCGGCATCGTCGTTGGCGGTGAACTTCGCCCGTGTCCGGTCCCACAATTCATCCATCCCGGCCTTCCCCGCTCCGGAAACCGACTGGTAGGTCGATACCACGACCCGGCGGATTCGGGCCCGGTCATGAAGCGGTTTCAATGCGACAACCATTTGAGCGGTCGAGCAATTCGGATTGGCGATGATGTTTTTCCGCGAATAGCCCGTGATTGCATCGGCGTTCACTTCAGGAACGACGAGCGGAACCGCGGGGTCGTATCGAAACAGGGAGGAATTATCGATGACGATACATCCTGCGTTTGCTGCCCTGGGTACATATGTCCTGGAAGCATCGGCGCCGATCGAGAAAAAGGCCATGTCCCAGCCCGAGAAGTCGAAATTATCGAGGTCTTGCGCCTTGAGAGCACGATCACCGAACTGGCACTCCACGCCAATGGACCGTCGACTCGCCAGCGCAACCACGTCGTCCACCGGGAATTGGCGTTCCGACAGAATGTTCAGCATCTCGCTGCCGACCATGCCAGTCGCGCCGACCACCGCAACACGGTATCCCATCTCGGCACTCCGTCCTGAATGTTGTGAAACCACCTTCATATACGTTTTGCTGCAAATAAAAACCGCGAATCTGATTCGTCAGAATCGTTTCCCTGATGAGTGGCTTCGCTGCAATCGCAAGTGGCAAGATGCCGAACGCCGTGGGTCTGGACATCTCTGCGCTTCAAGCAGGGCGGCTCCTGGACACGGGAACCGGGGTCATCGTTGCGAGTTTCCAAGAGGTACCGAAGGCCAGCACGGAGTGCGCTTCTGTTTGATCGTCTTGTTCATGATCCAGGCAGGCAGGAGGGAGGCGGCCAACCGGTTGGCCGCATCCGGGCAATTGCCAGGCCGCTGGCCCGACCGGGGCGCAGCATCCGCTGCGGGACGGCAGCGGCGACCTGATCTGCTGCGACGGAACGGAAACGTTGCCTCCGGAGGAACTAGAATTCAAACCGGAGCGTCACGAGCAATGAGTTGACTCGGTACTCGGCCGAGGTCTCGTTGATCGGAACCCGGATCTCCCTCCGGGTTCCGTCTTCCCGGTACCGCACGATGGTGATGTCGCCGATATCCGTCCCGATCTCCCCCGCATCGGTGTACCGGTAGCTCAGGTCGAGGTGCATACTCCCGCCAATTGGTATCGCAACCCCGGCCGTCAGCATCCAGGTGGGGTTCTGCCCGCTTCCGCCAGGAAGGGCCGTGAAGGGAATCTCGCCGCCCGGACCCCGGCGGAGGGATTCTTCCGGGTTGTCCGGTTCGGGAAAACGTTGAACGTAGTCGCTCAATCGGTAGCCGGTGATGCCCAGCCCCGCGCCCAGAATGGGCTGCACACGGCGACCCGGGGGGGCGAGCTTCCAACCTGGAAAATCATAGAACCCGGCCGGTAGGAGCTGCCAGGTGTCCAGCCGTGCCCCTGACGGCTGGTGCCCACCCGAGGCCCGGTAGTTCGTGTTGCCCCGCCAATCGAGAGCACGAGCCAGGCTGAATTCCAGCTGCAGGCGCAAACCGGATGGCAACCGGACGCCCGGCGCCAAATAAAACTGAAAACTGCTGCCGACCGCACCTGTATCGAAGGTAAACCTGCTTCCATAGAGCGTGGCGTGACCGGCGTCCGCGCCATCGGAAAACCGGGTGTTCTTCGGGCGGATCAAGTCCATCCCAAGGCTCAGGTAAGGGGCATGCCCGGCGGCGTTCCTCACGGGTGGGAGTAACCCGGTCGCGGCTTCCCGTGACTCTTCCGTCGCGGCGACGGTCTGACCATGGACCGCCAAGACCCAAATCAGTACGGGGAAGAACAGGACCGCCGCCCGAACTCTCACGCTGCACATCCGAAGCACGTCATTCCGGCGACGCCTGAACAGCATCCCGCTGACATTCGCCCGCACTTCAGCACACAATTCGATATCTTCCCGAGGTCCTGTCTTTGACTATCGAGGCGTCAACGACACTTCGCCGGATGTCAAGAGATTGGTTGTCGTGGTCGCAGGGCATCATACCCCGGATCAACAATATTCCAGGATTGAATGAAATTTTTCCCATCATCCAGTGAAGCCGGTGGGTGATGAGCGCGTGCGTGCAAGGAAGGCAGCAGGTGTTTCTCCGGAATCGTCCAACGACTTGTCCACAACTCCACGTGATCCTGGCGGATCGATGCGGGCGTTGCTCCGGATCACCGCCGGAGGCACCAAAGTTCCGGCTTGGCAATGCGCCTGCTACGTCAATCGCGTGAACTGCGTCGTGACCCGTCAAGCGGCGGTGCTTGAAAGAGCGCATGCCCAGGGGCCTGGTCCCGGCACTCGGAAACCGCGGCAGCTGTCGCCGGGTGCGGCGACCATTCCCAACCAACGACAGAACGAAAGGACCCAGGCTTCAGTTGCGGGAGAGATTTGCGCGCTTTCCCCTGGGCCGGCATGTTCCGGTACCGCAGGATTCGCCATCAAGTGCGGATTAATCGGCGTTACAGGGATTGCCTCAATGCCAATCCATTCGGAAATCAGCATCCGTCGCCAACCTGGCAATGAAATCCGATCATCTCTTCCGCGACACGATCGGGAACTTCCGTGAGAATCGCGTGCTTGACACCGGGGATTACGACCAACCTCGCGTTCGGCATGACCTCCGCGATCCGGGCGTTCAGTCGTGGGCTGCACCCGCCGTCATTCTCTCCGGTCATGACGAGTGCCGGTGCGGTGATCTCGCCCAGCCAGGGCAGCATTTCGGTCTCGGCATAGATTCGAAACACCTCCATGAAAACGTCGGGATCAGTTTCAATGACCTGCCTGAGCCTGCGCTGAACGATCGGACGATTGCGCGCAATGAAGCTGTCTGTGAACCAGCGATCGGTCAAGGTGCCGAGTACGGGTTCAATGCCCTTCTCTTCCATGGCTTCGATTACGCCTCTGACGGCTCTTCGGTCATTCCCGGTTCGGCCTGCCACCGTCGACAGGAGGCCGAGCGACAAGACCCGGTTCGGATGCAGCCGGGCGTAGGCCGGAACAATCATCCCTCCGAGAGAATGCCCGGCGAAATGACAGCGCTCGAATCCGCTCCGCTCCCGGACGCATTCAAGATCAGCCACCAGTTCTTCGAGGCCTCCGAACGGTCCGCCAGGGCGGTCCGAAAGTCCATGGCCCCGAAGATCGTATGTTATCACCGTAAAATGCTGGCTCAACGCCGGCAGGACGAATCGCCATGCATCACGTGCGGCCCCGATTCCATGGACGAGGAAGAGCGGCGGACCACTTCCCGTCACCGTGTATTCGCACTCGATCGCGCAGACATTGTTCGTCAAAGCGGCATCCTCATGACCTCGTGTGATTTCCATTCCTTGCGTCATCGGTTCGTTGCGTTGATTCCGTCGGCACGTTCAGAATCCGATCTGTCCCGCCCGACGGTCTCATCCCGGCCCGAACCCACGGAATTCGTGCTGAAGTGAGGCATGACTTCCTCGGCAAATATCTGGATGCTCTCAAGCGTTGCGGACTGGCCCGAGCCAAAATTCACGTTGAGAATGACACGGTCGATTCCCGCCTCGGCATATGGGCCGAGTCTGTCGATCAGTTCGTCAGGCGGAGCAATGAGAAGGCTGTCCGCCAGTTCATCGATCGTCTGCGACCGGGGCAAAGGACGGATCATGCCGCTATCCACGATTCCGGGTCCGGTGAATACGTTGTCGAAACGGCTGTAGTAGTCGTGGGCCTCCTGTACCCTCTGATCCTGTTCCGCATCGTCCCGAACCGCGAACGCGACCCGGGACAGGGAAAGCGTCAGGTCCTTTCCCTTGTCGCCAAGCTCCTCCTTTCCTCGCCTGAAACTCGCGACCTGGTCCAGAAGCAACTGGTGGTTGCCCGAAAGCGGAGTCGTCTGGATGTGGAATCCCCGCTTCGCGCAATGATAAATGCCTTCCGGGTTCAGAACGGCCATCATGATCGGAGGCCCTCCCGGACGCACGGGCCGTGGCATGACGGTGAGAGGCGCGAACTTGTAGTAGGTGCCGTTCCAGGAAACCTCCTCGTCCCCAAGCAGCGCCGCAAGTACGTCAAGGGATTCATCGAACCGCGCACGGGTCTCGGCGAGCGGTACGCCAAGCCGGTCCATCTCGAACGCGAAGGCTCCCCGACCGACTCCGAGCAACAGGCGTCCGTTCGTGAAAATGTCAGCGACGATTACTTCGCCCGCAAGGATCCTCATGTCGTGGATCGGCAGAACCACGACCGACGTCATGATCTTCACCTTGTTCGTCATGGAGGCTATTTTCACGGCGAACTGCAGCGGGGCCGGCATCAGCAGGATATTGATGAGGTGATGTTCGGTTATCGAAACGGCATCGAATCCGAGCCGGTCGGCGAAGGCTGCCTGTTCGAGCATGTCAGCGTAGAGTTGGTCGCCGCCATAGGACTTGTCCGGATAGTATGCGGACAGCTGAATACTGAATTCCACGAAATCCTTTCCCGTAACCCGCAGTTCCACCAGATCCCTTGCCGGCTGTTCCCGGACGTCACGAACCGATGCGCCATATCGCTTCACGCGGACATTTCACAGCGATTTTCGTCGCGGCCACCGGTGGTCCCATTCATTTCAGTGTTCCCGCCCCGCACCCGGACCGCGCAATTCCGGAATCTTCGACACTTGCACCCTCCTTCATGCCCGTACGATCATCCCCGCGGTCACCGCAATTTCTCTTTGCCAAACGAAGCGCAACCGGGTCGAATTGGAGACGACCTGCAAAAAAAATCGGCCCTCCGTTCGGACACCCCGTCAATCTCCGCCTTCAAACCGGCCTGGCATCTTCGCATGTTGCGGATCGATCGTTTTATCTGGCGTTCCGGATTGCACATTCCCGTGTTCATGCAACCGGGTCAGTCAGTCGCCGTCGGCAAGTCTCACTGATGGTCGAATCCTTCGGTGACCGCGAACAAGGCCTGCGGTTAACAGCAGTCCCGCGACAATGGCGCCGAGCATCAGTGCCGTGCCCAGTCCCAGGTGATCCACTGCCAACCCGAGGACTGCCGCACCTATCGCGCTGCTGCCGATCGCGACGCTTGCCCAAATGCTCATGACACGGCCACGCATCCTGTCACCGATCTGGGTCTGGATCACCGATTGGCAGATTATTCCCGAAGCGCCGGCCGCTGCCGACGTGGCGGCGACCAGCCCGACCGTCACGGGCCAGGACGGTGCCTGTCCGATCACCGCCACGCACACCATGCCGGACATCCCGATAGCCGCGGCCAATTGAAGGCGATTGGGTCCGAAAACCGGAGGCAGCGATAACATTCCGAGACCGGCAACAATCGCGCCAAGTCCGGCCGATGCGGTCAGGAGTCCAAGGCCCGCTGCTCCCTTGGCAAAGACTCCATCCGCGATCGCCGGCAGGATTTCGAGCAATCCCAACAGGAAGACCGACGTGATCGATGAAAAGGCAAGCGCGGTGCGGATGCCGGCGTCCCCGAAAGCGCGCCGCGCGCCTTCGGCCAGGTCGCGCCGAAAACCATGCGCGGACGGCTTCGTGCCAGCTTGTCGGACACGCAAGTGGAATAGCGCCGCGAGAAACGGCAGGTAGCAAAGCGCGGACAGAAATGTTGCCAGCTCGGCGCCGATTTGCACAATTGCCAAACCGCCAATCGCCGGTCCGGTCATGCGCGAGACATTGTAGTTGATCGAGGCGAAGTTGACGGCAGACGGGATTCTGTCGAGTTCGACCAACCTGGGCGCCATCGACATCCGGACGGGGCCGTGCGCCGACATGATCATTCCCGACGCCACCGCGTAAAGCAGAAGATGCAAAGCGCCGAGATCGCCGAAGACCTGCGCAATCCACAACGCAATGGCCGAGGCGAAGAACAGGGACTGAACGAGTATCGCGGCGCGTCGGACGTCCGTCCGATCGGTGAGGACGCCGAATAACGGTCCGAGGAACAGGCTCGGCAGGAAATAACAGGATGCAATCAGGCCAACAAAACCGGCCGATCCGGTGAGGTCCCATGCCAGCCAGCCAATGATGATCCTGAGGATCCACAGCGCATTGAGGGCGAAAAAGTTCCCGGCAAGGTACAGGCGGAAAGTCCGGGACTTGAGCGCCGACAGGTTCAATTCCATGCATTAGACCCGCAGTGAATTTGCGCAAGCGCCAGATCGGACTCATCCGCGCACGCGCAAAAAAAGCCGGTATCGCTTTGGCGGCATCCGGGGGTTGTGACCGTCAAGGAAATGAGCATCTGTCGTTCTGATGGGCTTTCGCCTTGATGCACCTACTGCACTCGTCCGTACCTTTCCCGCAAGACAGAGAGCAAGTCCGCAAGCAACGGATACCGGAGACCGGTCCGACGAAACATGACGCCGGACTGAAACGTCCAGGGGCTGATTTCGATCGGCAGCGGCACGACGCCGAAGGGTTCGGCAATCGAAAGCAACGGCGACGGGAGGCAGGTGACCGTCCTGGACGACCGGAGCATCTCCAACACCGAAGTGACCGAGTCTGCCAACAGGGTCGGCTGCGGCCGCGGGAGTCCATTCGCGGCAAAGAGAGTCCCGACGCGTCGAACCAGTTCCGGATCGAGCCGGAACATCGACCAGGAACAGTCGACGAGATCATTGAGCGTGATCTCTGAATTGCCATGCAGCTCGTGGTCCTGATGCGCCAGGAACAGGGTATCTATCTCCGACAGGGGTTCGTACACGAATGTATCGTCGACGGGCGAAAAAGATTCGAGTGACCCGAGCGCCATGTCGATCCGGCCTTCGTCGAACAGGTCAGCGAACCGCGGCCCCGAACTCCGAATGATGGTGAACTGTGCCGACGGCAATTTGGCGTGCAGTAGAGAGAGAACCTGTGGCAGAAGCACCGATGACCACACGGCACCGGCAGCGATCCGAAGATTGCCCCGCCGGCCCTGCGCCATTTCCGCCATTTCGCGTTCGATGAGCTCGCACTCGGTTTCGACCTGTGCTGCCCGTTCGTAGAGCGCCTCGCCGAACCGTGTCAGGCGAACGCCCCGGCTCGATCGCTCAAACAGCGTGACCCCGAGTTCTGCCTCGAGTTGTTGAATGCTTTTTGAAAGACCCGACTGGGTGAGCGACAGTTTTCTGGCCGCCCGGTGGATATTGCCCGCCCTCGATGCAGCCAGGAAGTAATTCAACATGCGCACGGAACGAAGCATACGATGACTTTTCCTCATCAATTGTGAACTATATTTCGTTTTTTCTTCATTGTTTGCAACGTTAAACTGATGCTGCCGGACGGATTGCGTTCCAACAGTCCGAACGGGGGGTAGGCATGCTTCATCAAAGGGACGGACAAGGACATCATGGGGCAAGCGCCGCATTGTTCCTTTTCGGCGCCGTTGTGATTTTCTTGTCCTGGTCCTACGAAATTGGCGAGTTGCGGCGCATGGGGCCCGGCTATTTTCCGATGCTTCTCGGTGTCACACTCTGCCTCTTTGCAATTCTGATCGCCGTGCAGGATGCGAAGGAACGGATGGCGCGCAATGAACGCCCCGTCGAGACCGCGCTCCCCCTTGCCGTTCCCAGGCTCCGCTGGCGCCCACTCTTTATGCCCCTGCTTGCAATACTCCTTTTTGCTTCACTCCTCGAATCAGCAGGACTTGTGCCGGCGGTCGTTGCCTCCGTAGCAGCGGCAGGTTTCGCAGAACGCAGCAATTCGCCCTTTGTCATCGCTGTCATTGCTGCCGTGACGGCGGTCTTCACGTCCGTCGTGTTCGTCCACCTGCTCGGCATCCCCCTGCGGCTCTTTGCGGTCTGATGGCTGTCCTCGACCACATAGCGGTCGGATTTGCGGCGGTCTTCACGCTCCAGAAGCTGGCGTACTGCTTCTTCGGCGTTTTCATGGGCATGCTGATGGGGGTGCTGCCCGGCATCGGTGCCATGGCGACGATTTCGATGCTGCTTCCGATCACTTTCTATGTGCCACCGGACGTCGGGCTGATCATGCTGGCAGGAATCTACTACGGCGCACAATATGGCGGCTCGATCGCCTCCATTCTCCTGAATCTCCCCGGTACGCCGTCATCTGCCGTCATCTGTCTCGACGGTTATCCGATGGCCAAGCAGGGTCGCGCCGGACCGGCAATCTTTCTGACGACAGTTGCGTCCTTTCTCGGCAGCATGTTCGCGATCCTTCTCCTGTTGACGATCGCGCCGTTGGCAGCACGGCTAGCCTTGACGTTTGGTGCGGCCGACTACTTTTCGCTGATGATACTTGGGTTGATTGCGGCCGCATCACTCGCACAACACGGCGTCGTGCGCGGTCTGGCAATGGTTACGGTTGGCCTTTCTCTGGGAATGGTCGGTACCGACGTTGCTTCAGGGACCTACCGGTTCACATTCGGAATGCTCGATCTCGCGGACGGCCTGAGCATCATCGCCATGGCCATGGGGCTGTTCGGTGTTTCGGAGATCATTTCCAACCTGGTCTCGGGCATCCACCGCCGCCGAACGCCCGACAAGGTCGCCCTGCGCGATCTCGTACCCACGCCAGGCGACATGCGTCAGTCCTCGGGTCCGGTTGCACGCGGTGGAATTATCGGTGCGTTTCTCGGGATCCTGCCAGGGACCGGCGCGTCAATCGCAGCATTCGTGGCATACGGATTCGAGAAGCGGATGAAGCGGCAGGCCGCCAGCTTCCAGGACCCCTGGCGAATTCGGCAAGGGACACGTGCCCGGCATCGTTGCACCGGAGTCAGCCAACAACGCTGCTGCGCAGGCGGCGTTCATCCCGACGCTGACCCTCGGCATCCCGGGGGATGCGGTCATGGCGCTGATGATGAGCGCGCTGATCATCCACGGCATTCAGCCAGGGCCCACGGTCATCGAAAGCCATCCCGACCTGTTCTGGGGACTGGTTGCCAGTTTCGTCATCGGTAACGTCCTTCTGCTGATCATGAACCTGCCGCTGATTGGCGTATGGGTCCGGTTGCTGACCATACCTTACCGTTTTCTCTACCCGGTCATACTCGTCCTCATCTGCGTCGGCGTCTACGCAGTCGGCAGCAATGTTTATGACGTGGTCCAAGTCTTCGTGTTCGGGTTCGTCGGCTATCTCATGATGCAGGTAAGGCTGGAGCCGGCACCCCTGTTGCTTGGGTTCGTCCTGGGACCGTTGCTCGAAGACAATTTCCGCCGCGCGTTGATCCTGTCGCGTGGCGATCTCGCCGTGTTCGTCGAGCGTCCGATCAGCCTGTCACTGCTTCTCGCAAGCGTCGCCGTGATCGCGTTTTCGTTGCGTCGGCCGGTCGCAACCATGCCTGATGTCGATCGTTCGAAGGGGTCGTCACGATGAGGGAGCGACGCCCGAACTTCCTCGTTATCAGCACCGACCAGCAGCGGGCCGATCATCTCGGATGCTACGGTGCGAAAGTACTGAAAACGCCCAATATCGACGCGCTGGCATCCCGTGGAATTCGGTTCGAGCGTGCCCATGTCGCCTCGCCGGTATGCATGCCCAATCGTGCCAGCCTGATTACGGGCCGCATGCCGTCCCTGCATGGACTGCGCCACAACGGTCTCAACCTCTCTCTGGATTCAGCGACGATAGGTGACATCCTCCTGGCGGACGGCTGGGCCACCGCTCTCGTCGGTAAGGCGCATTTCCAGCAGTTCACGCGGAATCCGTCGCCGATCCTGGCCCGGCGGACACACGTACCGAACCCCCACTTTCCGGAAGCACGCATTCCTGCTGACACGCGCTACGACCAGGAAGTCGCCCAGTACTGGCGCGATGATCCCTGCCATGACCTGGTGTATCCCTACTACGGATTCGCGTCGGTTGACCTGACGGTCGAGCATGGTGATCTCGTCGAAGGTCATTACTCGCGCTGGCTGGCCGAACGCCATCCTGAACCCGGCAGTCTGCGCGGCCCCGAAAACGCCCTGGAAGGTGACCCAAGGGCGGCGCCGCAGTCATGGCGCACCGCAGTTCCCGAAGAACTCTACTCGACGCGATACATCGAGGAGCGCACGATCGATCGCCTGAACGAGTTTGCCCGGCAACGGGATACCCCGTTTTTCCTCTGGGCAAGTTTCAATGATCCTCACCATCCCTTCACGCCTCCGGGACGATACTGGAACATGTACGATCCCGACGAGGTCGACCTGCCAATTTCGTTTGCCTTGGGTGAAAGGGCGGACTGGCCGTCACGCCTTGGCAAGATGCGTCGCGACGGGCTGGCCAGCCTGACCGGCACTGCTGCGATCGCAGTCGATGAAGCCGAATTGCGCGCCGCGGTCGCCCTGACCTATGGCATGATCACGATGATCGACGACGCAGTCGGCGCCATTCTTCGCGAACTCGGGAAACTCGGCCTCGAAGAGGACACGATCGTCATCTTCCTGTCCGACCACGGCGACCTGATGGGTGAATTCGGCCTCCTCTTCAAGGGACCATTCCATTACCAGGCGCTCATCCGCATCCCGTTGATTTGGGCAGACGGCCGCTCACGCGGCGCCCTGCACCACTGCGGATACGTCAGCACAATCGACATTGCCGCCTCGATAATCCACGCTGCCGGCATCATTCCTTTCAACGGCATGCAAGGCCGTCCGTTTGTCGATGATGACGGAGCGCCGGTTACGAGCCGGGAATGTGTGCTCGTCGAGGACGAAGTCCAAACCCGATTGCCCGGCCACGAGTTACGCGGCCGGGTCCGCACGCTGTTGGCCGACGGCTGGCGGCTCACGATCTATGACGGCATCGAACCGGGCTACCTCTACAATCTGAACGACGATCCGAACGAAGTGGACAACCTCTGGGATGAGCCGTCTGCGCAACTGGTCCGGTCCAAGATGATGGAGCGGCTGGTACGCGAGATGATTGCCCATTCCGAGACTTCCCCTTTGCCGGAATACGCTGCGTAGGATCGGGCGCAGTGCCCGATCGAAAACAATGGAGGAACAAATGAATAGAATGACACACATCGTGGCCTGCGCTGTCGCGGCGATCATGACAGTTGCCGGAGTGACACCGCATGCCTTGGCGGATTACCCCGATAGGGCGGTCAAGATGATCGTCGGATCGGTTCCTGGCTCGGGGCCCGATGTTCTGGCCCGTTCGATGAGCGAAGAATTGGCGGCGGCGCTCGGACAACCGGTCGTCGTGGAAAACAAGCCGGGTGCTGCCGGAAACGTCGCTGCAGCCGCCGTTTCGCGCGGCGACCCCGACGGTTACGAGATTTTCATTGGAACCATCAACATGGCGATCGCCACCTGGTTGCCGAAGGAACCGCCGTTCGATCCGGCTACTGACTTCGCGATCGTCGGCCGGGTCGCGTCCATACCCGATGTGGTCGTCGTTTCGCCTGATCTCGGACCCAAAACCATCGCGGATTTCATCGAGCTTGCCAGATCGAAACCCGGCGAACTGAATTATTCCAGTCCGGGCGTCGGCTCGCTCCAGCATATGGGTACGGACTCGATGGCCAGCATGAACGGCATCGAAATGGTGCACGTCCCGTACAAGGGTGGCAAGGCAGCAACGACGGCCGTGCTCGGCCGCGAGGTGGACATGTTCATGGCGGGAATGCCGCCGGCGATTCCGCACATCAAGACCGGGGCACTTCTCGCTCTGGCGGTCAGCAGTGCCCAGCGGTTCGCACTGCTCCCCGATGTACCGACGCTGACGGAAACCGTGATGCCGGGATATTCGGCGGAAGCCTGGTACGGGCTTTTCATGGCGAAAGGAACGCCCGACGACATCGTCGCAACCGTAAATGCCGCGGCGAACCAAGCCTTGGCAGATCCGAACGTCATCGAGAGATTCGCCAATGCGGGCGCTGCAGTGGAAACAAGTACGCCGGCGGAATTTGCCGAATTCGTCGCCACGGAATCGGCGCGGTGGAAGATGAATCTCGAAGAGTTGGGTCTGGCCGGAACCCGCTGAATCACTGGACGACTCGACCGGCAGCTGCCCCAAGCTGCCGGTCATCCTGGCGGTGCATCGAGAGTCATTCGACCTCGCCGTGGCTTCGGTGCGACGCCGCCGCAACGTGCCCGGAAATTCGCGGACAACTGAATACCGACATTTAGGGAATCCTTTCCCGTCATTCGCCCTGTTTTCAGCATCCCCGGCTGCGTATACCGGCGTCGAGGATTTACGCGCCGTTGCGCCTTGCACAGACCCGTGACAACGTTCTTGGATGTAATTCCCGCCCGCGCTGCCAACGCTTCTTGGGTGTTACCCTGGAATCTCGTCGAACACCGATGGAGTCGGTGTCTCCTTCGAAAGCATCCGATACGCCAAGGTGTCGTCATTTTTCGACTCTCGGAAAGAACGCGACATCCATGTCCGGAGCGGACGTCTTCGGGATCGATTTGGCCAGGTAGAGTATTCGGCGTCACGGCACTGCACACGACCGACACGTGCATGGCACGTAAGCAACACCATTCCACGATCACCTTGTCGCGGTCAATGATTTCCTCATTCCCCGGCTGGTTTCCGCGGTATCGGCAGTCGCTGAGGCGATCATGCCGACAGGTCCCGGCAAGAGTCGCGTCGTGCCCATCGGACAACCTCACCGATGACTTGCCTGGCCGCCGGAGCGCCATATGGATACTTACATTCGGTTCGATGTCCGTTTTGGCTGCCTCTACCTGCGTCCGGGTTTCCTGGCGCGATCGAATCCAGTCGATTCAACCGTGCTTCCTTCCTGGGCTGAAGCACCGGAAGATGATATGAACTCGGTCCCATGAAGCTGCCCGTTTGCGTTTGCTGCCATTTGCCCGCCCGGAACACCGTGGGGCGGCGCACAGATCAATCCAGGCTGGCCGGGCCTCATTTGTCGTGACGGTGAAACCGTTCATTTCGATTCCACTGGATTGGTCATGACGCGAAGACTTCGCTTGGGGCTTTACGAAGACTTGCTGACCTCCGCGCTTGAGGCCGAAGTCCATGCCCGAACAGCAGAAGGCTGGTCGGTGAAAATTGGCCCGGCCGACGCGACAGTCCGTCCCGAGTTCCTGGCGCGGCACGTGTATGAACTCCTGAGACGCGTACTCGAAGGGATTCCCGATACTGATGGATCCCAGGCGACAATTCAGACCGACCTCGTGAACCGAATGATTGAGGTGCTTTTCGAACATGGCGCGATGGCTGACGACCAGGTCGAGGATGCCGCCCGCCTCCTCCTCGAAGCGGTCGAAAAGCGTGCATTCGGTGATAAGCTTTCGTCAATCCCGCGCCCGGTACTCTCACTCCGTCGAACCGGGCTTCTCGTCAATGGGCGCAGGGACGTCCAGATCGCCAGCGAGATCTCACGGGAGATCCCCAGCGCAGACCGGATCGACCTCCTGTGCGCATTCGTGCGCCACTCGGGGTTGCGGTTGTTTCGCTCCGAGCTTGCGGAACGCGTGCAGGAGGGTGCACAACTGAGGGTGATCGCGAGCGTATACACCGGGTCGACCGAACGTCGAGCGCTCGACGCGCTCGTCGACCTCGGCGCCAAGGTGAAGGTCTCGTACGACGTCGCCCGGACGCGGCTTCACGCCAAGGCGTGGTTGTTTCACCGCAATAGCGGACTGCACACGGCCTATGTCGGTTCGTCCAATCTCACACACATGGCCCAGGTTGACGGCCTCGAATGGAATGTCCGTTTGAGCGCAGCCGAAAACCCCGACGTCATCGAGAGATTCGAAGCGACATTCGAACAATATTGGCAGGAACCGGAGTTCGAAGATTATACGCCAGAACGCGATTCCGAAAGACTCGACAAAGCGCTTTCACGACAGAAGAGCGGCAAAACGCACGACACCATCACGGCACTACCTTTGCTGGTGGATGTCGCGCCCAAACCTCACCAAGCGGTCGCGCTCGAGGCGCTTGAAGCGGAGCGCCTGCATGGACACAACCGCAACCTTGTGGTCGCTGCGACAGGCACCGGCAAGACCTGGATTGCGGCATTCGACTACAAGCGGCTGCGCGGCCAGGACGCCGATCATTCCCTGCTCTTCGTCGCGCACCGTGAAGAAATCCTCAGTCAAAGCCAACAAGTATTCCAACTCGTGCTGCGTGAACCGGGGTTCGGTGAACAGCTGGTTGGAGGAAAACGTCCGAGCAAGGGCCGCCATGTCTTTGCTTCGGTCCAATCCCTTGCCAACCGTATCGACGACATTGAACCCGACGGTTTCGACATGGTCATCGTGGACGAATTCCACCATGCGGCGGCGGCGAGTTACGATCGCCTGCTTCGTAGCCTGAAGCCAAGGATTCTCCTGGGGCTCACGGCCACGCCCGAACGTGCAGATGGCCAATCGGTTCTCGAGTGGTTCGACGGACGGATCGCATCTGAATCCCGGCTCTGGGACGCCCTCGACCAGGGATTGCTCTGTCCGTTCCACTATTTCGGAGTGAACGACGCGACGGACCTTTCGACGGTCCGTTTCGAACGTGGACGGTATGTCCCGGGCGAACTCGATAACGTTTTTACGGGCGATCACGTTCGAGCCACTCGAATTCGCCAGGCTGTCGAAGAGTTCGTGACCGATCCGCACGGGATGCGGGCCCTTGGCTTTTGTGCCGGTGTCGGCCACGCACACTTCATGGCTGCCCGGTTCAGTGAATTCGGCTACCCGGCAATTGCACTCGATTCCAAGACTCCGCGCGACGAACGGCAGGCCGCACTCGTGAGATTGCGGCGGGGTGATCTGCGCGTGGTCTTCGCCGTCGATCTCTTCAACGAGGGCGTCGATCTTCCTGAAGTCGATACCGTGCTCATGTTACGCCCAACCGAGAGCGCCACCGTGTTTCTGCAACAATTGGGGCGCGGATTGCGGTGGGCCGACGGAAAGCGTGTCCTTACTGTCCTCGACTTCGTGGGCCAGGTGCGGCGCGAGTACCGCTACGACGTGCGCTACCGGGCACTGTTGGGAGGCACCCGCCACCAGGTCAGGCGAGCCGTCGAGGAAGGATTCCCATTGCTCCCGCCCGGATGCGCACTCAAACTCGACCGCATCGCCAGAAAAACCGTGCTGGGCAACCTGAAACAGGCCGTCGTCAACGCCCGTGCACGTCTCGCAGACGATCTGCGCGCGCTTGGACCTGAAACACGAATCCGTGGCCTCATGGATGCCGCTGGCGTCGAACTCGAAGACATCTACGCGCGACCCGGATCAGGACATTGCTTTACGGAACTCCGCAGGCGGGCAGGTTTCGAACAAGGCGCCGTGGAGGACACACTCCTCAAGGCGATCGGTCGAATGCTTCACCTGGATGATCGCGAGAGAATCGAAGTGTGGCGAAAGATCCTGTCACCGGATCATTCCAACAGAATCTCGGATCTCCAAGGCCGAGAGCACCGTTTGGGCCTGATGCTTTTTGCCATACTGGGTGGTCGAGGCCGATCGATCGACGAAGCCGACCAGACCCTGGACCGAATTCGCGGGTCCGCCGAACTGCGGCGCGAGATCGACGACCTCCTGGACGTCCTCGTCGATCGCATTCGCACGGTCGCCCACCCGTTCGACCCCACCGGCGAAATTCCCCTTGCCGGCCACGCTACCTATACCCTGGGCGAGATCGTTGCGGCGTACAGGCGGATCGGCAAGGACGGGAAATTGGTCATGCCCCAAGGGGGCGTCCTCTGGGACGAAGCCACCAGGACGGACCTTCTGTTCGTCACGCTGGAGAAATCGGACAGGGACTTTTCACCGACGACTCGATACGCCGACTATCCGGTCTCGCCGACCCTGTTTCACTGGGAGTCTCAAAACTCCGCGTCTCCCGACACGAAAGCCGGACGCCGCTATGTCGAACAATCGTCCCGGGGCACAAATGTCGTCCTGTTCGTTCGCGAACGCAAAAAGGATGGCAGGGGCGAAACCCTCCCCTATCACTGCCTCGGCAAGGCCCATTACCTACGACACGAATCCGAGCGGCCGATGAAGATATGGTGGGAACTGGAACTCCCGATGCCGGGATGGCTGTACCAGGCAGGAAAGGTCGTGGCGGGTTGAGAACCAGACTCACGGTTCCGGTCAAGGATCGTGCGAGACAAGCAACTCTCTAAGTGTCATCGCACGCTCCCGGCAAGCGAACCGTCGGGAACCGTGCCGTTTTCGGCCACGTCCGCGGAATTTCAATTTGACAGGTCTCGGCACGCGTAAATATCATTTGTATACAAACGAATCACCCGGAAATCGCCCGAAAGTGGATTACGCGATCCCGAAATCACTGGATGATGCCTTTCCGATCCTTGGCGCAGGGACCCATGCGATCGTCGCCGGTGGCACTGATTTCTTCCCGTCCCTCGGCGACAACCCGCCCCCGGAAAATATCCTGGACGTGTCAGGCATCCCCGAACTCCAGGGCATTACCCGCCTCGATGGCGGCTGGCGCATCGGGGGCGGGGTCACGTGGACGGACATCATTCGGGCGCCATTACCCCCGGCTTTCGATGCACTCAAGGCAGCTGCACGGGAAGTCGGATCGGTCCAGATCCAGAACGCCGGAACCGTCGCCGGGAACATCTGCAATGCTTCCCCGGCAGCGGACGGAATTCCGCCCCTCCTCGTGCTGGATGCGTCCGTCGAACTGGCGTCACGCCGCGGCATGCGCAAGCTGCCGCTTGAATCCTTCGTCACCGGCGTCAGGCAGGTCGCACTTGAACCAGATGAAATCGTCACCGCCGTTCACGTCCCGGCCATCGCCGCGGAAACCCGAAGCGCGTTTCGAAAGCTCGGGAGCAGAAAATACCTGGTGATCTCGATTGCCATGGTTGCCGTCGCGATCAACACGGACGAAGACCACCGCATCTCGGACGTCAGGGTCGCGATTGGTTCCTGTTCTCCTGTCGCAAGCAGGATGACTTCCCTCGAGAATTCCCTGGTCGGCCTCCGGGTGACGGAAGGTGATGATCTCCCACCATTCGGACCGGCGCACTTTTCCTGCCTGTCACCGATCTCCGACATGCGCGGAAGCGCCGGGTACCGGGGCGTTACCGCGTCCCGGTTGACCCGGAAGGTCATTCTTCGCGCGCTCTTTCCGGGAGCTTCCAACCATGGATAGCTGCCTCGAAATTCAGCCGGTGAAGTTCACGCTGAATGGTGATGACGTCCGGGCGCACCCCATACCCGGCGAGCGGTTGTCGGACACCCTGCGCGAACGCCTCGCAACCCGCGACGTCAAGGTGGGTTGCAATGCCGGGGACTGCGGAGCGTGTACGGTCCTTGTCGACGGAAAACCGGTCTGCGCTTGCCTGACTCCAACCCGGCAGGTCGCCGGTTCGATGATCGATTCCCTTTCCGGACTCGTTGCCCGCGACACAACGGCGCAGTCGCTTACCACGGCATTCCTTGATCATGGGGCTGCCCAGTGCGGGATCTGCACGCCCGGGATGATCGTATCCGCCGTGGCCCTCTTGCGGGACGTCGAGTCACCCTCGGAAACCGACATCGAGGATGCGCTCGGCGGCGTCCTCTGCCGTTGCACCGGGTATCGCAAGATCATCGACGCCGTCATCCAGGCGAGCAGGACCTCGGTTCCGGATGAAACGGCATCCAGGCGGGTAAACGGACACGGGTGGATCGGCACATCCGTGCGGCGGGTCGACGGTCCGGAAAAGGTCGAAGGCAGGGACCGGTTCGGCGACGACATCGCGCACCCAGAATCGCTTGTACTCAAGCTCGTTCGCTCACCGTTCCCCCGGGCAAGGTTTACTTTTGGTGACCTTGATGCATACCGCAATTCCCGTCCCGGAACGGTTGCCGTACTGACCGCGGCCGATATCCCGGGCGTCAACCGGTTCGGTGTCATCCCGGGATTCGAGGACCAACCGGTCTTTGCCGAGGCCGAGACCCGTTTTCGTGGAGAAGCCGTTGCGGCAGTGGTCGGCGAACCGAAATTCATGAGTAGATTCAAGGCCGAGGACTTCCCAGTCCAGTGGCATGAATTGGCCGCCGCCGAAGAGATGTCCGCCGCTCTTGCCGAAGGCGCTTACCAGTTGCATCGGGACCGGTCCGGAAACATCCTCTGCACCGGCCGCGTCGAATGCGGAGAAGCCGAGAGCGCATTGGCCGGAGGCGGTCACCTGGCGGAGGCCACGTTCGGAACCGCCTTTGTCGAACATGCCTACATCGAGCCTGAAGCCGGCTACGCGGTCTGGAGCGAAGGCCGGATGACCGTCCACGCTTGCACCCAGGCGCCTGTCCTGGACCGGGAATGCCTGGCGCGGATCCTCGGCATCGGATGCGAAGATGTCCGCATCGTCCCGACGGCAGTCGGTGGCGGATTCGGCTCCAAGCTCGATCTTTCCGTCCAGCCCTTCATCGCTCTTGCGAGCATGAAAACCGGCCGGCCGGTACGGATTGCCTATTCGCGTATCGAGTCCATGCAGTCCACGACCAAGCGTCACCCGTCCGAAATCCGCGTACGCATGGGCGCGCGGCTGGATGGAAAAATCACCGGCATGGAAGTCATCGGCCGGTTCAATACCGGTGCTTATGCGTCCTGGGGACCAACCGTGGCCAACCGGGTCCCCGTCCACGCATCGGGGCCTTACAGGATCGGCGATTATCGGTGCGAGGCGGTCGCGGTTCTCACGAACGGACCGCCGGCAGGCGCGTTTCGCGGGTTCGGCGTGCCCCAGGCCGCGGCGGCCGTCGAAACTCTCGTTGACCGGCTTGCCGAACAGGTCGGGATCGATCCCCTGAGATTCCGGATCATCAATTGCCTGGAGAACGGGTCGCATACGGTAACCGGACAACATCTCGAATCAGGCGTCGGGATCAGGCAATGCCTCGAAGCCTTGCAGCCCGCATGGTCCCGGCGACTGCGTGAGACGGAGGAGTTCAACGCGGCTGCCCGTTCACGAAACGACCCGCTGAGGAGGGGCGCCGGAATTGCCGCCGGCTGGTATGGGTGCGGCAACACGTCCCTTCCGAACCCGTCGACAATCCGGGCCGGAGTCCTGCCAGGCGGAGACGTGGTGCTTCACCAGGGCGCGGTCGACATCGGCCAGGGCGCAAACACGGTGATCGCCCAGTTGTTCGCGACCGCTCTCGGGCTGCCCCTCGGGAAGCTGTCGATTCTTGGAGCCGATACGGACATCACGCCCGATGCGGGCAAGACATCCGCATCGCGTCAGACATATGTATCCGGAAACGCCGCCCGCCTTGCCGGATCCGCGCTGAGAGCAAGGATTCTCAAGCTGTGCAATGCCTCGGACGACGCGATACTGGAATTTCGGGCCGGTGAAATTCACGTGTCAGGCCCCGGCTCCGAACACGTCATCGACCTTTCCCGATTGCCCGTTGACCGGCACGGGTACGTGCTGTCGGCAGAGGAAACCTATGACCCGCCCGTGACTCCGCTCGATGACCATGGCCAGGGCATCCCCTACGCACAGTTCGGCTATGCGGCTCATGTTGTCCTGGTTGAGGTCGACACGAGCCTCGGGTGCGTGCGCCCGTTGCACGTCACTGCGGCCCATGACGTCGGCAAGGCCGTCAACCCGCAGTTGGCCGAGGGCCAGGTCCACGGCGGCGTCGCCCAGGGCCTGGGCATGGCGCTCATGGAAGAATACATCCCCGGGAAGACCGAGAACCTCCACGACTATCTCATTCCCAGTATCGGCGACGTCCCGCCGATCGAAACGATATTCGTCGAGGAACCTGATCCGCACGGGCCATACGGTGCGAAGGGCCTGGGCGAACACGTCCTGATCCCGACGGCCCCGGCCGTTCTGAACGCGATCACGAATGCGTGCGGCATTCGCCTGGCAGCGCTTCCGGCGTCGCCTTCCCGGGTCCTCGATGCAATCCGGAGCCGGGAACATGCGTAGGCCGAGGCGGGAGCGTCCGGAAAAGATCCGCTGCGATGCCTGCCCGGTCATGTGCTACATCGCGGACGGTCGTTCCGGCGCCTGCGACCGCTATGGAAACCAGGGCGGCAAGCTCGTACGGCTCGATCCGCTGACCGTCGTCGAATCGGGCGTCGAAACCGTCCCGTTCCTGAACTCCGATGACGGCAGCGAATGGGATGGCGACCTGATTCAGGGCAATCGCCAGTTCGTCACGGCGGTCGGTGCAGGAACGACCTACCCCGACTACAAGCCCGCGCCGTTCATTGTCAGCCAGGAGATCGATGGGGTCGACATGGTCACCGTGGTGACCGAGGGAATCTTCAGCTACTGCGGCGTCAAGGTCAAGATCGACACGGACAGCCACATCGGGGATGAATGCGCGGCGGTTCGCGTCGACGATGAACCGGTCGGCCATGTCATGACCAGCGAATACGGTTCAAAGATGCTTTCCCTCGGCGGTGTCGAACACCTGACCGGCGGGGGAAAGAAGGAAGGTCGCGTGACCTGCGCGACCCTCATGTCGCTCTGCAACCGGGACCCGGTCGAGATGTCGATCGATGAAGGTGCAACGATCGTCGTCGAAGCCGGGAAACCTCCTGTCATCAACGGCTCGCCTGAGCGGCTCATGCGCGTCGGATGCGGGTCCGCCACAATCGGGATGTTTGCCCGCCAGTGGCAACCGCATGTCGACGAAGTCATTGTCATCGACGATCACATCACCGGCGTTCTCTCTGAACATCAGGCAGGGAAACTGCTTGGCATGGCGCCGACGGGCATCAGGGTCAAGGGCCGCCGGTCGACTCCGGGACGGTACTTCCAGGTGGCGGAACCCGGCACGGGCTGGGGCGGCACCACGATCGAGGATCCGCTGGACATCCTGCAGGAACCGGACAGGAGATTTGCACGACCCGGAATCCGGCTGCTGATGGTCTCGACCACGGGAGAACAATGGGCCTATTACGAACTCGATGAAGACCTTCACCCGAAGCAGGCCGAGATCTCTTCCGAATTGCTGAGATCCGCGGAACGAATATCCGAGAACTGCGAACCGTCCATTTGTTCGGTCCTGTTCATGGGAGGGGCCGGAGGGTCTCTCAGGGCCGGAGTTACGGAAAACCCCGTGCAGCTGACCCGGTCCGTGCGCCAGTCCCTGACACGCCTGACATGCGGCGGAGCCCCGACCTACATCTGGCCCGGGGGCGGAATAACATTCATGGTCGACGTCATGGAGACGCCGACAAACGCATTTGGCTATGTGCCGACCCCGGCTCTCGTCGCTCCCATCGAGTTCACCCTCAGGGTTTCGGATTACGAAATCCTCGGTGGTCACACCGACCATATCATTCCCCTCGAGAGCATCATCGATCCCGATACGGAAGCCCTCGGCGCCGACACGGACCAACCCGACGCGATTGCCAGAGGGTACGACATTTCGGCAATGCGGCGGACGCAGCGATGATGTCCCGGCACGTAGCCGCACTCCTGCCGTGCCGAAAACGGTTGCACCTGCAGCACGGCCCGATCGATCTTGTCATCGGTGCGGATGACCGGTCGAGTTCAGCGCAAGGCCGTACGGAGGCGTTTTCTGCGGCAGAGCATCGTTTCGCCACGTTGCTCCATGAACTTGTCGCCGAACTCGACGAACTGCGCCAGCGCACGGAGGGCCGGCCCAACGGGTTCCGGAGCCCGGTTGCACGGCGCATGTTCGACGCCACGTCTCCATTTGCACACGACGTGTTCGTCACGCCCATGGCGGCCGTCGCCGGTGCCGTGGCCGACGAGATTCTTTCGGCGATGATCGATGCAGCCGATCTTCAACGCGCATATGTGAACAACGGTGGAGACATCGCGATCTACCTCGGAGGCCCAGGTGCCACCTACCGGGCCGCCATTGCCGCTCTCGACTGCTCCGCCATCGGCTCGGTCGAGCTATCCGGCAGCGGCAAGACCTACGGCCTCGCCACGAGCGGCAAAGGCGGCCGCAGTCTTTCGCTGGGTATCGCAGATTCCGTGACTGTCCTGGCATCATCGGCAGCCACGGCGGATGCGGCTGCGACACTTGTCGCGAATTCCGTCAATCTTGCCGGCGGTCACCCGGCAATCGAACGGCGCCCCGCGGCCGAGATTGACCCGGACAGCGACCTTGGCGCGCGAGATGTTGTCACGTCATGTGGGCAATTGTGCCGTCATGACATTGAACTGGCGTTGTCACATGGCGAGGCCCACGCACGCGCGTATCTGACGAAAGGTCTTGTCACCGGTGCCGCGCTGTTTCTCCAGGGCCAGTCGAGAATCGTCAACATGGGGCTGGCCCTGACCTGAACCGAGTAGACAAGGGAGTTGCCTGACATGCCTGAACCCGTCGTCCGGAAATCAGTATCGTCGATTGAAGAGATCTTCCACGAGGGAGGGCCACCGCCGGCGGCAACCCAGCGCCGCGCCTGGATCATGGCGGTGATCGAGAATCCGTTTGCCGGGCGCTACGTGCGGGAAATCACCGGTTTCATGGACGACCTGAAACCACTCGGCCTGTCCATGGCGGGGCGCCTCATCGAGGTTCTCGGCGGCGACGCCTCGCTCGTCCAGGGTTACGGAAAGGGAGCGATCGTCGGAACCGCCGGCGAACTTGAGCACGGTGCCCTCTGGCACGCCCCTGGCGGTTACGCCATGCGGGAACTCCTCGGCGATGCAAAGGCGATCGTGCCTTCAGCCAAAAAGGTCGGTGCGCCCGGAGTTCGCATGGATGTTCCGGTCACCCATATCAATGCCTCATACGTACGAAGCCACTTCGATTCCATCGAAGTCGGCGTGCACGACAGCCCGCGCGCCAACGAGCTCGCCGTCGTGCTGGTGATGACGACCGGAGGGCGTATCCATGCGCGCTCGGGCGGTCTGGCAGTCGAGGATGTCAAGGGGGAAGACGGGCTGAGATGAAAGTACAGATTCGAAAAATCGTTGTCTGGGTTGAAGAAACCCACCGTGAATGCGGCCGCAGCATCGAACCGACAACACGCAAGGCCATCGCGGTCGCGGTCATCGCCAATCCGTTCGCCGGCCGGTACGCCGAGGACCTTGAGCCCTTGATGGAAACCGGGGCCGAGCTCGGAGGGCTTCTCGGGAATCGATGCGTCGATGCGCTCGGGATCCGTTCCGGTGCGGCGGAGAGCTACGGCAAGGCGGCCATGGTCGGAGAAAACGGCGAACTGGAGCACGCGGCGGCAATCCTCCATCCTCGCCTCGGAGCGCCGCTTCGCGCCGCGGTCGAGAAGGGAGCCGCGCTTGTCCCGTCATCAAAGAAGATGGGCGGACCGGGGCAGGTTCTGGATGTCCCGTTGGGGCACAAGGACGCGGCCTACGTCCGATCGCATTTTGACGGCGCGGAGGTCCGGCTGAACGACGCACCGCGCGCAAACGAGATCATGGTCGCTGTCGCCGTAACCGACAGCGGACGCCCGTTACCGAGGGTCGGGGGGCTGACGGCCGATGAAGCAGTCGGAAAAGACGGATTGCGGTGACCGGTTTCCCGCCGGCAATGGTGGCGGGATCCACGTCGCTTTCCGTGACCTTCCCTTCCTGATGGATCGTGCACTGCGGCGCGCCCGTTGCGAATTGTGCTGGAGTGGTGTCCATACGGGAAACAGTTGGCTGTCCGATGGATAACGGAAGACCATTCGTAAAGGACGAATCCGAGTACAGACTCGACGACCAGGTCGGCTATCTTCTTCGCCTTGCCTACCAGCGGCACACGCTCATCTTCCAGGATCATGCACTCAACAACCTGACGCCGACGCAGTTTTCCGCCTTGATCAGGCTCTCCGAATGCGGTCCTTGCTCCCAGAACCAGCTCGGCAGGCTGATCGCCGTTGATGCTGCGACCATCAAGGGGGTGGTTGACCGCCTATACGACAAGAAGCTGGTCACGCTCGAAAAGGACGCGAACGACCGGCGGAGAAACCTCATTTCGCTGTCCCCGAAAGGCCTGGAAATGGTGGCCGGACTTCGGGCCATGGGACGCAGCGTGACCGAAGTGACGCTGGAAGCGCTTCAACCCGGGGAAAGGGCGGTTTTCCTGGGGCTCCTCAAGAAACTCGTTTGAGCCGTACGCGTATCCTTGAACGCGCTGAACGATTTTTTGCCGATCCGGCAGATGGATTGGGTACCCTGGAGCAGGCTTCGATCCGGGAGGATTCTTCGGGTATCCCCAAGGGGATCAGGATGTGATGCAGGATGCCTGCAACGAGGAGGCGGGTCGGCATGTCGTACGCTCGTCCTCTTGTTGGTCGCACTGATACACGATGCAGGCCGTCACCTCATGAGGACAGGACCACAAGACCCGGCCGCTGGAGTCCCGGCGACCGCCGTCGTCTCACCCCCGTACCCAGACCGTAAATCGCTCCATTGGCGCTCTCGTGGCTCCGCCGGTCCCCGGCTGTCTTCCGACCACCATTGGCGAACGGGCGCACGGTCTCCCTCCGCTTGATTCTCGCCGCTTTCCCCGGCATGGGTATCGGATGGAGAAGCGGAATCTGTACAGCCGGACCGGCTTCTGGACGCTTGCGATACTGTGGCTTCCGGCCGGGGTCGTGGCGCAGGCAATGGTACGATTCGGACCGGAAAGCGTGATTGCGGAAATCATGACGGGGGCGGGATCTCTGGGTCAGGTCGCGCTTTGCGGCCTGCCCTTGGCGCTCGGCTGTCGCCTGCTCTGGCGTCTCGGCTACCGGCGGTCCGCCTGGTTTGCCGGAGCCGGCCTGGGCGTGGTTACCGTCGCAACGTCGGTCATGGCGGGACTGCTGGGACCGATCGCGATCGCTGTCTGTGCAATCCTCCTCAGCCTGCCGATCTGGATTGCCTGGTTCTGGCTCGCGCGGATGCGCTGACTCGCACGGCAACTGGTTGGCTTCGCGGCTGGACGAGCGGATACGGGAAGCGGGAAAAGAAGACCGAACGACCGTTCCGGAGGATGTGACGGGCGTTACCGAGTGCACGGCCCCGGCACCGTCCGTGACGGCCGCATTGCCGATAAGTTGCTTTCGAGCATGCGGCAGCACGCGAACAACAGACTCCGGGAGTCGGAATTGATGCCGGGATCAGGCAGTTTCTGTGCTGTGAGGTCTGTTTCGGTTCGACTGCGCATCATCGATCGACACGGAGGCAAGGGCTGTTGGGTAAGCGCTGACGGCGGGACCAGGCCAAGTCCCAGACATCGACCTCTTGATTGAATTCGCGGAAACTTCTCTACTCAGATCTGGGCAACTCCGCATTTCTCCAGTTCGTCCCAAAAACCCGGAAAGGTCTTGGCCACGCATCTCGGGTTCGTAATCGAGATTCTTCCGGCCTTCAGTGCAACCAGCGCGAACGCCATCGCAATCCTGTGATCATCATGCGAGTCAATACACGCGGGGCCGAACGCCTCTACCGCCGTCTTTGATCCATTGACGACGAGGTCGTCACCCTCAACCACTGCCAAACCATCAGATAACCGGTTGAGTCCGGTTGCGATCGCCTCGATCCGGTCGCATTCCTTTACCCGCAGGTTCTTGATGCCGGTAAACCGGACGGGCGAATCGTTGAATGCTGCCAGGACAGCGAGTGTCGGCACGGAATCCTGCATCTGGGAACCGTCAATCACGCCGGGCATGTCCGGAAAGGTCTCGATCACCTTCAGCGCTCTTGCATCAGGCTGTCTGGTTGAACCCGGCTTTACCCCGCGAATACTCAAACCCCTGCATCCCAACACCCTGGCGGCCCAGAAATAGGTGCAGGCGGAATAGTCAGGCTCGATTTCGATCGTGCCGACCCGATAGTCTTGCTGTTCGAAATCCCAGCTTCCCGGGCCCGGGGATTTCGCACTGACCCCAAAATCCCGCATGATCTCGAGCGTTATGTCAATGTAGCCGAAAGCATCGATCTTTCCCGACATCTCCGTTCGGATGTTCATTCCGCAGGGCAATGCCGGCGCAATCATCATCAACGCGGACGTATACTGGGAGGATAGGGACGCATCGACAACTACGGTCGGGCGGTGCCCCTCCCTTGCCCATCGCGCATGTAGCCCGGGGTTTCCGGTTATCTCGAAAGGCATGTTGCCGTGCGGCGAGTCATGCCTTGCTCCGATGGACTCGATTGCCTTCAGAATCGGCCCCATCGGCCGCTTGCGCATATGTCTGTCACCGTCGAAACTGACCTTTTGTCCGATCATGGCCGCGACCGCGATCAGGAAGCGGGCAGTTGTACCGGCGTTTCCAACGAATAACCGGCTGCCTTCCGACGGGGTTCCGCGGGATACCCCGACAAGAACGTTCCGTGGATCGGACTTGTCAATTTCAACGCCAAGTCTTCCAAGGCACTGGAGCATTGCCTCCGTGTCGTCCGAAACCAACGGATTCCGAATCTCGGTCTTTCCCTTCGCCAGGGCTGCAATGACAAAGGCCCTGTTGGTAATCGACTTCGAACCGGGCACGATGATCCTGGGTGCCGAGGTCGGCCCGTTGCATCTCAACTCGATTGTTGCCTGCGCAGGTCCTGTTGCCAATTCAATGCCCCTCTTCCCGTCCGGCGATATCAGTCCGGCGTTCTTGACGATGCCAGACCAGTTCATCCTGTCCGAACGGTATTTCCGCCGTTTCGTTCCCGCGCAGCGTCGATCTGCCCCGGCCCGGGTCGTGCACCAATGCAGCGGCCAGCCTTGTCACATCCTGCCCGGACGGATTCAACAAAGACTTTTCCGGTTTTTGTCGAAACTCCGCCGAGTCGGGATCGACGGGACGACGGCGAAATTTCGGAATTCCCGAATTCATGCCGAGTTCAGCGAGAAGATCGATTCCCGCCTGACCCGAGGTTGGAAAATTCGACACAGTCGTCAATTCCCGTCCGGCACAAGGGACCCGCGCCAGACCCGTGAGTCACCCGGAATCACTGTCCAGGGTCGATTATGCACAGGCTCCAATTTGCAGGAAAACCGTAACTGCTCGCCCCCCTTTGACCATTGACCGTCCTGCCTGATGGCGCTCGGGTCAAGTATCTTTTCTCGTCATCTGCACTTGCCGGCGGGCCTGCGGCGTCATCACGAAACGCCGCACACAGGACGCGCCAACGCTGGGTGTCTATTCGTGCCTGTCGAGGGTCCTGACGGTGCATGCAGGCTCCGTCGGGTTGTCCGAGCAGCCCGCCGAGGATTATCGTTTGACACCATAGAGCGAGCATTATACTGTCGGTTCCGGATTGACTGTTCCGGGGGAGACCGTTTCGATGGGGGCATGGTTCGGGTCCAAAGCTACGACAGGTCTCTCGCAGGCCATCGTGGGCCTCACGCCCCCGCATGGCGCATATCTGGAGACACATCTTGGGGGCGGTGCCATCATGAAGCGCAAGCCGCCGGCGCTGCGCAACATCGGCATCGATCTCAACCGCCGGGCCATCGACACCTTCAGCTGCGACTATCCGGTCGAACTCCATCACGGCTGCGCCCACGCGTTCCTGTCGGACTTCGACTTCCAGGGCGACGAACTGGTCTACAGCGACCCGCCCTACGTGCAGTCGACGCGCAGGTCGCAGCGCCGCTACCGCTTCGACTACACGGACGCCGACCATGTCACGCTCCTCGACATCCTGAAGTCGCTGCCCTGTTCGGTGATAATTTCCGGCTATCCGTCCCGGCTCTACGACGAGCACTTGTCCGACTGGCGCACGCTGGAGATCCAGGTCAACAACCAGTCCTGCGTGGTGACGGAGAAGCTGTGGTTCAACTTCGCGCCCGACCGGGTGCACTGGCACGCCTGTGCGGGCCGGAACTTCACCGACCGCCAGCGCATCAAGCGCCACGCTGAAAGCTGGGCGCGGCGCTACCGCGCGATGCCGCCGGGCGAGCGCCTCGCGGTGCTGGCGGCAGTGCTGGCGGTGGAGGTGGAGTGATGCCGACGGTGAACGGGGCCTCGCTGCGTGCGCAGATGGACGACTGCCGGGCCCGGTTCGACGCCATCAAGCGCACGGGCGAGGCGAGTGCGGAAACGCGCGCGCTGATCGACGCCCTGTTCCTGCTGCTCGACATCCTGGTGGCGGTGTTCCTCGAGAAGACGACCCGCAAGACCAGCAGGAACTCCGGCCTCCCGCCGTCGCAGACAGAGAAAGACGAGACCGCCCGGCGCGACGGCAGCAGCGGCAAGGGCGCGAAACCGAACCTGAAGACGGGCGACAACCTCCGGAAGACCACCGTCGAGGAGACGGTCACCGTCGACGCCTGCGACGCCTGCGGCGCCGACCTGTCCGGCGTCGATCCCGTCAACCGGGAACGTCGCATCCTGTACGACATCGTGTTCGAGGTCGTCGAGCGTCGCGTGGATGCCGAGATCAAGGAATGCCCCGACTGCCAGGCCCGGACCAAGGGGCGGTTCCCCGAAACCATGCCGGGCCCGCTGCAGTACGGCAGCGGCCTGCAAGCCTTTATCATCAACCTGCTGGTCGCCCACATGCTGTCCCTGCGCCGGGCCGTTGCGCTGGTGCAGGCGATCTCCGGCCTCAGGCTCTCCGAGGCCACCTGCCTTGGCTACGTCCGGCGCCTCCATGACGCGCTCGAAGCGTGGGAGGAGGCCGCCATCGAACACCTGCTGACGCGCCCGGCCCTGCATGCCGACGAGACCGGCTTCCGGGTCGACGGCAAGACCCAGTGGCTCCACGTCCTCACCGACGGGTTCCTGACCCTGAAGTTCCTGCACCGCAAGCGCGGCAGGGAGGCCATCGACGAGATCGGCATCATCCCGCGTTACGCCGGCGTCCTGATCCATGATTGTTGGGCAACCTACTTCGCCTACGACCGGTGCAGGCATCAGTTGTGTGGCTCGCATCTTTTGCGCGAACTGACCTTCATCGTCGAGGCCAACGCCTACCGCTGGGCGCGCCTGATGAAGACGCTGCTGCGCGAGGCTTGCCACAAGGTCAACAAGAGCACCACCAAGACCCTGAGCGAGGCCGAACGCCTGGCCGTGCGCAAGCGATACCGGACCATCCTGACCCAGGGCGGCAAGGAACTGCCGGAAATCCCGCCGCGACCGAAAGGAAAACGCGGGCGGATCGCGAAGTCGGACGCACACAACCTGCACGAGCGCCTCGTGAAGCACGAGGAATCCGTGCTGCGCTTCATGGGCGACCCGGATGTCAGCTTTACGAACAATTTTGGAGAACAGAAAATCAGAATGGCAAAGGTCAAGATCAAGGTCTCCGGATGCTTCCGCACCCGGTTCTTCGCCGAGGCCTGGTGCAGGATCTCAAGCTACCTGAGTTCCATGGCCGTGCTCGGCTACAATCCCCTCGTCGCCATCCAGATCGCCCTTGCCGGAAACGCCGCCGACATGATCAAAATGCACTATAAACACACCACCGACAAAAAGGGGTGAGCAGTTACGGAAAACCGAAGAATGCGATCGTACACTGAACTTGCACCGACGAGACTTTCGGCGTTTGTGGCCGGAATGGCGCCTGTCGTCGTCCCATCGGCTGCCGATGCCGCCGGTTTTCGGGAAATTTCGGCCGATGGCAAGGTTGTCCTGGTGGCGCCCGTTTACCAGGGCATCAATCCGGAGCCACCGCTATCCATCACCGCGCTGAACGTATTCGCCATAGAAGGCGATACCGTCGCGATTCCCGGGTTTCATGCCCGCGCGGTTTTCGATTCGGTTTCCCGTGACACGCCAGGAAACTTTCAAACCTTGCCGGGCCACCACCACGCATTCATTGCTCCTTTCCCAAAATGGCTGGCCGAAATGGAAGACATCCCTGTCGCCAAGGACCCGGAATGGTTCGACCGGTCGGCGTTTCCGGAAGAATTGAACGCGAGAATAGCGGCGACGTTCGTTGACATGTCGCTCGCCGCAGGTTCGGGTCAACGTGTTCTGCATGCCCTGACGTCGTTGATGTCAGGGAAACCGCTCTAGACAGAGACGATTCCCGGTAGTCGCTGCGCGGGCGGAGTGTTGCGGCTGCGTCCGGTCCGTACAACGCCATCGATGACGGTCATGCCGACACCCGGCAGGTTGCCAAGTTCGATCGACTCCAGGATCGTTTTCCCGGGCGCATGCTGCGCCTGATCCATGAGCACAAAGTCTGCCGCCCGACCTTCCTCGAGAATTCCGACATCGAGATCCCGCATTCTAGCCGTGTTACCGGTTGCAAGACATACTGCGGATTCGGCCGCGAGATTCCCGAGGCTGGACAGCATCGCGATCATCCGGAGAATTCCAAGCGGCTGAACACCTGACCCGGCCGGGCCGTCGGTCCCGAGAATCACCCGATCAAGCTGTTTCAACTCGCGAGCCGTGTTGAGCGTCAGCAAGGCCGCACGCTCGTTGCCGTTGTGGACGATTTCCAGGCCGGTCCGGCAGCTTTCGCAGATACAGACGATCTGGTCATCCGGAAGCGCCGAATGTCCTCCGTTGATATGCCCGACCACGTCGGTGGCCGCTTCCAGGACGACTTCCTTGTCGATCAGTCCCGATCCCGGAATCGACGGGCCCCCGGTGTGGATCGTGCTCTGAATTCCGTACTTGCGGGCCCAGTCGACCATCTTTCGCGCTGTCGGGCCATCCTTCACCGACCCGAGGCCGACTTCCCCCATCAGGGTGACGCCGGCGTCGGCAAGATCCTTGAAATCCTGCTCCTCCATACCGTGTTCGATAACCGGTGCTCCTGCCAGGACCTTGACCCCCGACGGCCTCGCGTTTTCGTACCAGCGCTGGGCTGCGATCGCCATTGCCTTGAGACCGACTATGTCCTTCGGCCGGCCCGGCATGTGAACCTCACCCGCTGAAATCATCGTCGTCACACCGCCATTCAGGGTCGAATCGATCCAGTGCAATTGCTGCTGCCTGGGCGTGTAGTCCCCGACAACGGGATGGACATGACTGTCGATCAGCCCCGGGGCCAGCGTGACGCCCCGTGCATCGACAACGACATCAGACTCCCCGGTGTCGACTTCGTCCGCACGACCGATCTTCGCAATGCGCCCCCCCTCGGCAATCACGCAATCGGCGTCGAGAATGGGCTGCTCCATCATGCCCGAAAGCACCAGCCCGATGTTCCTGATCACAAGCCTGTCGCCGGTACCCTGCATTGACGCCTCCTGCCGTTCGAGTCGCTTCGTTCCCGCGCATGCTACCTTGAAACCGGCAGATTTCAATCCGGGTACACGGGTGAATCCGGCCCGGCAGTCCCGGCGGCGACCACGGTGAGTTCGGATGCGCTGCCCAACTGCGTGCAGCGTTGCCGGTTCGGCTGCCCGTTACGGCAGAATATGTCGAACAGTTCCCGTTCTTTCGACATGTTCGGGTGACATGTTCAGGGCCGACTTGCCCGGGAAAGGCGTTGCCAAGAGCCGGATGCATCAAATCGACTTACGATCCCGATCGTCTTTTCAATGAAAACCCGAATCTGTCTCCTGCCCCCGAAACCGGGGCAAACGCCATTCCTCCCGGCTGCAGTGCGGCATGGTGCCAGGCACGCTGCAGACCTTCACCACCGGTTTTGGAATTCAGTAAAGTACAGTTCTGGCTCCGGCATCGATCAACTCGATCCGTTGGCCGTACCGGCGGAAGTCGCGAACATTGAAGGTCAACAGCCGTTTCTCGCCATGGGCCAGCATCGTCGCGGCGATGTTGGCGTCGTGAACCTTTTTTCCTTGTACAGGCACGGCGCGGCACAAGTCAGAAAAGACCTCCATCACCCGGGGACCGTCCTCCAGGATTCCGAATGCAATCGTCATCTGTTCAACGTCCTTGAGTGCGTCTTCAATTGCGAGCGGATTTGCCCACAGTTGCTCACGGGTTACCGTTGAAAGGTACTCCCGGATAACCTGCCGGCTGATTCGGAGAGAATCCCCGGTCTCACCGTAGTGATTCATGCTGTTGCGGGCCTGGTCGTGGAACGGTGCCGTGACGAAACGCGCCATGACAAGTACGTTGGTGTCGACGAACATTTGCGGTTATCGGTCGTCGGCGTCGTAAATTTCCGATCTTGACGAGCGGAAGTCCTTTGGCCACGGCCCCGGATCATGGCGCGGGAGGATCCTGTCGAGAGAGAACTTTCGCCGGTCGCCTTCACGAACGTGTTTTCCGGAGCTGGATTCCTGCCTCGAAAAGACCAGATTTTCGTTCTCGAGGTCGACACTTCGGGTTTTCCAGCCAGCTGCCAGCCACGCAAATGCGTGACTGTGACCGCCAGCCAGTTTCGAATTGGACCACCAAGGCCTGTAAATGCGCGCCGAAGGAGGAAGACGAAATCCCAGGACCGCCTCAACTTCATCAAATGACACATGCCATTGCGAACGATCAAGGCCATTCAAATGACGAAAAAGCGGCGCGTACTTGCCGCGTGCCGCGACTTCCCGCATCATTTGGCTCGCTCGTGACGTCATGATCGGCTCCCTCAAGGCACACGAATGTTCTGACTTTCTTTACTTCTATGTCCTGGGAATGCGTACGTCAAACGCGACCATCCTGCATTCGTAGACCGTCAAGCCTCCAGGATTCCGGCGCCTTTGCAGGCCGCCGACACCCGGGCGGCTTCAGGCTGGCGGCGCAACGGCAAATGTCTCGCTTGTCCTTGCAGTCGTCCGCCCTCCTGCGGGTGTGATCGCCACGGGATTGACGTTTGTTCGGAGAATGCCGGGTTGAATGTCCGGGCGCGTGACGCCATCATCCCGGTAGCGCGCGCAACTATGGAGGCGCTTGATGAAAAGGCTTTTGTTTATCTCGGTGCTGGCCCTGGGGCTCGCGGTTCCTCTTGCCGGGGCTCTGGCCCATCACGGCTGGACGTGGACGACCGGCGGAAATATCGACCTGACCGGCATCATCAAGACCGTCCGCCTGGGCAATCCCCACGGCATCCTGAAGATCGACGTGGAGGGCGAAGAGTGGACCGCCGAAGTCGGTCAACCGTGGCGCAACAAACGCGCTGGCCTCGTGGAAGGCGATCTGGCCGAAGGAGTCGAGATCCGGGTGATCGGCGAACCGGCGGCCGACATGTCGGAAAGACTGCTCAAGGTGGAACGGCTGTTCCTGGGTAATCGGGAGTACGTCCTTTATCCCGGGCGCAACTGAGTCCTTGGAGGTCCTGTTCGCAGCGTTCGAGGGAACGGCCCTCGCGCAGGCCCTGCGTGGTTCCCGCTGGGCCTATGCGGGGGTCAACGCCGTACACATCTTCGCAATCGCCCTGCTGGTCGGGTCCGTCGTTCCGCTCAACCTGCGGCTTCTGGGTGCGTGGCGCGGCATCTCTCGCGAAGCCGTGGTGCGCGTGCTCGCGCCGGTTGCGGCGAGTGGGCTGATCCTTGCCCTGCTCACCGGAACGCTGCTGTTCTCCGTCCGGGCGCGGGAATACAGCGGCATCGGATTTCTGCAGCTCAAGCTGACCTTCATCGCCGTCGGGATTCTGTCCGCGCTCGCTCTGTGCCTGTCCCACGGATTCCTGCTCAAGGACGCGCCCCGCGCGCGCCTTGTCGGTCACGCTGTCCTCTCGACGGTCTGCTGGCTGGGTGCACTGGCGTGCGGGAGATTGATCGCGTTCGCGGGAGATTGAGGTCAATGTCTTTCGACCGGAACGAAGTCCCTGCTCCATGCAGGCGAACGAACGGCGACCGGCTCTCGGAAGGCGTGAAGGCATTCACGGGAATTCGATCAGCCGATCACTGGACCTGATCGACCGGCTTCACGGGAACTGCCACGGGCCCTGCCGTCCACTTGCCACGATGCCCGTCCCTTTGGTCCCGGTGTCCGTGATCCGCGAGTTGACAGATGGCCTGTACAACTCAATTTGTTCGTATACAAACGATTTTGTTCCACCCTGAGTGAACCGCGATTCGCGCACGGGAAGTTCACGATCCCGTTTCATTCGACAACGCGGCCACGGCCAACGATCCCTGGAGCGCAGAAATGACGACAGTTGTGCAGGAGAAAACCCGCGCCTTTCCGATTCCTGCGGGCGTATTCGCGGAAACGGTGACGATGGTCACGCACTACACCGATCGGCTGTTCCGGTTTCGCATGACCCGTCCGCCGTCCTTCCGGTTTCGTTCGGGCGAATTCGTGATGATCGGTCTCCCGAACGCCGAAAAGCCGGTCTACAGGGCCTATTCCATCACCAGCCCGTCCTGGGACGATGAGCTCGAGTTCTTCTCGATCAAGGTTCCGGGAGGCCCGCTCACCGAGCACCTGAAGGAAATCAGGCCGGGCGACACGGTGCTGATGAGAAGGAAACCGACCGGTACGCTGGTGAATGACGCGCTCCTGCCCGGAGAACGGGTCTACATGTTTTCCACCGGAACCGGTATCGCCCCCTTCGCCTCCCTGGTCCGCGACCCGGAAACCTACGAGAAGTTCCGCGCGGTCATCCTGACCCATACATGCCGGGAAGCCGCCGAGCTCGAGTTCGGCATGGAACTCGTGGACATGGTCAGGAACGACCCTCTCGTGGGCGAATTCGCCAGGGATCGACTGGTTCACTATCCCACGGTGACGCGAGAGGAGTTTGTCCGGACCGGCCGGATCACCGAACACATCGGTTCCGGACGCCTGTTCGACGAACTCGGACTTCCGCCAATTGATCCCGAGTCGGACCGGGGCATGATATGCGGTTCAATGGCCATGCTGAAGGACACGAGGAAGCTCCTGGAAGGATTTGGCCTGGCAGAAGGCTCGAACAGTTCCCCGGATACCTACGTCGTCGAACGCGCATTCGTCGACTGAACGCCGCAAAAGAACAGCAGAAGAACAGCGGGAATCGGAATTCGCGCGCGCGTTCTGAACGCCGCAGCCCGGTTCGAGTTCATTGCTGATCTCGCGGCACCGCACCTGCCGTCCATGAAACCGCCTGTCTCGGGGCATGTTTTGCCATGCACCGGGTTGACACTTGCGCTCATAGCTTCTTCACTGTCGCACCTTCGCAGGTAAAGACTTTCAATCGTCTTCATTCAATCAGGAAGGGAGGAATCAATGATATCCAGATTGCTCGGCGCAATCGCCGCATTTGTCATCGCGACAGGCTCGACCTCGCTTGCGGCTGAACCGCTCAAGGTCGGGGTGCTTGCGACACTCGAAGGGACGTACACCGTCCTCGGAGAAGACGGGGTGCGCGGCCTCAAGACAGCTCTGGCACAGGCCGACAACATGGCCGGTGGCCGCGAAATCGAACTCGTCATCGGCGCCACCGATGCCAGCCCGGACAGCGCAGTACGCGCCGCCCGCAAGGTCGTGGAACAGGACGGTGTCGAACTCGTGATTGGCCCGCTCTCAGGTTCCGAAGGCATCGCGCTTCGCGATTACTCGAAGACGCAGCCGCATGTCACCTTCATCAACGGCATTTCAGGAGCCCAGGAAACGACCTATGTCACGCCGTCTGAGAACTTCTTCAGGTTCAACATGGACGGTGCGCAATGGTCGGCCGGGCTGGGTGATTACATCTACAACGAAAAGGGCTACCGCACGATCGCAACCATCGGGGAAGACTACTCCTTTGTCTATACGCAGGTATTCGGCCTCGCGCTTGAATTCTGCCAGGCTGGAGGCGAAATAACCGAACGGCTTTGGGTTCCGTTGGGAACGAAAGACTTCGGGTCGATCATTGCGGCACTGCCTGACGATGTCGACGCGGTTTATCTCGGCCTCGGCGGAGGTGACGCAGTCAACTTCCTGAACCAGTACCAGCAGGCCGGTGGCGATGCCAACCTGATCGGCGGAACCATCATGGTCGACGGAACCGTGCTGAGTTCAAAGGGATCGGCGAAGGAAGCGCTGATCGGTGTTCCTTCCTCGGGTCCTCAAGCGGATACCTGGGATGATCCGGGCTGGCAGGCATTCGTCAAGGCCTACCAGGACACGTTCCCGCCCGACCAGAGGTTCCCGAGCCCGTCCTTGCTGGCGACCGGCTATTACAATGCCACAAGCGCTGCATTGGCATGCCTCGACGAGGTCGGTGGCGACCTATCCGACGGACAGGAAGGATTCCGGTCCTGCCTTTCATCGCTCGAACTGGACGCGCCGAACGGAAAGATTCGTCTCGACGACAACCGCCAGGCCATCGGAACCAACTTCGTATCCGAGGTCGTCGAACTCGATGACGGCAACCTCGCGACGCAACTGGTCTCGATCAAGGAGAACGTCAACCAGACCTTGGGCATCGATCCGGATGCATTCGCCAGGATCGGTCTTCCGAGCCGTGAAGTTCCGGAGTGCAAGACGTCCTACGAATAGGGGCGACCGGAACAGGTTGGCTCAAGACAGCTTGCGACCCGGGCGGCCCTGCTGCCCGGGTTTTTGACAACGGAGTCCGTAATCCGCCGCTCGCGCCCGGTCGTGGTGGACGGATACGGCAACGGGATCGACACGAGTCCCGGGCGTATCGGAAACGCCCGGGACCGTCAGGGTTCGACCATGGATCCAAAGCGTAGTTCCATGGGCGGTTTCCGACCTTGCATTCGGCACATGGCATGAAGACAGCCCTCGAACGCCACCCCTGGAGAGTCGCGATAGCCGCGATCGTTGCGGCCGTCATCCTTTACCTGGCGTTTGCCATCTGGCCTGCCTGGCTGGTCGGTCTGATCGGCAAGAAGAAAGTGTTCCTGAATGCACTGTTCAACGGCATTACGCTGGGCGGACTGTACTTCCTGGTTGCAAGCGGGTTCACGCTCGTTTTCGGCCTCATGCGAAACGTCAACCTGGCCCATGGGTCGCTCTACCTGCTCGGGGGTTATGTCGGGTATTTCTTTGCCGAGTGGACCGGCTACTGGCTGCTGGCGTTTCCCGCCGCGTTCATCGCGGTCGGACTGATCGGTATCCTCCTGCAGGTCTTCGTGTTTCGGCGAATGGAAGGCCAGGATCTCCGGCAGACACTGGTAACCATCGGCATCTCGATCGTGTTTGCCGATCTCATGCTTTGGGCGTTTGGCGGTGACTTCTACAACATCGCCGCGCCGAGCTGGCTATCGGGGCCGATGGAGACTTTTTTCGCGACCGGCGTACATCGGTCCACGGGTGAACTCATCTACCTGAAGTATCCGCTCGTGCGGATCGTCATTTTCGTGGCGTCCGTGGTCGTGGGTCTGGCCATGTGGGTTGCACTGAACCGCACCCGAGTGGGCATGCTGATCCGGGCAGGGGTCGATGACCGCGACATGTTGTCGGCAACGGGTGCGCGCATTCAGATCGTGTTCGCGGGCGTGTTCGCGTTTGGAGCAGGCCTTGCCGGTATTGCCGGCGTCGTCGGCGGGACCTTTCAGTCCATCGCCCCCGGCGAGGACATCCGGTTTTTGCTGGCGTCGCTGGTGGTGGTCATAGTCGGGGGCATGGGGTCGATACCGGGTGCGGCCCTGGGTGCGCTGCTGATCGGAATCGCCGAACAGTTCGGATCCGTGTACTTCCCGACCTACTCCGTCGTACTGACTTTCCTGATCATGGCGCTGGTGCTGGCGTTCCGTCCGCAGGGCCTGATGGGGCGAAACTGAATCATGGCCGATATCAGTGTGGACAGAAGCCGCGCGCCCTGGCGACAGTGGTTTGAACGCGTTCCGCCCGCCTACTGGGTCGTCGGCGTTTTGCTGTTGATCATGCCCTCTTTCGCCGGTGAATTCGTGCTGTTCCAGATTTTCGGCTGGACCTTCATCCTCGGAATGATCTCGCTGAGCCTCATGTTCCTGGCCGGTTACGGAGGCATGGTCAGCCTCGTGCAGATGACGGTTGCCGGGCTTGCCGGTTACCTGGTCGCGATTTTCGGGGAAAGCGCCATAACCGAAATCAGCCTCGGATGGTCGTGGTACCTGGTCATCCCCCTGGCCCTGGTCATCGCGGCAATCTTCGCGACATTGACCGGATGGCTCGCGGTTCGGACCGAGGGCATCTACACGATCATGATCACGCTCGCCATTGCCTCGGCCTTTTTTTACTTTACCCGTCAGAATTACACCATTTTCAACGGCTTCTCGGGATTCAACGGGGTGTTGCCCCCCGAAGTCTTCAACGTCGATTGGCGCCATCCGACCGCATTCTACTACCTCACCCTGTTCTGGGCGGGATTCTGGTACTTCGTGGTCCTCTACGTCAGCAGCACTCCCATGGGACTTGCCCTGCAAGGCGTGCGCGACAATCCGAGGCGCATGGCAGCACTTGGATATGATGTGACCCTCCACCGGGTCGCGGCCTACACCTTCGCGGCGTTTCCCGCCGCGACTGGAGGAATCCTGCTGACCTGGCAATCAGCCCAGATCTCGCCGGGAACGGCGGGAATCGGCCCTGTCATCGATATCCTGGTCATCGCCGTGATCGGCGGGCTCCGGCATCCGATCGGTCCGTTCGTCGGCTCGATTGTCTATGTCATCCTGAAGACTTTCGCGATCGACATACTGGTCGCGCTCGGTGCCGGCGGCGAGCGCTTCCAACTCCTTATCGGCCTCGGTTTCCTGTTGATCGTTTTCTGGTCGCCCGACGGGATCCTGGGGCTGTGGGAAAAACTGCGCGAAAGCCGGGCACGCGATCCCCTGCGCGCTCGTGGCGGCGATTCACCGTGACGGAATCCGCGAGTTTCTCCGATCGCCTGTCCGCAACGGGCACGGCCAACGCACTCGAACTCCGGGGGGTCTCGAAAAGCTTCGGCGCGCTTGTCGCGCTCGACGACGTTTCGATGACGCTGCGGCCGAGTGAACGCAGGGCGGTACTGGGCTCGAACGGTGCCGGAAAGACCACGCTCTTCAATTGCATATCCGGGGATTTCCCGCCTTCGGCAGGATCGATCAGGTTCTACGGCGAAGACGTCACGACGTTTCCGCCGCATGAACGGATACGCCGCGGATTGAGGCGAACCTACCAGATTTCCCTGCTTTTTTCCGGGCTCACCGTCCTGGACAACGTCTACCTCGCATGCCGCGGGGTCCTGCGCGGCAGGTTTTCCATGATCCGTCCACGGCGGAATGAATCCGTGATGGCCAGTGCCGAATCGCTCGTGCGCGTGGCGCATCTGGAAAGGGTCACGGGGACATTTGTCTCGGAGTTGTCCCACGGCCAACAGCGGCAGCTGGAAATCGCGATGGCGCTCGCGGGCGCACCCCGGTTGCTGCTCCTCGATGAACCGGCGGCGGGGCTTTCGCCGACGGAGCGGGGGGAGCTGATCGAGATACTCAAGGAGCTTCCCGGCCACATCGGATTCATCATCATCGAACATGACATGGACGTCGCGCTCCAGGTCGCTGAGTTCGTCACGATGATGCACAATGGACGCATCTTCAAGGAGGGCAAACCGGCGGAAATAGAAGACGACCCCGAGGTCCAGTCCCTTTACCTTGGCGGAGGCGGGCATGGTTGACACGAACGGGCCGACCCTCGAACTCCAGAATCTGAACGTCTTTTTCGGCAACAGCCATGCGCTCCAGGGCGTGGATCTCGTTCTGCGACAGGGAATACTCTCCGTGGTCGGACGCAACGGCATGGGAAAGACGACGCTCTGCAACGCCATCATGGGCCTGGTACCGGTATCATCCGGCTCGATCAGTTTCAGGGGGAAGCCGCTCGTCGGAGTCAATCCGGCCGACATTGCCAGGTCCGGAATCGGTTATGTTCCACAGGGTCGGCGGATCTGGCGATCCCTCACCGTCGACGAGCATCTCGACCTGGTTGCGCAACGCGAAGGATCGTGGACTAAGGACCGGGTCTATTCCACCTTCCCGAGACTGGCGGAACGGCAGCAGAACCTGGGAGGCCACCTGTCCGGAGGTGAACAGCAGATGCTGGCCATCGGGCGCGCCTTGCTGCTCAACCCGAAGTTGCTGGTCATGGACGAACCGACCGAAGGCCTGGCGCCGATGATCGTTCACCAGGTCGAAGACACGCTCATTCGCCTGGCGGAAAGCGGTGGGGTCGACGTCCTGGTCATCGAACAGAACATCGGCGTCGCCTGTGCCGTGTCCGAACAGGTCGCAATCATGGTCAACGGCAGGATCAACCGGACGCTGGAAGCCGCGTCGCTTGCCGACGACACGAACCTGCAACAGGCGTTGCTCGGAGTGGGACGGCATGCCCATGACGAATCCGGGCAATCCGGACGCAGGCAGGAAACGGCGGCAAGACCCACGTCCGGTCCGCAACGCGTTTACCTGTCAAATCCGAAGATACCGTACCGGTGGTCGCAACCCGTTCCCGTTCGCGTCATTGAGGGTAGCGCCCGGACACGCACGGAACCCCGTGCGCGAAACGGCGGGACGGCCAGGGTCTTGCGGCCGGTAGCCCGCCAGCACGCAGAAACCGTCCTGGTCGCCGGGACGCTCGATACCAAGGGTGACGAACTGCGGTATCTCCGCGACCGCCTGGACGGTCACGGGCTCCGGGTTCAGATCGCCGACCTGTCGACAAGCGGCAAACCGTCCGGCGCCGAAATTCCTCCGCATGTCATCGCGGGATTTCACCCCCGCGGGGTCCGGGGCGTTTTCACCGGCGATCGGGGGTCGGCGGTCAGTGGAATGGCGGTCGCGTTCGAACGCTGGATTCGCCATCACCCGGGCGTGGCGGGAATCATCGGCGCCGGCGGTTCCGGGGCGACCGCACTTGTCACCCCTGCCATGCAGTCGCTGCCGGTCGGCGTTCCGAAACTGGTCGTTTCCACGGTCGCCAGTGGCGACGTTTCGGAATATGTCGGTCCAACGGACATTCTCATGCTGCATTCGGTTGCGGATGTGCAGGGCATCAACACGATCACCCGCGACGTCCTCGCCAATGCCGCGGCGGCGCTGGCCGGCATGGTCAACAATCGCGCGCAGGGCGCGCTGCAGGAGACCGCCGACAAGCCCGCTGTCGGGCTGACGATGTTCGGAGTGACGACGCCCTGCGTACAGAGAATCACGGCTGCTCTCGACGGGACCTATGATTGCCTTGTCTTCCACGCCACGGGCGTCGGCGGGCGTTCAATGGAAAAACTGCTGGACTCCGGCAAGCTTGCGGCAATCATCGACATAACGACGACGGAGGTCTGCGACATGATTGCCGGCGGCGTTTTCGCCGCAAGTGACGACAGGTTCGGCGCGTCGATCCGGACCGAGAACCCGTACATCGGGGCCTGCGGCGCCCTCGACATGGTCAATTTCAGGGATCAGGACTCGGTTCCCGAACGCTACCGCAACCGAAACCTGTACATGCACAATCCCCAGGTCACGCTGATGCGGACGACGCCGGAGGAAAACGACAGGATCGGACGCTGGATCGGCGAAAGGCTGAACCGGATGAACGGCCCGGTCCGGTTCTTCCTGCCCGAAGGCGGCGTTTCGGCGCTCGATCGGGAGGGGCAGCCATTCTGGGACCCCGAAGCCGATGCGGCCCTGTTCCACGCACTCGAGGACAGTGTCCGCCAGACATCGGGACGCCGCCTCGTCCGGTCGCCCCACAACATCAATGAGGACGCATTCGCGGACGAAGTTCTGCGCGCCTTCGGGGAACTGCATGAAGTGTCGGGACGGCTGGCAGCGGGGGCGATCGAGAATGTTTGAACGCGAAGACATCGTTGCGGGGTTGCGGCGGAAGATCGCGAAGGGCGAACCGATCATCGGCGGCGGCGCCGGAACCGGACTGTCGGCGAAATGCGAGGAAGCCGGCGGCGTCGACCTGATCGTGATCTACAATTCCGGCCGTTACCGCATGGCCGGGCGCGGAAGCCTCGCCGGGTTGATGCCCTATGGCGATGCGAATGGTATCGTCATGGAGATGGCGGGCGAAGTCTTGCCCGTCGTCAGGAAGACGCCGGTTCTGGCGGGAATCTGTGCGACCGACCCGTTCAGGCTGATGGGCAAGTTCCTCGACCAGTTGCAGGACGCCGGATTCAGCGGGGTCCAGAACTTCCCGACCGTCGGCCTGATCGACGGGAATTTCAGGGCCAACCTTGAAGAAACGGGAATGTCGTTTGCGTTGGAGGTCGAAATGATCGGCGAGGCCCGCCAGAGGGACCTGCTGACGACACCATATGTCTTTTCCGCGGCCGACGCCGAAGCGATGGCACGGGCGGGCGCCGATATCGTGGTGTGTCACCTCGGCCTGACGACCGGGGGTTCGATCGGCGCCGAAACGGCCCTCACCCTCGTACAGTGTCCGGACCTGGTGGAAGAGTGGGCCGACGCGGCGCGCTCTGTCAGGGATGACATCATTGTCCTGGTGCATGGCGGGCCGGTTTCGATGCCCGCCGACGCGGCGTATATTCTTGCCAACAGTCCGAATTGCCACGGCTTTTATGGCGCGTCATCCATGGAACGATTACCGACAGAGACGGCAATCATCGACACGATCCGCGAATTCGGGAAGATCAAGACCGGTCCGGGAGACCGGAAGGGGGAGCCCAAATGACGGGAGAACTGATTGGACAACTGATTCTGTGGCTGGTTTTTGCAGTCATTGTCATCTTCATCCTGTATTGGGTGATGAACTGGCTGTACCGGCGTTCGACCAAGGAAGTGTCGTTCGTGCGTACAGGTTTCCTCGGCGAGAAAGTTGTGATCGACGGCGGCGCGTTCGTATGGCCGATCATTCACGACATCACCCCGGTCAACATGAACTCGTTGCAGCTTTCGGTATCGCGGGAGCGCGAAAATGCGCTGATCACCAAGAACCGGATGCGCATCGATGTTGATGCCGAATTCTATGTTCGTGTCCGCCAGACCCAGGAATCCGTCAGCCTTGCCGCGTCCACGCTCGGGCGCCGTACCCTGGAACCGGAGCGGATTCATGCTCTTCTCGAAGGCAAGTTCGTTTCGGCACTCAGGACTGTGGCGTCGGGCATGACCATGGAGGAGTTGCACGAGAACCGCGACATCTACGTCTCCAGGGTTCTCGAAGAAGCGCAGACCGGTCTCGACAAGAATGGACTGGAGCTCGAGAGCGTATCGATCACGGACATCGACCAGACCAACATCGAGTATTTCAACCCGTCCAATACCTTCGATGCCGAGGGCCTGACCGCCGTCATCCAGGCCATCGAGGATCGCCGCAGGTTGCGTAACGACATCGAGCAGGAAACGATGATACGCATTCGTGAACGCAACCTCGAAGCCGAACGGCAATCTCTCGAAATCGAGAGACTCTCCGAGTCCGCCCGGCTTGACCAGGAAAGGGAGATCGAGTTCCGCCGCGCCAGGCAGCGCGCCGACCTTGCGAGCGAACGTTCCGAGCGGGAAAAGGAAGCGGAACAGGCAGTGCTGCAGTCACGGGAATCGATCGAAACCGCCAGGATAACCAACGAACACATGATCTCGCAGGCCCGGATCGATTCCGACAAGGAGATCCGCCAGCAGGAGATCGAGAGCAAGAAGGTCGTCGACGAGGCGGAAATCGCAACCCGGGTCAGTGTCGAGAAGGCCCGGTTCGAGCAGGAATGGACCGTTGCCGAGGCGCGGATCGCGCTGGAACAGAAGACGCGCGAAAAGGAAGTCGCGCGCAGCCTCGCCGTGGAACGCGCGGAAATAGCCTCGCGCGAGGAGGCGGAAAAGCTCCGGGTCGAGCAGGAAAAGAACGTCGCCGCCGAACGCATTCGTTCCGAACGCGAAACCCGCAAGCTGGAAATCGCGCGACAGACGTCGGTGGAAGAGGCGGAAATCTCGTCGCAGCAAGCCGTCGAGGCCGCCCAGATCGCCTCGCGTGAAGCACTCGAAATGGCCCGGATTGCCCAGGAACAGGCGATCGCCATCGAACGTATCGAGCAGGACGAAATCACGAAAGCCCGCGACGTGGAAAGAACCAGGGCGATCGAGGCGGCCGAGATCACGAAAGCGGAATCCATAGAAGCGGCACAGATCGCCAAGGAGAAAAAGATCGCCGAGGAGCGCATCGCGCAGGAACAGGAAATCCGCGAACGCGAAATCGCGCGCAGACGGGCAGTCGAAGTCGCGGACATCGCCGCCGACGAGACCATTTCCGAAGCGAGAATCCAGGAGGAGGAACATGTGCGCGCGGCCGAGATCACCCGGGACCTGGCGATCCGCGCACGGGAAATCGAGCGGAACGAAAGGATCGAGGCGGCTGAAATCGCGGCCCGCCGGAATGTCGAAAAACAGCGCATCGAGATCGAAGCGAAAACCACCCGGGAGAAAATCGCCCGGGACGAGGACATCCGGAACCTGGAGATCTCCCGGAACCGTTCCATCGACGCTGCGCAGATCGCCGCCGACAGGGACGTGGAGGCGGCGCGTGTCGACAAGGACAAGGCGGTCGACGTCGAACGGGTCCGCGCGGAGCAGGAGCTCGAATCGACGAAACTCGCCCGCCGACAGAGACTCGAACAGCTGGAAGTGGAGCGCGTGCAGGCCATACGAGCTGCTGAAATTGCGAGCCAGGAACTGGTGGAACGGGCAAGAATCGACTCTGAACGCGGTCTCGACGACATCAGGATCGGCCATGAGACCGAGCGGCGGAAACTGGAGATCGAGCGCGAGAGGCTGGTCGACGAAGCAGCCATGGCGAAGGCCATTTCGCTTTACGAGAAATCTCTCGAGGAAAGTGCCGCCGCCATCGAGGCGGACCAGGCCCGCGCGCGCGCCGCCGAAGCGGCGGAAAAGGTACTGACCGCGCAGGCAACCGAAGAAGCCAGCCGAAGAAAGTCGATCGACGTGGTCTTCGCGGAAAAGTCCGCGATGGAGGTCCGGATCGCCGCGGAGGGGGAACGCGTGCGCGCAGCTGTCGAGGCCGAGGCGCAACGGCTCATCAACGAGGCCGAAAACATTCTGAGCGACGGCGCGCGGCGTTCACTGTTCAAGCGGAAGATGCTCGAATATGTCGAAGGCATCGTGGCCGCATCCGCGAAACCGCTCGAGAAGATCAACGATATCAAAATCGTGCAGCTTGGCGGGGACGGCGCAAAGGGTGTGGACGGCGGCTCGGGCGGACAGGCTTCAAGCCCCACCGACGAGGTCATCAATTCGGCACTGCGTTACAGGGTGCAGGGTCCCATGATCGACAGCCTGTTGTCCGACATCGGTATCGATGGATCCAGCCTGTCCCGGCAGACCAGCCTGTTGCGGGAGGCATCCGACTTGAGCCGTGTAAAGTCTGCCCTCCGCCACTCCGACGAGCAGGAGACATCGCGGCCGGAAGGGGACGGCCAGGAGAACGACGGCCAGGAGGAGGAGAAGGGCGGCCGGGACAGCGGCAGGGAGGATCGATGAATGGCTCGTGTTTACGTATCTTCGGTGATCAACGCGCCTGCCTCCCGCGTCTGGGAGCGTATCCGCGACTTCAACGGCCTGCCGAAGTGGCATCCACTCATTCGTGAGAGCCGGATCGAGGATGCTCTCCCGGCCGACAAGGTGGGATGTATCCGCAATTTTCGCCTGCAAAACGGCGACCTGATACGCGAACGCCTCCTTGGACTGTCGGACTACGACCTGTTCTGCACCTACGAGATTCTCGAGAGTCCGATGCCGCTCGAGGACTATGTCGCGACGCTTCGCCTGACCCCCGTGACAGACGGGGAGCGCTGTTTTGGCGAATGGTCGGCCGAGTTCGCATGTGACGCCGACAAGGAAAGCGACCTCGTCGGAACGATCGGTGGCGATGTTTTCCAGGCCGGATTCGATGCACTCAAACGGCGGTTCAGTGGCTGAGGAGAACTGACAGTGGTCAAGGTCGTCAGAAGCACGGTCCTGCCGGCACCTGTCGATTCGGTCTGGGACGTCCTCAGGGATTTCAACGGGCACGACCGCTGGCACCCGGCGGTGTCGGAGAGTCACGTCGAACGCCGCCGCGGTGCCGACGAGGTGGGCTGCATTCGCAATTTCAGGCTGGAAGACGGCTCCGAGTTGCGCGAGCAGCTCCTGACGCTCTCAGATCTTGAGCAATCGTTCAGCTACTGCCTGCTCGACACGCCCGTACCGCTCTTCAACTACGTCGCACATGTACGGCTGGCGCCTGTCACCGATGGCGACATGACCTTCTGGGAGTGGGAAAGTCGATTCGACACGCCGCAGGGGCAGGAGGAGTCGCTGGCCGAGTTGGTCGGTGAACAGATTTACCAGGCCGGTTTCGATGCGATCAGGGCGCACATGGGGCTGGATGGATGAGCCAGCTCCAGGTGGATACGTTCGATTCGATCGCCGAGGCCGAGCGCGCCATGACCGGGCGGAGCAGGTTCATGGGTGGGGGAACCCTCGTCATGCGCGCCGTGAACCATGGGAGCGGCGATTTCGACCACGTGGTGCGGACAACGGACCCCCGGTTGCGCCGAATTCGGTCGGAGGGGGACATGGTCGAGTTCGGCGCCGGCGTCACCATGGCAGACATACTCGAATCGCCGGGCCTGGAATTCCTCGCACCCGCCGCGCGTTCGATCGGCGGCCCCGCCGTTCGCAACGCGGCCAGTGTCGGTGGGAACCTGTTTGCGCCGTCGCCATACGGTGATTTCGCGACCGTTCTCTTGGCGCTCGACGCCCGGGTGATGTTCGCAGACGGGTCGCGTGTCCCCATCGACGAGTTCTTCCGTCAAAGGGATTCCCGTCACGGCCTCGTGGATTCACTCACGTTTCGCCGTCCGGGCAGCCAGGAGTTTCGATTCGCGAAGGTTTCGCGCGTCAGGCCGAAAGGCGTGGCAGTGTTGTCCATTGCCGCCCGGCTGCCGCTTCGACTCGGGCGGGTCACCGGCGCGCGTGTCGCGTTCGGCGCCATGGGACCGGTCCCGGCGCGGGCCAGGGGCGTCGAATCGATACTTGAAGGCGAGCGTCTCGATTCCACCGTGATTTCCCGGGTCGTGGACGCGGTGTCCCGTGACCTGTCACCGGCCGATGACGCCCTGGCAAGCGCCTGGTACCGCAGGGAAGTGGCGGGCGTTCACCTGGGTCGACTTCTTCAGGACGGGAGGTAGACTTGGCAAGGACGCCCGTTTCCTTTCGCCTGAACGGCTCGGATGTAGCGGCATTCGCCGATGGCGGCGCCAACCTGCTCGACCTGCTGCGCAGGGGAATCGGTGACCTGTCGCCGAAGTACGGCTGTGGCCAGGGAACCTGCGGCACGTGCACGGTCCTGGTCGACGGGAAACCTCGCCTCGCCTGCCTGACACTCGCGGAATCCGTGGGCGGCCAAGACGTGGAAACGGCGGCCGGGCTGGCCAACGGGCCGGAACTCCATCCCCTGCAGCGCGCGTTCATGGAACATTTCGCCGCGCAATGCGGCTATTGCACTCCGGGGATGCTCATGGCGGCGAAGGCGCTGCTTGAGCAGACGCCGAATCCGGACAGGGACCAGGTCGTCGAGGCGATTTCAGGAAACCTGTGCCGCTGCACGGGTTACGAGCCGATCATCGAGGCGATCATGATTGCAGCCGATTCGATGCGGAAAGGGGTGCGACAATGACGACCGTCGAATTCCGCAAGGACCTGTTCGCGGACGAGCGGGATGACAACCTGCAGGAGATCGGCCAACCGACGATCAGGCAGGATATTCTCGGCCACGTCACCGGCCGGTCGGTGTACTACGACGACCATCCCTTCGAGGGACTCCTGCACATGCGCTGCGTGCGTTCGCCGCACCACCACGCCCGGATTCGATCGATTGATACCTCGGCCGCCGAGCGCATCTCCGGTGTCAGGCGAATCGTGCGGCCGGGGGATGTCCCGAAAAACCTCAACACGCTGCTGTCGCTGATCGGGTTCGGCAAGGACGACGAACCCCTGCTGGCGCCGTCGAAAGTGGCGTACAGGGGGGAGCCGGTGCTCGCCGTCATCGCGGACAGCGATCGAATCGCCCGCAAGGCGGTGAATGCCGTCAGGGTCGACTGGGAGACGCTTCCACATGTTCTGGACGTGGAGCAGGCGCTGCTGCCGGATGCGCCGGTCGTCAATGACACCTATCCCGACAACACCTTTGATTACTACGAGACATTCGATCACCAGAAGCTCAGGTTCGGCGACGTGGAAGCAGCGTTCGCATCGGCTGACCACATCGTCGAAGGCCGCTACCAGATGTCGCCGATCGAACAGGCTCCCATGGAAACCTGCGGTGCGATTGCCGTTCCCGAAACGAACGACAGGTTTACCTGCTACACGTCGACCCAGGCGCTGTTCTTTTCCCTCGCGACGACGGCCAAGCTGCTGGACCTCCAGTCTTCCCGCCTCCACTTCGTTGGCGGCACCGTCGGCGGAGGATTCGGCGGCAAGGTCGACAGCATTGTCGAGCCGATGTCGGTGCTTGGCGCGATGCTGACCGGCAAACCGGTCAAGTTCATGTGGGATCGGGAGGAGGAAATGCAGGTCGGCGCACCCCGCGGCGCCGAGCTCTGGCTGATCAAGGACGGAGTCTCGCGGGATGGCCGCATCCTCGCCCGGCAGTTCACCGGTTTGTTCGACTCGGGCGCCTATACGCGCCTTTCGTCCTATGCGGTCGTGAAAGCCACCGGACACCTGCCGGGGCCCTACACGATTCCGAACGTTGCAGCGAACGTCTATTGTGTCTTCACCAACAGGACACCGGCAACCGCGATGCGGGGTTTCGGAATCACCGGCGTCGACTTCGCCATCGAGCGCCAGATGGACAGGTCGGCCGACGCGGCCGGAATGGATCCGGTCGAATTCCGGATCCTCAACGCCTATCGTGACGGCGACATGAAGGCGCACCGCCGCATGGCGAAGAACACGGCCCTGATTGAATGCTGCCAGGTCGCGGCCGAGAAGGCCGCGTGGCCGATCGACCCGGCGATCCTGGGCCAGTCGAGCCGAACGGGCGGAGGCGGTCCCCGGGCGGACATACCCGAAACCGTGACGGACGAAACCGGGCGGATCGGCGAACGCCGCGGTGGCCGGATCCCCCTCGATCCCCTGGCGGGCACCGGACCGAAGAGGCGGGTCGCCGCCGGAACGGTACGGAGCCAGGAAGTGACCGCTGTTGCCCCGCAACGGGCCGACATGGAGCACCGGCCTGCAACGGGGGAATCAGGCGAGCCGCCCGAGCGGGCACCATCCGTTCCCCGGCAGCCGTCGCCCGTGCCCACACCCGCCGTTTCCCCGGTCGCACCCCCTGCGGTCGCACCTCCCGTGGAACAACCTCCGCCCCCGCCGAAAAAACCCTTTTCCGAGGGCGTGCGGCGTCCGGGTGTTCCGCGTTTCCTTTCCGGAACAAGGAGGCGTTGACATGGCGATTCACAAGGGGCGCGGCTTTGCCAGCGTGAACTATCCGATCGGCATGAATCTTGGCGGAGACCCTTCGCAGGCGCTGGTTCACTCGACGCCGGACGGGAAATTCAAGGTGTCGTTGTCATCGATCGATCTCGGACAGGGATTGAAATCGGTGACACGCCAGATTGCGGCGGAAACCCTCGGTGTCCCGGTTACCGACGTCTACGTGGACACCGCGGACAGTGACACCGGCCCGCACTGCATGGGCAGTTTTGCGTCGCGCGGTACGCACCGTGTCGGCAACGCCGTCATTCGCGCGGCGACGGAGGCACGTACCCAGCTCCTCGACGCGGCTTCGGAGGAGCTCGAAGTCGATGCCAGGGACCTGGTGACGGATGGTGCCGGAAACATCCATGTGCGCGGAGCCCCGGGCCGTTCCATCAGCGTGGCGGATGCGTCGATCGCGGCACAGTTCAAGCAGGGGCGAACGCTTGCCGGCCGCGGGATCTTCCTCGTGCCGCCATCGGAGGCAGACCCGGAAACCGGGGAAATGTCTCCCGTCACATGTTTCGCCCATGCGGCCCTTGTCGTCGACCTTGAAGTGGACGACGAAACCGGCGAGGTCACGGTACTTGAAGTCAACTCCGCGTACGAGGTTGGCCGGGCGCTCAATCCCCGGCTGGTGGAGCAGCAACTGATCGGCGGCGCGTGGATGGGGCTGTCGCACGCCCTCTACGAGACGACCGAACCGTACTACCCGTCCCGCGACAATGGTCCGCTGGATTTCAACGAATACGTGATGCCGGGTCCGGGGGACGTGGCAACCCACAACATCGCCATCCTCGAACGCCCCGCCGAAGACGCGCCGTTCGGTGGCAAGGGTCCCGGCGAGATGTGCGCCAATCCCGTCCTGCCGGCGGTTGCGAACGCGATTTTCGAAGCGGTCGGGGTCCATTGCGACCATCTTCCCATAACCGCGGAAAAGATCCTCCGCGGTCTCCGGGCAAATGGCGGTGCGCGACCGCAGAACAGGGGGCGCCAAGCATGACCGGGTCTGGGGTTCACGGCAGGCCTGATGGCATCTTGAAGGCGCACAGGTGATGCCGGTCCGCGCTTCCATCGGCGGAATCGGCGACCCTGAAACACTGAGACAGGCGCTCGCAGCCGCGCAGTACCTCGCGAGCGCCGAACTTGCGACCGCGTCTTATCTCGCACTCGCGCTTGGAAAACCGTTGCTGCTCGAGGGCGTCCCGGGGGTCGGCAAGACGGAGGCCGCGAAAGCCATCGGTGCAGCGCTGTCCCGCCGCGTGATCCGCTTGCAGTGCTTCGAAGGCATAGATGCGGCGGCGGCGCTCTATGAATGGAACTACCCGCGACAGATGCTCGCCATCCGTCAGGCAGGCGACGAATACATCAACCTCTACGGAGACGACTTCCTGCTTTCGCGGCCCCTGCTCGAATCGCTTCGTGAGCCGTCCGACACGCTCTTGCTGATCGACGAAGTCGATCGCTCTGACCATGAGTTCGAAGCGTTCCTGCTCGAGTATCTCTCTGATTTCTCGATATCGATTCCCGAAACGGGAACCGTCAGGGCGGCAGTGAATCCGGTCGTCGTCCTGACCTCCAACCGCACTCGGGATCTCCATGAAGCACTGCGCCGGCGTTGCGTCTACCACTGGATCGATTTCCCGGACGCGGAACTTGAAGCCAGGATCGTCATGGCCAGGGCAAGTTCGGTCGTCCACGCCACGGCACGCGCAGTCGTCGAAGCGGTAACACGGCTGCGGGGAGAACCGCTCGCCAAGCCGCCCGGGGTCGCGGAAACGGTCGAATGGGCGGAGGCGGCCACGCTGTTGCAGGCCCAGGGCGATGACTGGCCGGCGGCCTTTCGCAGATCGATTGGAGTCGCGCTCAAGGACCATGACGACCTTGCGTTTCTCGAGCCGCAGCTGGACACGTTCATACCCGGTCAAGCCGCATGACCGTCCCGGCCGCCGCCGCTCCCTTGATCGGGTTCGCGTCCCTGTTGCGCCGACACGGGTTTTTCGTGGCGCCCGACCAGACCGCCGGATTCATCGAAGCCGTCGGAACGCTCGGGCCTCGCGGCATGGCTGACATTCGCAGCGCCGCAATCGCGCTGTTCGCGGTCTCCAAGGAACGGGAGCCGGACTTCGACGCCCTGTTCCGCGCGTATTTCTTGGGCCAGACGGTTGCGGCACCGGTTTCCGAAGATCGCCAGGATGATGACGACATCGAAATCCGGGAGGACCGGCAGGGCGAGATCGACGTCCCGGAAGTGGATGGTCCGGAGGGTTCGGGCCGGGCAGCGACAACGGCCGAAAGGCTGGCGCGCCGGCAGTTTCCCGAACGCGATGAATCCGCCATCCTCGCCCGGTTCAGGCGGTCGGTCCTTCGAAGGCTGCCGCGCCGGAAATCGCGCCGTTTCGTCCCGTCGCCGCGCGGCCCCCGGCCCGACCTCCGCCAGACGTTGCGCGACGCGGTCCGCCACGACGGCGACGCGATGAACCTGTTCCCGAGGACGCGCAAGCTGCGGCAACGGCGCATCCTGTTCCTCATCGATATCTCGGGTTCGATGAAGGAACGGACGGAATGGGCACTCAGGCTGGCACATGTGCTCGCGTCAGAGGCAGACCGGTTCGAGGTCTTCACACTTGGAACGCGGCTGACACGGATTACGCAATCGCTTGGCGTCCGGGACCAGGGGAGAGCGCTTGCGCGTGTCGGGTCTCTGGCGGCCGACATGGACGGCGGAACGAGAATCGGCGATGCGCTTCAAGCGTTCCTTGCCGTCCCCAGGTACGTCGGTTTCGCGCGGGGTGCGGCAATCGTCGTGCTCTCCGACGGCCTGGAGCGGGGCGACCCGGCAGCGATGATCGATGCGGTCCGCCAGCTGTCACTGGAAGCCTGGCGCCTGTTTTGGTTGACTCCGCTCGCCGGTGACCGTGAATTCAGCCCGGAAACGGCGGCGCTGACCCGGATATTGCCCAGTCTCGACCGCCTCGGGGACGGCAGCGCCCTGGACCTGGTCGCGGAGCACTTTCTCGAACTGGGGCGCGCGTGATTGTCGACGCACATCATCATGTCTGGAACAAGCAGGATCTTCCCTGGTTGTCCGGTCCCGAGCGGCCAAGGATTTTCGGGGCGTATGGAGCAATCCGAAGAGACTATCCGATCCAGGAATACCTCGAGGACATCCGGGGGACGGGCATCGGAAAATCGGTTTATGTCCAGGCGAACTGGGACCCTGCGCAATTCGAGGACGAAGTGGCCTGGGTTCAGTCGGTCGCCGACGACAGCGGCTGGCCGCACGCGATTGCGGGCTACGCCGACTTCACGGTCGAGGACGTGCGCCCGCAACTGGACCGATTGGCAGGACACGCGCTTGTCCGCGGAATCCGGCAGCAGTTCCACTGGCATGACGTCCCGCGTTACCGGTTTGCCTCCCGCCCGGACCTGGCGGCGGACGCCACGGTACGGAAAAACATTCGCTGCCTTGCGGATTACGGCTTGTGTTTCGAACTGCAGGTTTTTTCGGGACAGATGTCACATGCGGCCGGACTCGCGGCGCAATGTCCGGACGTCACCTTCGTTCTCCAGCATGCGGGCATGCTGGAAGACAAAACCGCGGCGGGCCGCGATCTGTGGGCAGAGGGAATGCTCCAGCTGGCGGCGTGCCCCAACGTCGTGGTGAAGCTGTCCGGGTTCGGAACGTTCCAGCACAGGAATGACCCGGCGTTCATTGCGGGAATGATACGCGAAACCGTGGAGATGTTCGGGGCTGATCGATGCATGTTCGGCTCGAATTTCCCGATCGAGAAGTTGTGGACGGGAATGCGCGAAATCATGGACGCCTTTCATGCCGCGACCGAACACCTTGGTCCTGGGCAGCGCGACGCGATATTTCGACTTACGGCTGAACGGGTTTACCGATTATGATCGCGGGTTGAAGCGGGTTGACTCGGACCGAACATGAGGGAGAACAACAATGGCCCTGACCATTCACATCCTTGATTACGGCGATATCGAACTGGAGGCGAGTTTTCTTGTCCTTGGCCATGACTGCGGCAGGGTTCGCCGTGTCCCGGTTTACGGCTTCCTCATTCTCGGAGGGACACATCCGGTCCTCGTGGACACCGGGTACCGTGACAACGCCATCATGGAGAGCCTTGGAATGCGCGGCCTGCAGTCGCACGAGACCATGATCGAGAACCAGCTGGCGCGGCACGGACTGAGGCCGGGCGACATCCGCTACATCATGCACACGCATCTGCACATCGATCACGCCGGCAAGGATGACCGGTTCCCGATGAACACGACCGTGGTGTTGAACAGGCGGGAAATGGAATTTTCCGTCTCGGGCATCATGTATCCGCAGTACCCGAAACCGGACGTCCTCCACCTCGTGGAACGGATTTACGAGCCTGAAGCGATCAGGTTCCTGGACCTGGAAATTACGGCTGCCGAAGAGATCATTCCGGGAGTCTGGTGCGAGCCGGCCTACGCGCATACGGACGGCTCCATGAACGTGATTGTGGAAACCGCGGAGGGACTCGCCTGCATTTGCGGTGACGTGATCTATGATTTCAACGACCAGGTGATCAATCACGTACATACGAACAACTGGATGGAACCGCGGGTCACGGGGAATCATTCCGGTTCGAAAAGGGGGGAAAAGGCGGCAATCAAGAAACTTCTCAACAATTACAAGTTCGTGCTGCCTGTCCACGATCGACCCGCGAAGATCGAGAACGCGCAGGTCGTCGGGCGAATGGGCATGACCGTACCCGGGCCGATCACGGAAACGCTGCCGAACCGGCAGTGGTTCCCGGCCTGAACCGGGCGGCCCGGACGCCTGAACGACGGAGGACGGAGAGATGGCTCATGTCAGGCTGGACGCCCGGTTCGAAGACCTGATCGACATTCACACGCCGGTGGAGCGGCGTGCGACCGGGTTCACCTTTACCGAGGGACCGATCTGGCACCCGGACGACGGTTACCTCCTGTTTTCCGACATGCCCGCCGATGTTCGCCGCAAGTGGACTCCCGACGGACAGGTCACGGAAGTCATGCGTCCTTCCAACAAGGGGAACGGCATGACCTATGACGCCCTGCGCAACCTGTTCGTCTGCGAGCACGCGACGAGTTCGGTTGCCCGGTTCCGGCCGGATGGCGTTCGCGATGTCATGTGCACGCATTTCGAGGGAAGGGAGCTGAATTCACCGAACGACATCTGCGTCGGATCCGACGGTTCGATCTATTTCACCGATCCGACCTATGGCCGAATGGAACATTTCGGCCTGCCGCGGCCGCTCAGCATGGGTTTCCAGGGCGTCTACAGGCTGCCGCCGGGCCACAGGCCGGGTGAAGAGCCGCAACTGGTCGTCGACCGTCACATGTTCACACAGCCGAACGGATTGTGTTTCAGCCCGTGCGAACGGTTCATGTGGGTCAACGACACCGACCAGGCGAACATCCGCATGTTCGACGTCGGGGCGGACGGTCGCCTCGTCAACGCCCGGATATTCGCCTTCGGCATCAAGGACGACAGCTTGCCGGGCGTACCCGACGGCATGAAGGCCGACACCGACGGCAATGTCTGGGTAACGGCCCCGGGAGGCTTGTGGGTCTACTCCTTCCGCGGCGAACTCCTTGGCAAGATCGAAGTTCCGGAGAAAGCCGCGAACCTACACTGGGGTGGAGCGGACTGGGACACGCTGTTCATCTGCGCAACGACATCCCTCTATTCGGTGATGACCAGGGCGCGTCCGAGGCTGGAGCCGTTCATGAAACCCCGCGCCTCATCCCGGGGACCCGATTCCGCTGGGCTGGAGATCGATGCGAGGCGGACTGCGCTCATCATCCAGGACATGCAACAGGATGTCATTTCCGAGGGAGGCGCATTCGCGGAGAGCGGATCACCCGCCCATGCGCGCGCGCAGAACGTGGTGGAAAACAGCCGCCGCCTCGCGGAGGCCTGCCGGCAAAAGGGCATTCTCGTCATTCACGTCTGGTTCGTGTGCGAACCCGGGCACCCGGCAATGACTGACAGGGCCCCGCTGTTCAAGGGAGTCAAGGAAGCGAACGCACTTGTCCGGGGAACCCGGGGCGTCGCGCCGGTCGCGGGACTGGAACCCCTGACGGGTGATCTCGTGGTCGAAAAGATGACCATGAGCGCCTGGGAATCCGGCCGCCTGGAGAGTTACCTGCGCGGAGCCGGTGTCGACACGTTGATCAATATGGGCGCATGGACCAACATGAGTGTCGAACATACGGCGAGAACCGCAGCAGACAAGGGATTCAGGGTCATCGTTCCCGAAGACGCCTGCTCCACCATGAACGAAGAGTGGCACCGGGCATCCGTGGATTTCGCAATGCAGAACGTGGCGACGGTAACGACCTGCGCCGACGTCATCGCGGACCTTGGTTCAGCCTGATGGGACCCGTTCCCTGGAATCGCCCCTTCATGGCGAGGTCGAGATGACGGAATTTTCCGGGCGCACCGCAGTCGTGACCGGCGGGGCGCAGGGCATTGGCGGCGCGGTCGTCAAAAGGTTGGCATCCGCGGGTGCAGAGGTCGCAATCTGGGACCTCGATGTCGGGCTGGCCAGGAAAATGTGCGCCGAGGTTGGAAACCGCTCAATGGCGGTCGAGGTCGACATTACGGACCAGCAGGCAGTAAACGCGGCGCTTGAAGCCACTCTCGGATCGTTCGGACGCATTGATGTCCTGGTCAATTCGGCCGGGATCGCGGGGCTCAACGAAACGGTCGAGAGTTACCCGCTGGAAGAGTTCGAACGGATCGTTGCGGTCAATCTCGTTGGAGCATTCATCGTAAACAAGGCGGTGATTCCGCACATGAAGGCGGCGAATTACGGCCGGATCGTCAATATCGCGAGTATCGCGGGCAAGGAGGGAAACCCCAACGCGTCAGCGTATTCAGCGTCGAAAGCCGGGGTCATCGGCTTGACAAAGTCGGTGGGCAAGGAACTTGCTGGGTACAATATTGCCGTCAATTGCGTGACTCCCGCAGCAGCGCGAACCCGTATTTTCGACCAAATGTCCGAGGAACACATCGAGTTCATGCTCTCGAAAATCCCTCGGAATCGTTTCCTTGAGCTGGAGGAGGCGGCGAGCCTCATCGCGTGGCTGGCGTCCGAGGAAAACAGTTTCACGACCGCAGGCGTATTCGATCTCTCCGGTGGCCGCGCGACGTACTGATACATCCGGCCGGCGCGAATTCCGGGAATGCTGCTGCTGGCCATCGCCGCCGCTTCAAACGAAATGGAGGCCAGAAAATGAGCCATGATGCACTGGGGCGACTCTCCCGCGTCGATCTCCGCGACATCTGGACCAGTGAAGCAAGCGACTTCACTCCTTGGCTCGCAAGGGAAGAGAATCTTTCGGTCCTGGGTGAGACACTCGGGATCGACCTGGAACTGGAGGCGCAGGAAAAGGCTGTTGGTCCTTTCCGCGCCGACGTCTTGTGCAAGGATATCGGCACGGGTGCATGGGTACTTGTCGAAAATCAGCTTGAACGCACCGATCATGCCCACCTTGGGCAGCTCTTGACCTACGCCTCGGGCCTCCAGGCCGTGACGATTATCTGGATTTCTGCCCGGTTTACGGAGGAGCACCGATCCACGCTCGACTGGCTGAACAGGATCACCGACGAAAGCATCCGCTTTTTCGGCTTGGAGGTCGAACTTTGGCGCATCGGCAACTCCCCGGCGGCACCCAAGTTCAATGTCGTCTCGAAGCCGAACGACTGGTCCAGGTCGGTTGCTCAAGCTGCCAGGGCAATTGATGAGACCGAGCTTTCCGACATTCGAATCATGCAGCGCGATTATTGGGGCGCCTTTCACAAAGTCCTGGACGAACAGGGCGGACCGGTTTCTGGCGACCGCAAACCACAACCGCAATCATGGATGTCCTATTCCATCGGTCGGAGCGGGATGCATCTCGGCACCGTCATGATCCGTCCGAAGAAGCGTATCCGCGTTGAACTCTACCTCAGCACCGAGCATGCAAAGGCCTTTTTCCACCTGCTTGGCGAGCAAAAGGACGACGTTGAGCAAGATCTCGGATTTCGCCTGGAGTGGGAAGAGCTTCCAGACCGGCGAGACAGCCGTATTGCCGTCTATCTTGACCAAACTGACCCGGAAAATCGAAAAGATTGGACGCGCCAGCACGAGTGGTTGGCAAAATCGATCAACGATTTCCACCGGGTGTTTACGGGACGTGTCAAAGCGCTGGATGCCGATGACTGGAACAGCAATGCAGAAACTGAATCTGACTTGTCCGCGCGATCGGCCTAAACGATCACGGCAGGCATTTTGCTTTCGCCCCTACCGTCATGAGATTTCGGGCGGTGGAAAAACAGAATGATCATGTTTATTGTTTCACGGATCGCTGTAAATGTCATGCTATGATGACTTTCCAGAAAAAATTTGAAAACAAACCGTGCCTGGATGGATTCAAGGAGACGAATGACATCTAGGCACCCGATGATTTCCGAGACCAATCGCCACAATCTCAATGCACTGCATAAGCCACTGAAAAATGAATGCTCGACGATTGATACCGGCCAACGTCAAGAATGTCGCAAGCAAAGCGGCGGGTGGCGTCAAGGAAGCCACGCATCACGCCGGTACCGCCTTGGATTGGGGACGAAAACAACACGCTCGTGTCAAACCGCACCTGCCCAAGGCCGATGAAATTGAAGCCTGGGTTCGTGCAAATGCCGAAGCATACAGGTGGCGCGAAAACCCGAAGTCCGCGTCGCTCGAACATCTCGAGGAGATCCTGACCCAGATCGTTTCGGCAATTCGCCAAACTTCCGACAGGCGCGCCCGGTTATTCGTCAACGCTATTGCCGGCAAACTTGGCTGTGCGGTAACAGTAGGCAGTATTTCCGGTCTCGTCACCAGCTTCGGCGTGGCCTCCACTGGGACTGCCATTGCAACGCTTTCCGGCGCGGCCGCCACGACGGCAAAACTCTACTGGATCGGAAACCTGGTCGGACTTGGTGTAGCCGGTGGAGGAATCCTCCTTACTGCCGGCGGTTTGGGAGCTGGTGTTGTTGCAGGAGTCTGGGGTAAACGGAAGATTTTAGGAAAGCCTCGCTCCGAAGACGACCTGCAGGACCATGAAAAGGCAATCCTCGTCGCATGCATCACGCTGATCAATGCGGTGCAGCTTCAGCGCGAAAGCGGTCAGGAACCCTCCCCGGCCGAAATGCGGGTCTTCGCGGAACAAGCCCTGATACCGCTTGTCAACCAGATCAATCAGCATTGGGATGACGCATCCCTGACAGAAAACGGGAAATCCGAATGTCGACCATTCAATCGAACGCTCGTTTACCGGCAAAGGCACAAACTCGATCGGTGCAGGACGGAACTCGGCCGGATCGCACTATCAGCGATGGCGGCGACCAACGGACGCTGAACAGAAGCGCTGCAGTCGTCATCGCCGTTACTCTTCAGCGACTCGTCGAGGACGCAACGCGGTTTAGGCAGCTGGAAGAACGCTTGGTATTGGAAGCTCTTCGGAGATCGGCAAACGGACTCAACGACGCAAGCGTGGAAGGCCTTGCCGAGTATGTCGGCGCCTTGACCCCCGAACAGCTTCGAGGAGTGGTGTCCAACGTGAAGGGCATCTACCACGAGCTTTTGTTCGTCCATGCAGAGAATGTCGATGGCGACGAGGTGACTGCGCGGATCGTCGAGGAAACCAATCATCCCGGATCCGATGTCGAGTTCATTGTCGATGGTGACGTTATCAAGGCAATCCAGCTCAAGGCGGTTGCATCGCCAAATGCCATTCGTGAGCATTTGGTGCGCTATCCCGACATCGAGGTCATGGCTACAGAAGAAGTCGCCGTTGCCGAACCGTCCGTCACGACTTCCGGATTTTCCAATGCGGAGCTTTCACGGCAGGTGGAAAACGTCGTATCCGAACTGCCCGGCGATACCCTGGCCGGGGAAATCGCTGACGGCGCCGCGACATCGGCCTTGCTGGCCGGTGGGGTGGCAGCGGCTCAGGTCCTGCGTACAGGCAAGGTTTCCCGGCAGCAATTTGCGACGGCATTCGGGGACGTTTCCGTGGGCGTCGTGACTGCGACCGCATTGGACGTGCTCCTGGAAGGCCTCGGTTGAGAATCTCAACTGCCATGGCAACCGCCTTTTCTCCCGGCAGGCCGCATGAGCCGTATCCGATTCAGTCTGATCGGAGAAACTACGCGGCCGGGAGAACGGCCCGGGCGCGCTCGCGGATCAGGTCGCGTCCGAACTGGGCGAGAGCACCGAAGATAAGGAACACCAGAGTGCCGCCGGAAGTGGTGGTATCGATCCCCTCGGTAAGGGAGCGGATCGCGACCTACCTGCCCTCGAGGGATTGCACTGTCGCGATCAGGTAGGTGCAGCTTGCACCGGGTCAGACCGCGACACTTCGGTCGCAGGTTCCCTTCCTGAAAGAAAACAGGAGGCCTCCGCCAAACAATATACACATCGCTCGAGAATCTCGGAAATTCACGAGCGCCTCGTTGAAAACTCCTCCAACAGAGTCTTTACTGCGTTGCTGACCTCGGTTGGCAAGGGTTCGACCTCTTCCCCCAAGTCCGTCCTTACCGCATGCCAGAGTGGTTCCATAACATCGATTGCGCCTACGCGCTCCATCATGCTCTTCACGCGTAATCCTTGGTTCGAAACCACCGCCTCAATCAATGACTCGATCAGCCCACTCCTTTCCCCGTCTTGCTCCTCTTTGATACTGAACAATAATGCTCGTTCCAGCCACTGTAACGCTTCGTTCCACTCTCCTCGGAGGGCCAGTATATCAGATAGAATGTGTGCGTTGCCAGGTTCGTCGGGTACAAGTTCCGCTGCGCGCCGTGCATATTCTTCAGCTTCATGTAAGCGCGTTCCCTCATCCGCGCGGACAACCACTACTGCTAAAATGTGCCAGGCCGCCCCGCTTTCTGGCGCCACCTTAATGGCGTTTTTGCAAGTCGCCTCTGCTTCTGAGTACCTTCCCAACCGGTTTAGTTCTGCCCCATCTCCTGCGAATGCTTTTGCAATCAACTGCCTAATCTCAAGCGGATCATCCGCACTAACGTATGAGGCGGATCTGTCTCTGGCACTCATTGCTTCGTCATACATCTCCTCTGCGACCAATGCCTGGCCCATCAATCCATGGGCTGTAGCTGCGGGAAGACGTACCTCGGGCGGATCGTCCGAACGAACGAAATCAGCAGTCCTTTTCAACAAATGTATGTCCTCTTTGTTCCGTTCAGCCGCCGCTAGCGTGAATCCTCCAGCACCCAGTGTCCTGACTGCCGACCCCCGTAATTCTGGAGGGTCGTCCTCGAATACGTATTCTACCACCGATTCCCGGTAGATGCGGGCCTCATCATAGCATTCCCATTCAATTAGCTGACTGCTGAAATCCTCCAGTGCCACGAGAGCAGCTTCACGAACTTCCACGGAGTCTTCCCGTCGAACATAGTCACGTACTCGTCCCCACGCAGCAATCGCCTCATCGCGCCTACCTGATTTGGCAAATGCACGTCCACTACCCCAAAGAACCAAAATCCCTCCCCACCGAGCCTCCGGCGTATCGTCGACCCGAAAATACGCTTCGGAACGGTCCAATACGAAAATGGCGTCCTCGTAGCGTCCAAACTCTGAAAGCAATTCTCCGTACGTCAACAAAGAAAAAATTGCCGTACTCCGCATATCTTCAGGGTCATCAGAGCGCACGTACTGAGTGAGTTCCTCAACGGAAGCAATTGCCTCGTCGTGGCGTTTGAGTTCGCCATATGCATCCGCCTGCATAGATAGGGCCACGGCCGCGCAAAAACGTGCTTCGCTCGAATCCTTAGGATCAATGAGCTGTACAACATGTCGCACTGCGCTAACCGCTTCATCATGGCGGCTTAACTCGAAGAGCGACTTTCCTAGTCCTGTCCACGCCACATGATCGGTCGGCACTTCCTCGGTTGCCTTTCGATAAGCTCGTTCCGCATCTCCAAAGTACTTTTCATTGAACAGCCTGTGACCTCGTTCTCTCCAAGCGACCCTGTTTATCTGATCTATGACAACAGCGCCCGGTCCAACCAGTCTTTCGGCTAAATCCACGGCCGTGCGTCTCCAATTCTCCCTGAGCCCAAACCCGTCTTCTGCCTCGACACACCCGGCGAGCACACTCAGCCAATCCGCCTTTTCCGTCCGCGACAATTTGGCGTTGTCCAGCGCTTTCAACGTTGCCGGGTACATTTTCCTCATGGCGTCCCGGCCAAACAGGTCTTGCATGAAGCCAACCAACCGCTTTAGCCGCTCGCGGCCACCTCGAGAAAAACGAAACAGGAAATAAATGTTATAGAAGCGATCTGAAACTTCGTAACGGATCTTCTTCCCTTTTTTGTCTTTATTCTCGTTTACGTAGCCCTTCGAAACCAGTTGCTTGAGTTGTGCGCTGGCGTGCGATGAGCCCAGTTTCGAGGCACGTGCAACTTCCCTTGCCAACATCGGTGTCCATGCATTCGCCAGGCAATGAAAAACCTTCCGGGCCTGGATCGGCAACTCTTCAATTCTGGCCTTGAAGTACGGAGTTTGCTCGTCGATGAGCCGTTCCAGGACTTCGAAGGATTCACCAAGGGGCGATTCCAACAGCATGTCGCAAGTCAACGCCAAGAGACGGGGATTGCCGCCGGTGAGGCGGCGAATGGTTTCCAGTCTTCCCTGTCCCAGATCGAGAAGCGTCAATACGTCCTTCTCGCCTGCGCTATCTGCAAACTGTTTCAGAACATCAAATGTCTCTTCCGCGGTCAGACCTTGAAGAATGAACAGGCGAAAGAACCCGTAGAAAGGCTCACCGTGGCTCCGAATGCCCCCGAATACCGTATTCGCCGACCCGACCAGCATGATTTCCGAACTCTCCATCAGGCTGGCGCGAAGAGTATGGACTTCACGCTCATCACCAAACTGTTCAAGAACAATGTCGATATTCTCCACGAAAAGGATCAGCCTCTTTCCGGAGGACTGGCAATAATCCATCAGGGCCGCACGCGCATATGCTGCCAGGCGCGCCGGGTTTGTTTCGTCTTCTAGTAGTGCATCCGCCTTCTCAGACCATTGGGCGTCCCCCGTGGTTCGTGCAAGGTGGTGAAGGGCTGCGATCCAGAAGTCCGCGACATCACAGATTCCATAGCTTTCTTCATGAAAGGCTACGGGCTGCCACTTTTCACAAAGCGCTGGAGTATCCGAGATTGCGTACAAGAAACGAAGGCCAAGCGTGGTCTTGCCCATGCCTCTGGGCCCGACAAGCAATACGTGCTGGCACGGGGAACCATCGTCTTGTTCTCTCAACAATTGCAATAACTGGTCCAGCGTGTCGTGCCGCGCGATGAAGGACGCCTTCAATTCGTCATCGGACAACTGAGCCGGATTATAAAGCCTTCGACGTGTCAAATTGAGGTTCCCGAATGGTGGTGCCTTTCCCACCACTCACGCAAGAGGTTTGACCGAAAGCGCCATAACTGTCCCTGCTCGATAAGATAGGAATCGGCTTTCAAAATCCGGAGGACTGACCTGAACACGCCAGCTCCCTGTTGCTGCAGCGTATCAAGTTGCCTCAAGTCAGTCCCGTTCCTGTACCGGGACAGGTGATCCAGGACAGCACAAGCAACCTCGTATTCGTTGGGTTCAAGTGCGATTTCAAGACGGGTCGCGTAATGGTCCAAATGCGCGGTGCCACTGGCTCCCGCGAGTCGTTCCGAAAAGGTACGTTCGATGACCTCCTTTGAAACACAGGCCACATCACCTTTGCAGTGATCACGTAGTGCGGCAAAGAACAGTTGAACATGATAGGGAACGGGATCTTGCAGCAACCCCAGTATCGACGAAATGTCATTGTCTCCGAGAGCGAACTCATATGTTTTGCCGAGCTCTTTCAGGAACGTGACGGCCGTGCCGGGATCCCAGGCTTCCAAGCGGAATGGCGCCAAATCATTTATGGACCCTGACAAGCCGGCGCGACGGAGGACGCCTTCGAGTCCAATCGAGCCACCCACCAATGTGCAAAGAGCACCGCGAAATTCCGGTCCTTGACGCCAATAGCGCAACCGAGAGAGCAAGATTTCGGCGTCGTTTCGTCCTTCCGGCATTCTGAGCATTCGTGAAATCAACACCGGCAACTCATCGATAATGATGAGCAAGTTGTCTTGTGCGCTTGGCAACTTCATGAGTCGGGCTTGAAGTTGAGCAGCTGCGGAGTCCCAATCTCGGCCGATCGCTCCCCGAAGTTCTATCTTTAACACGTCGATATCTATGGTGGCCGATTGAAAAGCCTGCAACACTTCCCTTATCGCACTTGAAAATGGGATTTTTTGGAAACGGCTTCTGTATTGTGGGATTGCCGCCAGGGAAGCAAGTATGGCTGCGATGCAGTCCGTCGGGTTTTCACCGCCTTCAACATTTACATAAATCACTTCCCAGTTTGCAGGCGGTTCGCGCTTTAGTTCCAGCATGAGACTGGTCTTCCCGACGCGTCTCGGGGCAAGCATCAAGACATGCTCCCCCTGGTCGAGCATTTCTCGAAGGCGTTTCAGTTCGTATTCGCGACCAAAAAGATCATCGCCAACGACAGCCTGACCGATTATGTTGCGCACTCGCATCTCTCCCTGAATGGTGTCTTGCCAACGGAGCGTCGTTTCGCTCTGGCAATACGCGTTTTGGCAAAGGATTTTTTGCCAAAAAATTCATTGTCAGTCAAGCGGCGACGGGCTCGGGATCGATTCCGGCAGCATCTGTGTTTGGCGTCAGCCCGACCCAAGGACAAATTCGTGGATTTTGGTCGGTCACCGGAAAGGCATCCCTGGAGCGCCGCAGCGGTCGGCGATCGACATCACCACATCGACCCGCTGTTCGACGAGGGCGATCACGACATTGTCCCGTTTCTTCCGCCTCGAACTCCGGGTCCGCGCCCACTTCTTCATCTGCATGCTCGCCTACCTCGTCGAATGGCACATGCGGAAGGCATGGGGGCCGCCGCGCAGCCTGTCCGGCCGGCCCTCGCGACGCATCACCGAACAGTGCCGGAGTTCGCCCAGGCACTGGAACCGCGTGCCATCGACGACGGCGGACGCCGAGCGGTGCCAGTGGCCGAAGATCATCACTGGTACGACGGATCATCCACGAACGCAGCCGTGGTGACGCCGCAATGCGCAGGACAGACCTGAAACGATGGATGGATCTCAAATCCCGGTGGCATGACCATGCGGTGGTCCGGTTGAACCCGGTGGCAAATCCGTGCAAGTTCGGGCCGTGAACGAAGCGATGACAGAGAGACAGATCTGCCGTGCGGCGGAAGAGACGCTCCGGGCGTGGCCGGAAGCGATGGCTGCCGTGCTGTTCGGCTCGCGTGCCCGCGGCGACAACCGGCCGGACAGCGATTGGGATATCGCGTTCATCACGCGGGCGGCGAACCGGGTACCGGGCGACGTCCCGCTGGAAATGCTGGACGAGCGGTTCCACGTCCAGACCCTGGCGCTGCCCGAAGCCCTGCTGCGGCGCAAGTGCAATGCACCGGGCCACATCGCCTACCATATTGCCCGCCAGGGCCGCGTTGTCGCCGGAAACTGGAACAGGCCTGCCACGGAGGAAAATCCGCCCATGCAGGAGCAGGAATTCACCGATTGGATGGACGGGTCGCTGGCGTATCTCGTCAACGCTGCAACCCAGTTGACCCTCGTCGCGGCTCAGGGTGGTGTGAAGGAAACGCAGCTCTTTGTCGCGTCGTCGTCACAGGCAGCAGAGCACCTCGTCAAAGCGATGCTGTATCGGCGCGGCTGCGACGTTCCGCGGACGCATGACGTGCAGAGACTCGCAGAACGGCTGGCCGATGCCGAACTCCGGGCACATGCCGTGGCCCTCAACGGCGATAGCCGCCGCCACCACATGGCAGATTACATGGGCGTGGAGCCGGGGGATTGCGAAATCGCAGGTCGGCGCTGCGTACAAATGGTTGCCCTTTGGACAGCGGAAATCAAGAACGCGGCCGCGGACCCGGCGCTCTCGGCTGGTGCCACGCGGCTGGCCCGCAAGATGGCGGTGCGGAGCAGGCAACTGGCCGACCAACTCCGGACCGCCGCCGTTGATGGGGCGCCTCTACCGGCAGATGTCGCGACCATTGCTGCTGCCCTGGAACAGCGCGCCGTGATCGCGACGCGCCTAGAAATGACTATTGCTGGACTCGGCGAGTTATTGTCCGGTCCCGAAGAATTCGACTAACGGAATCACAGTTCCCGGCCGGCCAATCAGTCACGGGAAGTGTCCGGTGCCGCGGATCGCCCGGAATTACCGCCCTCGCGCACATACGGGCCAATGTGACACAACAGTCATTGCCGCTGTGGTGACGCCTCTTTGGCCAGGTTCGTCCGACAAGTGAGGAACCGGATGCTCCAATACGCGCACGTTCAGTTCTGTGGAGGGGAAGGGGCGCCCCTGGACAATCCCAGTCAAATCAGGCCAATTTCCTTGCCTCCGAATGCCTTTTGCCGGTGTCTGCAGAGTACACCCGACCCGCGCAGGCGGGTCTGGGCCGGCAGCATCTGTGTTCGGCGTCATCCCGACCCAAGTCCAAATTCGTGGATTCAGGTCGGTCACCGGAAAGTCATCCCTGGAGCGCCGCAGCGATCTCGCGATACATGGCGCCTTCGCAGCGCATCTGCCGAACTTTAGCGACAACGGTCGCGTCGAACCGGGCGACACGCCGCGCGACCGTCGCCCGTGACTTTTCCCGGTTCTCCGGGCTCCAAGTCCACCGTTCAGCCGTGCGATTCCTCCTGCACACTGCAAAGAGCGGCCAGACAGCGTGGTGAAACCGTGCAATCGGCTCAAGATGGGCGTGAAAGTGAACACGAAGAGCAGGTACGGGATTTGCCAGCGCGCCGAAAAATCCGATGCCAAGCATCCTGCGATCCGGCCGCTTCCGTTCACCGTAATCGCCGTCTATTTCGGCACGAATCTGTCTGACACCCTTGCCCGCCGGTTCCGATCAGGCACTTGGCAAGGACATCGAATATTCGGTAACTGGTCCGGCAACTGATCCGACGATTGCTGCCCAAGCCGTTCTTGCCACAAGTCTTCACGCCTTTGCAAAATCCAGGTGCGAGCCCGCTTCCAATCGTTTTCTCCAAGCGGCCTGAAACCGTGGGCAAGAATGGAATTGTTGCGGTTGTTTTGCCAGCTCGGAAAGTCATCCACCATGGTCATGGGAATTGGGTCCGTCGGATCGAGAAAAACGAGCGGGTCGATGGCGTCTGACATGGCGAGCCTACCGCTTGCGGATTGACACTGAATGCGAATTTTTTCGCGCATTCATTCCAGTAACCGCTCCAACGGTCCATTGTCCGTTGCTATTCTGCCCCGTCAAAGCCGCGATGGGCCAACGGACCAACATTCATTTCTCATGATCCGTTCCGCCGGAGTCCCCGGGGAACACGCCGCACGATAACACGTTCAGACCCCGAGATAGCGCGACAGGCGATCATGGTCATCAACCAGAGCGGAGGCGTGGACGGTCTCGCGGCTGCGTCCGTCCTCGATGAATGCAACCCGGTCGGCGATCGAGATCACTGCATCGACCCGCTGTTCGACCAGGACGATCGCGACATTGTCCCGTTTCTTCCGCACGACGACATCCCGGATCAGTTCAATCATCGATGGCTGAAGGCCTTCGGTCGGCTCGTCGAGCAGCAGGACCCTTGGTTCAACGCAGAAGGCCCGGGCCAACGCGAGCATCTGCTGCTCGCCTCCGGAAAGGGTTGACGCCTGCTGGCGCAGACGCTCCCTGAGCCGGGGAAAGAGCTCAAGGACCTGCTCTTTCGTCGCGCGGCCGAGCCCCCGCGCCATCAGGCCGACCTCGAGGTTCTCGTCCACGGTCAACTCGGAAAACAGGCGCCGCCCCTGCGGTATGTATCCGATACCGAGTTTCGGGATCCGTTCTGCCGGGAGGTCGCTGATGACCGTGTCGCCGAGACTGACCTGCCCGGAAATCAACGGCAGATGGTTCATGACGGACTTGAGGACCGTCGTTTTTCCCGCACCGTTACGGCCCATCAGGCAGAGGATTTCACCGGGAGAAACCGAGAATGTAACGCCGAACAAGGCCTGTACCCGTCCGTATGCCACGCAAATGTCCTGAACGGTGAGCATGGCTCAGCAGGGCGGACCAGATCCGAGGTAGGCGGCCTGCACGGCCGGATTCGCCCTGATCTCGGCAGGCTTCCCCTCGGCGAGCACCGCGCCCGAATCGAGTACGGTGATGTACTCGGCGGTTTCCATGACAACGCTCATGTTGTGCTCGATCAGCAGAATTGTGATCTCGCGGCCGAGGTCACGAATCAGGTTCTTGAAGGACTCGACCTCGCTGTCGGCCAGCCCCTGCGTCGGTTCGTCGAGGATGAAGAGCCGCGGCTCCTGTCCGAGACCCATGGCGATTTCCAGCAGCCTCTGGTGCCCGTAGCTCAGGTCTCCGGCCGCCTGCCCGGAACGGTCACGGAGCCCGACCCGTTCGAGAACGGAACCGACCTTGCTGTCGACCTCCTGCCGGTTGGGCCTCTCCCGGTTCCGGCGCACGGCGAGAGCGACGTTTTCGTGCAGGGACAACCGGGAAAAGACCGAGGTGATCTGGAATGTATAGGCCATTCCGAGGCCGATGCGCCGGTGCGCCGGCAGCCCCGTGATGTCCTGGCCCGAAAAATGCACCTCACCGCGTGTTTCCCGGATCCGGCCGCACAGCATGCCGACAAATGTCGACTTGCCGGCGCCGTTGGGACCGATCAGCGCCCGGACCTGCCCTTCGGGGAGGACGAAGTCGACATCCTCGACCGCATGAAGCCCGCCGAAGTTCTTGGAGAGGCCGCGCGTCGAGAGCAGGGTCACGGCAACCATGGCAACATGCGCCGTTTCATTTCTCCGGCGAGCCCTTGCGGCGCGAAGAGCGTCAGCAGCACCAGCGCCAGGCCCGCCAGCAGCAGGTAAGCCGACGTCACGCCGCTGGACAGGTCGATCAGGTAGAACATGAAGATCGTGCCTGCCAGGGGCCCGATCGTCGTGCCCGCCCCGCCGAGCAACACCCAGAGGAGCGGATAGATCGAGTACTGGACAGATGCGAAGGTGGCGCCGGCGTATCCGAACAGGAGTGCATAGGCGGCGCCGGAGGCCCCGGACATGGTTCCTGAAATGATGACGGCGACCAGTTTGTGTTTCAGGACGTCGTAACCGAGCAGCTGCGCGCGTTCCTCGTTTTCCCGGATCGCGACCAGGCACCTGCCGAAAGGCGTCTCGACCAGCCACGCCATGAACACGAAACAAACGGAAAACAGCATCAGCGCGGCAAAATACCGGTTTCCCGGATCCGTCAGATCGATCCCGGCGATCGAACGGGCCGCCTGCTGGATGACGAATCCTTCGTCGCCGCGGGTGTATTCACCGAAGAGGAGAATCGTCAGGAACCCCGCCTGCGCGAACATGAGTGTGACGATCATGAACGCGACGCCACTGGTCCTCAGCGCAAGGAACCCGATGACGGCCGAGACGATCAGCGCGCTGGCGATCCCCGCCAGGAATGCTGGCGCCGGGGTGGCTCCGAACAGGTGCATCGGCAGGCCGAGCCCGTACATCCCGGCGGCAAAGAACAATGCATGTCCGAGACTGAGGAGCCCGGTGTACCCGAACAGGACATTGTACCCCATCGCGAACACGGCCAGGACCATGATTCTTGCAAGATTCCCCTCGTGGTAATCGGGAAGAACGAAATGGAGCAGAAACAGGGCGGCGACGACGCATCCGTGGAGCACCGGCGAGCGATACCTGGTTGACGGCCCGTTCATGACCTTCGCCGCCCGAACAGCCCCTCGGGCCGGAATACCAGGACGAAGGCAACCAGCAAGGTGGCGAAGATCTTCGCCAGCGTCGGGGAAAAGAAGACCGAGATGATTCCGTCGCTCATGCCGATGAGAACGGCGGCAAGCAGCGTCCCGGGCAGGCTGCCGAGCCCCCCGATGATCACGGCGATGAACGACAGCAGGAGCGGGTCGCCTCCCATGAGGTAATGCGCCTGTTGAATCGGGACGATCAAGACGGCCCCCAGCGCCGCGAGCCCGGCGCCGAGCCCGAAAACCAGCGCATAGACCCGGTTCACCGGAATACCGAATGCGAGCGCCATTTCGCTGTCGAGCCGGGTGGCCCGCATGACGAGGCCGAGGCGTGTCCTTTTCATCACGAGCCACAACCCCGCGAGCACGACGACCGCCGCTGCAATGACCGCCAGCTTGTAGGTCGTGGTGCCAAGCCCCCAGGGCCAGATGAGCGCGAAGCCGGCATCGCCATACTCGATCCAGGGAATCGCGAGCCGTTGATTGAACGGCGGTTCGACCGGTCGGGCATCCGGCCCGAAGGTCATCAGCATCGACTGCTGGATGATGTACAGAAGCCCGATCGTCGCGACGATCGTGCGTTCGGGATCGTAGGCTATCCGCTTCAGCACGAACCAGTCCGCGATGACAGCGATGACTCCCGTAAGGAAAGGCGCGACGACGAGTGCGACGACGAATCCGAGTGCGGGGTGCCCTCCAACGACCGTCACCACCCACCAGGCGATGACGGCACCGAGCATGAAGAACTCGCCGTGGGCAACATTGACGACGCGCATGACTCCGAAAACGATGCTGAGACCGACGGCGGTCAGGGAAATGACCGCAGCCGTGATCGCGCCTTCGAGCGTCGCCAGAACCAGATGGGGGCCAAAATCCATGATGTCAGCCCCCATCCATTACCGGACTTTGGTGTTCGAGAACCGGTTCGACTCAGAAGGCTTGCGCCGTGTAGTCGGTCTCGTCTTCGTAGAACGTATCCTCGATCGAGGTCGTGTGCACGACATCGAGCCGGCCCCCGGCGACCCGGGAAATGTACTGGTGGCCGAACACCTGGTGCGTGCGCCCGTTGAAGACCTTCGCCCCCTGCGGATGGTCCTCGGAATGGGGAAGATCGGTCATCGCCTCGACCGCCTCGATCAGGGCAGCCCGGTCGTCCGGCCCCGAATAACCCGAGGCCTCCATGCCCGCCTTGACGATGTTCAGGGTTTCCCAGCACCCGAACATGTGGGCGTAGGTCGACACGTCTTTCGGATCCGAAACGGACGCCCCGTTGTCATCGACCCCGACGGCTGCCCGGTACACCTTGTCGTATTCCGTCTGGTCGGCCTGGGCATAGCGCGGAAAGCCTTCCCAGAAGTAGCTGCCTTCGAGGAATTCAAGGCCGGGGCTGGTTATGTCGACGGCCTCGAGACTGTCGATGAACCCGAATATCTCAGGACTGCTCGGGCCGAAGAATTCGCCGAGTTCCTTGACAAACGTCAGGACCGCCGGCCCCACCATGACGTGGTAGACGACTTCGGTATCCTGCGGGATTTTCGGGAAATACTTGGTGAACGACGTCTCCGTCGGCGGGATCGCGATCTTCTCGATGACGGTGCCGCCCTGCCGCTCGACGGAGGCCGAGAAGTAGTCCCTGTGGTCGTGGCCAAAGGCGAAATCGGGAAAGATCATTGTGATTTTCTTGCCGAGGTTTTCGGCAACGTACGGTCCCATCGCCTCGACCTGGCTTTTCACGTCGGTGATCCCCGGTTGCAAGGTGTACCGGTTGAGGATTCCGCTGGCGACATGATGGCCTTCGGAAACGACGAAGTAAGGGAGTTTCAGCTCCCCGGCCCTTGGCGCGGAACCGATCACGACGTGGCTGAACAGGGTTCCGAAGGCAATGTCGCAATTGTGCTGGGTGGCGAATTTCTCGACAACTTCGGCCCCTCTCTTCGGGTCGGTCCCGTCATCTTCCGCGACGATCTCAACGGGTCGCCCGTTGATTCCGCCGGCGTCGTTGATACGTTTCACTGAGGCTTCGGTCGTACGGTCGTACCAGCGTCCGTAGGCGGCCCCGATTCCGGTTCGGTGGACCTGGAACCCGATCCGGATCGGTTCCGAACTTTGGGCTTGAGCGTATCGTGCAGCCAGGGGCAACGACCCCGCGACGCCGACGACTCCGGCCCCGGCGGCGAGGCCGCCGACGGCCTGTCTCCTTGTCATGGTTCCCGTGGAAAGCCCTGGTTTCGGCCTCTTGTCGAGCATGGGAGTTCTCCTTTCTGTCAGTTCGGAGCGCGGACACAGACCCACTTGCGCACCGAGAATTCATCTTTCCGATATTGTGAGCAACCGGCCGGATTGTCCAGTTTTTTCCACGCTCTGAAAAGGCGGGCCCGGGATCGCCAGACTTCGCCCGACCGATTTGTTCCGCTGGCCAGTCACCGGGCAGGCGGTAAACAGCCGCCGCGTGACCCGCGTGGACGGATTTCGTAGCTCCAGGCGGATCAGACAAGGCGACCGGAGTTCACCGTGGACGACCAACGACCCTTTCCGGACGGCAAGAACGGAGATGCGATGGACGCCGCACGCTCACCGTGCCCTTCGGGTCGCACGCACCCGTCGCCAAACCATGGCTCCGGGACTTGATCCCGGAAGATCCGGGCTTCACCACATGCTGATTTTCGCGTAACGGCGGGCATCAGGACGAGACAACGGGAAAGGACACGCCGAGATGGACGTATCGATCAGGACCATTGACAGCACGAAGGCCGCCAGGATCCGCCACGTCGGTCCGTATGACCAGATCGGCCCCTGCTTCGAACGCCTCGCCCAATGGGCGGGAACAACCGGAAGCCCGTTCACCCGCGTGTTCATGCTTTCCTGGGACAATCCCGACTTTGTCGCTCCGGAAGACCTGCGTTCCGATGCCTGCATTGCGCTCGAGACGGACATCCAGCCCCCCGATGGCATCGTCTACGAGGAGATCGAAGGTGGACGGTTCGCCGTTTTCACCTATCGCGGCCCTTATTCCGGTCTCAGGGACGTGTACATGAGGATGTTTTCGGAGTGGCTTCCGGCCAGTGAAGAGAGGATGGCCGACCGGCCCTGCATGGAAATCTATCTGAATTCGCCGCTCGAAGTCGCCCCGGAAGACCTCGTTACCGAAGTCTGCATTCCCGTCGCGTGACGTTCGGGAACCGGGCGACGCGGTGCCGGGTCAGGCACCGCGCGGGGATGCCAGCAGCCAAAGGCCCAGGAGCGTGTAGAAGACCATGAAGGTGGCCATCGGAACCTGACTGGTCACGGCCGCAAGCCGCGATCCGAACATGTCGACGGCGATCGCATGGGCCAGAAGGATGGCGACGACGTGGCCGACGATGACGGCGCCGGCCTGCGTCAACCAGATGACGCGTACGGAATCGAGTGAATTGAAGAAACCGGTCGTGACGTGAGTGTCCGCGAATCCCAGGTAATTCGCACCGGTCGAGAACGGATCGGAGAACGCGACCAGGGCGTACTGGCCGTTGACCAGAAACGCCGTGAGGAAATGGGCGATATGGTACCCGAACGCGATCGGGATGATCGACAGCGCCAGGCGCCCGAATGCCTCGCAAAATCCGACAGAACTGTCGAATCCCACCCGTTTCAGAAGGAACAGACCTGCCTGGACGCATCCCGCGAACACACAGACAAGGAGAACGTTCGCGCCCGCAAGGCCGAAAACGGTTTCACCGACGATCGCCGAGCGGCCGGGAAACTCCAGCGGGTTCACGCCGAGCTTCGCGAGCCACCAGAAGGTCTCGTTGAGCCCGTCGAAACTGCCGATACCGAGAATGACCAGGACAAACACCGCCTGGCTCGAAGACAGGGCCGGCGAAGTGACGACCGACCAGCCGGGAAATCCAATCCTGCTTTCGCTGATTCCGGGCGAAACCGGTGCAAGGCGCGCGTATGCGCGAAGCAGCATGGTGAAGCACTCGCACCGTTCCAGCCATGCATCCGCCCCGAACACGAACATCCCGACGAAAGTGAACATGACATACGCCAGGACCACCCAGGCGAGGCGTTCGGGATCGTCCGGCGCGGGATAGGCCAGGAAGAACGCACCGAAGACAAAGAACAGCGCCACGCCCGGCCACGCGCCGAGGCGGCCGGGAAGCTCGGGCCGCGGGAACCTGTCGAGCACAGGGGAAAGCAGGCAATGCAACCCCGTCCACGGATTGACCCAGTACCAGAGGTTTCCGAGCGTTCCCTGGCAGGCGATGAAAGCCATCCACCAGACTGTCCAGATGAACAATGGAAGCGGGTTTTCGAGCGGGTCGCGCGAACCCATGAAACCGGAGAAAACCAGGCCCGTCAGGACCGCGAGAAAAAACAGGCTGGTGCCGCCGGAGACAATCCTGATGTCAGGCACTCCCCCGAGACTGAAGGTTCGAAAGAGTCCCGCCGAAATCCGCGAAGGAAGATACGCAAGGACCAGGATGGTCAGCACGACCACGGCGATCCCTGCCGCGATATAGACGTCCGTCGGCAAGAGGAGAACGAGTGCCTGCTCCGACACATGGGCTGTAGCAGGGCTCGAAACCAGGACTCCCGTTGCGGCCAGCAGTCCGGCCGAGACACACGGGGCATTAGACCGGGTCCGGTCGCCGGAGTGTTTTTTCGCGGCTGACAGCGGCAACAGGGAGTTGCAGTTCGCGAATGTCAACGACATGTCGCGCCCATCAACTCGTGGTTTTGAAATGAGGAATCCGTCGTCTCATGACGTCTCGCATCAGCATTTCCTTTGCCTGTCGCGGAATGGAGTCGGCGCGGTAAGGATATATCGCCTGGCGGAACAAAGGAATTCTTGCAACGCTGTAGGTGGCAGGAAAAAGCACTCTCGTTGGATTGCCGCTCTTTTTCCTATTTTACCGATTCCATCGTAGCAATCCTTTTGTTTCCGTTCTTCTGTTTCAGAGTCCTGTTGTCGCCGATTTGGATGGAAGGTTGTGGTGTCTGCGGAGTAGCCACGGTGCTGGCCAGGTCGCACGGCGGCGAACGCAGGATGCTCCGCTGTCTGGTTTGAGCGGCTGTTGCCAATTCCTGTCGTGTAACCGTTCCCGTTTCGGGGTCGCCGCATCCGGCCAAAGAGCGCAGCAGCGGCATCGCAAAGAGCAATGCGGGGCTGGTTCCGCCGCGTGCGGCAGTGATTTCTCATGGATTTCGTGTTGGGTTGCGATTCTTCGGGTAACCGGCAGGCCGAAAATGGCCCCCGATCACATTAAGTGAATGTTGAATGCGTGGGGCAGGATGAAAAACCAAATGTTCGCGAATATCAAATCCTAGGCAACCAAGAATCCATAACCGACTACGGTCCCGACCTTGGCCAGTCGCTTGAACTTTCCCGCAGCCTCCGGTCGATCTCGCGCCGATTCTCTTCAAGGCAATGTGCCCGCAAACCCCTCCCGCGGCCGGAAGCACGATCCCGAACACCGGCAACAATTCGAGCAAGCTCGTCGATGGGCCAATGATGTCGTTGAGAACGATCGCAACCGGTCCAAATGGAAAGACAATGAACGGTAAGCAAATGCTCGCGATGGCCAAATTCCGGATTCGGCGGTCGTGGCCGGTTCTGTTCCGGTCACCATTCATGTGGATCTCCTTCAGAAGAAAGGCTTGTGAACGACGATCTCCTTTACTTCCCCGAACTTGTTGATCCGGAACACGATTTGCCATGAACCCTGGTCCCGTGTCCTGCCGGACTCGATTTCGTATGCTGGTGACCCTTCGGTGTAGCCGGAGTATCCTGTCTGATCGCCGAATGTCTCGAATATTTCCCGGCGATGTACGCCGACATAGTCATCCTGGTTCCTGAGCAGCGCGCAGGCCATCCGGGCTCTCACGCTTTCATCGTTTTCCGCAGCCCTGAACGCCTCGACATCAAGGGTTTGTTCGCCCCAGCGTTGACAAACCTTGCTGACACGCATGAAATCTCCGCGAATGACATACCAAATGATCACGAATATCAAAACCCAGGCAACCACGAAGCCATAACCGACTACGGCCCCGACCTTGGCCAGTCGCTTGAACTTTCCCGCATCCTCCGGTCGATCTCGCGCCGATTCTCTTCAAGGCAATGTGCCCGCAAACCCCTCCCGCGGCCGGAAGCACGATCCCGAACACCGGCAACAATTCGAGCAAGCTCGTCGATGGGCCAATGATGTCGTTGAGAACGATCGCAACCGGTCCAAGTGGAAAGACAAGGAACGGTAAGCAAATGCTCGCGATGGCCAAATTCCGGATTCGGCGGTCGTGGCCGGTTCTGTTCCGGTCACCATTCATGTGGATCTCCTTCAGAAGAAAGGCTTGTGAACGACGATCTCCTTTACTTCCCCGAACTTGTTGATCCGGAACACGATTTGCCATGAACCCTGGTCCCGTGTCCTGCCGGACTCGATTTCGTATGCTGGTGACCCTGCAGTGTAGGAGGAGTATCCTGTCTGATCACCGAATGTTGTCTCGAGTATTTCCCGGCGATGCACGCCGACATAGTCATCCTGGTTCCTGAGCAGCGCACAGGCCAATCCGGGTTCTCACGCTTTCATCGTTTTCCGCAGCCCTGAACGCCTCGCCATCGAGGGTTTGTTCGCCCCAGCGTTGACAAACCTTGCTGACACGCATGAAATCTCCACGAATGACAAACCACGGGACGGCAATCGCAATTGCCGGGACTGCGACAGTTGAAACCGCTATCACCAACGATTTTTTGAATTTTTTGCCTACGGGTCATGGATCACCGGAAGTCGCCATACCAGTTCCGGTTTCCCGGAGATATCCAACGTTGTGACCAATCCAAGCAAATGCGGCATGGAATTCGAGGATCGACTGGATGTTCGCGTGACCTGCATGCGCCTCCAAGACTTCGCCAATGTGTCCGTATTCAGCGGTTTCAACGAGGCCACCTGTTTATGGTTGATGGCTTTGGCTGAATAAAGGTCGTATTTGTCGAAGAACAAACCTCGACTGAGTACTCGAAGTCGAACTTTTCCGAAAAGAAACCGAAAACACCTGCAAGAGCTCGGCGACAGAACCATTTGAATACGCAGATCCAGTTGTCGAAACGCTCCGGAACGTCACGCCACGGCGATCATGTCAGGGTGCTCCAGACCACTGTCTCGACGAAGAGCCAGTTGTTCGCCGTAGTAGAACAGTGATCGGTCGCTTAGATGGCTCCGTCGGTCGATATGATCCTGCCCGGTTACCGTACGTGGGAACAGGGAACGCGAAGGGGCATCGGCCTGGTTGCGGCGCTGAAACGTGTGATGCAAAAGGAACCGGAGGCCGTCAGGCGCAAGCAACCGAAATCCTTGAGACGGAGGATGGGAGGCGATGCCCGAAATGGGGCGGCAGGCCGTGAAGCGCACAGGCTTCATCACTTTCCAAATCCCTGAGAATCACGACGCGGCGCCACTCCACGAGACGAAGCGAGAAAATGGCCATCCGAAATGCAACCGCAAAACAAGAAAGACGCATTGAAACGCGCAACGCGAAGCAGTGGCCGAGCCCGAAGCAGGTTTCTTCCGTGTGTGATTTGATCGCCTGATGCCTGCCCAGAACCGTTACTTTCGCACTGTGGCAAAACTCGGCACAGGGTCTCTTCATTCCGAAGATTTCACTCTAACCCTCAGCGTGAACGTTGCCACGTTTGCTCCTGTCCGTAACCTGCTGATCGCCAAAGGCATGATCTCCAGCCCCGTTCGCGGCGACACCGATGGCAAGGGGTAGACCGCCAATCAACATAGTTCGATGGGGACCAAATTCCGAATACCCAGTGCTCTCGTCAAGATGACGGTCAGGTCGACTACTTGATCCGGTTCCTTGAAGCCAACCCGGAAAGGCAGCGTGGAGTAATCCGATGTGTTCAGCGGCAGGCTTTGACGAACAATGTGACCGGTCATAAAAACTGGTCATATGATCAAGATAAACGCATCCGACTTCAAGGCGCGATGTCTCGCCATTCTCGACAACGTCCGTGATACCGGCGAGCGGGTCGTGATTCTGAAACGCGGTCGACCCGTCGCCGAGCTGTCACGCGTGACCGGTGATGGCGAGCAGTATGCCCAAACGGAAATGGAGGGTACGGTCATCATTGTCGACGACGTTGTGGAGCCGGTGCTTCCCGAGGAGAATTGGGAAAGCCTCGGACAGTGAAGGCGTTGCTCGACACCCATGTACTGCTTTGGTGGCACGGTGACCACGACCGGTTATCTCAGAACCAGTGGAAGGTCATCGCGGCCGCCGACGCAGTGACGCAGCTGCAGGTTTCCGACATTTCCCTCTGGGAAGTTGCGACGCTGCATAGTCTGGGCCGCATTCACTTGACGATTCCCCTTCGGGAGTGGCTGGAGAAGGCGGTCGCACCTCCGCTGGTACGCCGCCACGGAATGTCTCCGGCGGTGGCAGCCGAATTGGCGTCCCTACCGGAGTCCTTTCATCGCGACCCGGCCGACCGCATTTTGGTGGCGACGGCTCGGGTAATTGGAGCAACGCTTCTGACGCGGGACCAGAGAATCTCCGAAGCCGGACTTGTCGACACACTGGGCTGAATCGGGAAAGTGGCGGGACACGTTCGAGGAACGGGACGGCGCAATTGAATGCTTGATCTCGGACGACCACCACAGATGACGCCTCCGCACCCCGGCACATTCATCCGGATCGAGACTTTTGAGGAGTTTGGGTTGAGCGTTTTGGCGGAGTCCCGGATCATCGACGTGCGGTGTGCGACACTCTCTGACCGGCTGAACGGCAACGCCTCGCTTTCGCCCGAATTGGCACCGAGGGTTGAGAGGGGGTCGGTTTCAGCACGGACCTGCAGATGCAGATTCAGTCATGGCGCGCCGCACTGCCTTCCGATCAGGAACAGGCGGAATGAATGTCAAGTTATCGACGAAATCCCCATATAATTCCCCACCGAAACATGCTCCCAGGCGATAGGAACCGAGCCGCGCGTCAATGGTCCCTTCGACCTCGAAGACAATACGATGAATGGGTGAACTTCCGTCGTCCCGCACAAATGCGAAGGACGGCCCGCCAGCATGATCTACACCGTTCTCAAAAGCCATTGGCTGGATAACCCACGCGCTGGGACCCCGAGGAATCTCGACAACTGCACTGTCGAGAAAGGCTTCAGCATGTATCAAGATGGGCCGAAAACGGCATTTCATCGTCGACCATCCGGGCTTCAATCCCAATGGGCGCAAATGAGCGATGAAGCTCGTGAGAAACGCTGACTGCCGGCGCCCTGTCCCGCCCGGGCAACGAGGCAGGCAGACGCTCACGATCGCGTTCCAGCTCGGGTGTTGGCGGATTGATCACAACTGACGAAGCGAATAGGTCGTGATCACAGGGCATGATGCAGCAGATTCGGCGGAGATTCGCATGCGGTTAAGGATTAACGAATTCAGGATCTTGACTTTCGATGTCTATGGCACGCTGATCGACTGGGAATCCGGAATGATCAACGCCCTGAGACCGCTCACGGGCAAGGTCGGCCGATCCCTGTCAACCGACGAAATCCTGGAAGCACACGCCTACCATGAGTCACAAGCGCAAAGACGGACGCCGACCCGTTTGTACCGTGACCTCCTCGCGGTCGTGTACCGCCGCCTCGGAGAGGAATGGGGGATCGGCACGACATTGGAAGAATGCAGGGCCTACGGCAGGGCCATCGGAAACTGGCCCGCCTTTCATGACAGCCCCGGTGCGCTGGCTTACCTGAAGGAACATTTCCGGCTGGCCGTCCTGACCAATACCGACAACGCCAGTTTTGAATTCAGCAAGGCAAGGCTTGGCGTCGAGTTCGACTTCGTCTTCACCGCTGAGGACATCGGATCGTACAAACCGGACGGGAAAAACTTCGACTACATGCTTTCGGCCCTCGCGCGCGCCGGCTACGGCCGGTCCGATATTCTCCATGTCGCGGAGAGCCAGTTCCATGACCATGTCCCGGCACGATCGCTTGGCCTCGCCAACTGCTGGATCTACCGCCGTCACGAAAAGCCGGGGTTCGGCGCGACCATGCCGCCAGCGGGAGAACCCGGATTTGATTTCCGTTTCAACAGCATGGCCGAACTGGCCGAGGCCCACCGCAAGGAGGCTTCCGTATCGAATTGACTTCCTGCTCGTTGCAAGGCCCGGTTCGCCGAACCACTGCCGGGTTCCGTCTCGGAGGGCGGATCATGGCGGAGCCCGCGTTCCGACCGTTCATCAGCGCGGAAGTCTATCCGGGACGTGAAGCGGAAACCGATGAGGACATCATCGAATTCGCATGCAGGAATGCGAAAACCGACTACCTCCGGTCGAAACGTGCAGGATGGTTGCGGCAGATGACCAGGACGCTGTCGTCGATCCCGAGCAGGGGTTGACCGGCATCGAGAATCTCAGAATGTGCGACAGTTCGGTCATGCCGTTCGTCATCTCGTCAAATGCCTACGCCGCGACCATCATGATCGCCGAAAAGGCCGCGGACATGATCCGCGGCGATCATGGAACCCGAATCAGGGACGCGGCGAAACCCGAGTCGGTGCCGGAACTTGCAATCCGCTGTTCCCGGACCGGGTTCGGATTGTCACGATGCGGCCGCTTCGCGGCGGAGAGACTGCGCCATGCAATGGACGCCCCCACCGCCGCGCGTGAAACAGTCAAGCTCAGGGTCGTAGACGGCAAACCCGAGCGCCTTCAGGCGCTCCACGAGATCCCTTGCATGGGCCGGTGCGATGACCCGGTCGTTGCCGAGGGACATGACGTTGCACGCAAGCGCCATCGTATCCTGGTAGTTGACCGGGACGATCTCGATCTTCCGCGACTTGAGCCAGTCGACGATTTCCGGATCGGTGGTGTCGAGGCAGACCGCACAGAGTTTTTCGGCCAGCATGCACACCATGAGATCGATGTGCACATAGTGTTCGGCGATCGGAGCGATACGAACCTCCCAGCCTTCCTTCTCGAACCAGCGCCGGACCTGGTGCGCCGACTGTTCCTGGGTGCGTTCGCCGCACCAACCGATCAGGACACAGCCGGGCTCGATGATGTCGAAATCCCCGCCTTCGAATGACCCGGCCGTGACCATGTCGTAGATCGGGATTCCCTGCTCCATGTAGAAACGGATCACGGGAGCGTATTCCCCCCGGCGCCACCACTGGGCCATTTGCGTCACGACCGCGCCGTAAGGCGTCATGAAGGAAGAATCGCGGGAGAAAACCTGGTAAGGAAGTCCCTCGTCAGCCTCCAGCCAGTGAACCCTGACGCCGGCGTCTTCATAGGCCTGGACCATCTCGCGATGTTGCCTCATCGCGAGCTGACTGTCGAAACGATCGCCCCTCTTGAGCGTCGCCCTCGAGATCGAACTCGTGGGCAACCAGCGGAAGTTGTCGGCCGGCCCGAGAAGAACGTCGGTCAGGACGCCGTACTCGGAATCACAGCCCCACTCGCCATGGACCGGTGTGTTTCCATTCTCGTTGCGGCACCGAAGCGGACTCACACTCAATTCAGTTCCTCCCTGGTCATTCATGGGACCGCCCGTCGCCAGCCGGTCCGTTCCCTTTTGCCACGTGATGTCGTGATGTTGCCGATCCTGTCAACAGGAAAGACGGCCAGGCCGGAACGTCCCCTGATTTGCCCCAACCTGGCCAAAAGTGTCATTTCATTCATGCGGATTGCCTTGAGAGCGGCTGGTTAGGGGAACACCCGTTGCGACACCCGAGAGCGTTGCCTTCCTGGACAGGATTACAACCGGTCGTGTTTTCCAGAACTCTGGAAGATGTTGGTGTTCCGCCGGCGGATACCGTCACATATAGAACTGCATGATCCGGGGAGCTCCTGCGAGCTTCGGCTTATGTGTAGGAGGCTGGTCAACAACATTCATCGACTGTCTTTCTGCATGTGACGGAAGGGCGCCTGTCATCTTTCATGGAACTTCTGAACAGCCGTGTTCAAGGGTTCCCCCCGGGGGGATCAGTTATCTCCCCGGGAGGCACCTGTCGTCAGTTGCCATCAACACACTCTTCGCGGTCATATGTGATCTGCGTGTGTTCCTCGAGCCACACTACTCACATGTGCTCGTCATTTCTCGCGAGATGGCTTGCTGGATATTTCTTCCCCTTTCATTCGCCGGAAATCCTGCACGAGGAACTCCGCCAATTCGAAGAGGCTGCCGGATGGAGCCCCCGCAGTCTACAGCACCGCAAGGGCGGACCAACAAAAAGCCTTGTTCGTAGGCAGTTTCTTCGGAGATCTCACCGAACATTTTTTCATGACCATCGCAAGATCGACCATGCAAATCAGGAATCTCAAGCGTTTGTGAATGGGGATGTTTCCTGGAGGTTGCAGGCTGGCCAAAGCAACGGCGGTCCGGCCGTTTGTTTGCCCGAAAAAACGGAGTGGTTGCAACGGCGGGGCAGTACGGGATCCACAGAAATCACGGACAACGGACAACTTGACAATTTTTTGCTGACGGCATTGAACCCTGATGGCGGGCTCGGTCAGCTCGCATCCGGGATGTGAAGACAGTCAAGGCATGACACGATGAGAAATTCGCTTGATGACATTTCCGAACCGAACCCCGAGACCCAAGAGAGCATTGCGCGACTTGAAACGATTCTCAAGTCGATCGACCGGCCGGGCAATTTTTGCACAGGCGGCCGCCTGATCACGCCCCTTCCAAGCCTCGACGTCGACGGTGTCGGGCCCGTCTCGTTTCCTATACTCGACGGTCAGGCGAAGTCACTGATGGCACGGGCCCTCCGCTCGCAGTTCGGCAAGGGAAGGAAGTCCGTCATCGATCCGGAAATCCGCGACAGCTGGGAAATCGATCCAGAACACTGGACGATTTTCGGAAAGGGCTGGGACGAAACCCTTTCCCGAATTCTCAAAGACGTTTGCGATGGTCTCGGACATCCAGTCGGGCATCTGAAGGCTGTTCCATACAAGCTTCTCATCTACGCTCCCGGCGGATTTTTCCTGCCGCATCAGGATGCGGAAAAAGTCGATAGAATGGTTGCCACCCTGACAGTCACGTTGCCGTCGACGGGAACAGGAGGAAAGATCGTCGTCGAGCACAAGGGCGCCAGCGTCGAAATCGATCTGGATTCCGACGACCGCTCCGAACTGACCTTTGCGGCATTCTATTCCGATTGCCGGCACGAAGTCCTGCCACTTCAATCAGGCTACCGTGTCTGCCTCGTATACAACCTCGTCCTGAAAGGCGCAGCGTACGATGAAGAGTCCCTTCGCGCCCCGGATTATACGAAACAGGCTGACCTGCTTGCCATGGAACTGTCGCATTTGTCCCGGCACCTGAAACCCGAGGACAAGATCGTTCTGCTTCTTGAGCACGCCTACAGCGAGTCAGGATTGAGATTCGACACGCTCAAGAACACCGACGCGGCGGTTGCAGCAGCCCTGGTGGAAGCAGCGGGAAAGGCAAGATTCAGAATTTATGCGACGACCGTCCATGTGGAACAGATCGGCGATCTGGTTGAGTACGATTATGGATATTACTCATCTGACTATGAGATCGATGAAATAGTGGAAGACGATCGATACCTTGCAGGTTGGGCGTCACCGGATGGCAGCCACGACGATCTCGGCGAAATGAGCCTCGAACCGGCATTCCTGGTCCCTGATCCAGGCAACGTGGAGGACTTTGCCGAACCGGCCCACGAAGATGTCGACGACTATATCGGCAACGCTCCACCAACGATTTCACGAGAGTACCGGTTGGCGGCCTTGGTCATCTGGCCGGAAGCCAACACCCTTGACATCGTCGGCAATGAAGGATTCCCGTCAGTTGTCGGATTCGCGGAATCTGAAGCCTCCCGACTGGGAACCGATGCAGGCTCGCCTGCCAGGGACATAGTCATGCGTCTCCCCGAGTACTGGGAGGACCCAGAATACTCCGCCGAAAATCTGGTCCAATCCGTCGCAACGGGAGTTCGACTGACCAGCGAACTTGATGACGTTGGTGCACTATCAACATTCCTGTCACGGGTCGTTCCCACGGGATATTCCGGTGGTGGCAAATTGGACAGGGCGTTGTGTGACGCCATCTCCCGCCTGGGCCCGGAACCGGTAAGGGCCTTCTGGCCAACCCTCGTGGCAAACCAAATGCAAGATGACCCGAACGCAGTGCTGGGATTCGCCGCTTCCCTTGCAATGGTTCTGCAACGGGACCACCCTGATCACTGCCACGAGGTTATCTCTTTTATGGGTGAAACGGCGATGAGCCAGATGGAAAAAGATTCATATGCGTTACCAAGCGACCTGCTTTGGCTGGAATCGAGAGGTGAGAAGACGGACATTTTGACCGAAGACGTGATCCTTGGTGTATATTCCTTCCTGGTCGATCCGCAGAACAACGATATTGCCGATCGCTTCACCAAACTCATTGTGCAGTACGAGACACTCGCGTGTCCCGACCGCACGCTCCCGGGAGTCGTCCACCGGCTTGAAAAGCTGCCGCGATTCTCCTTTCATGAGACGCTCTGGAAGCACGCGGCAGACCGCCTGCTCGGTAGAAGCGAGTTTCCGCCTGAACCCCCGGGGGATTGGACAACGCCTTGCATTATCAAGTGCGATTGTGCCCACTGCAGTGAACTGAAGCGTTTCTGTGCCGATCCGGTCGAACACGAGTATCATTTCAAGGCCGTGCAGGCAGTCCGGTCACATCTCGAAAAAGAGATCTCGTGGAATAAACTGTCCATCGACTGCGCGACATTGAGGCGAGGGAGCCCGCATACGTTGATCTGCACAAAGAACCGCAAATGGTTCGATCGGCGCCTGGAAGAGTACGCGGAGGACATCATCGAAATGCGCAAATTGTTACAGGCCGCTGGAAGCGACGATATCGGAAATCACAGGGTGCAGGCCGCCATCGCCCGGTCGTCCTGAGCAAGCAGGGTTTTGGCCAGGCAGCAGGGCCTGTCATTCAGACCCGTGTCTTGCCAAGCATGCAGCCGTCAAGGCTGGCGACGCTGCGACAGGTGACGCCAAATGTCCTGAGTTGACAAAAACCACATACCATTGTGGCTTGATGTCGATCCGAGGAAATTCATTGGTTCTTTTCTTTGTGATTGTCGTATCAAGCCATAATACATTTATCGCTTTCAACGATTAAGATGACGAAACGTCCCGAACGACATTGCCCCGACTCATCTCTGCGCCAGTCTTCAGCGCCCACCCGGTCTACCGGCGCGGCTGCAGGCCCGCCGCCCACAGGACGGGGTTGTCACTGCGATGCTCGCTCGGCACGTTCGAGCTGGCAATTTCCGGCGTATCGCCCGTGGTGTCTTCGCGTCGGTGCCCAAACATGCCGGCACTGCGACATGGTCTGTCGACCGCTTCCTGTCTGCCTCGCACCTCCGCCACGACAGTACGATCGCCTATCACCCGGCCCTCGCGTTGCGCGGCTGCGCATGCACTGACGGGCACGACGTGCAGGTCATTGTGCGGAGAGAACCCGACATGTCCAAACGCATCGTCGGCTCCAGGCATTCGAGACGGAGTCGTAAGCGCCCCAATTCCCGGGATGACGGCTTGAACGTCGGCCATCAGGCAAATTGACCTGACCAAGACTCAATCAACAACCGGAGTTCGCCGTGGCAGAATACCACCGAATCCCCGGAGGAAGGCAGAAGTGATCAGTATATCAAGATATTCAGGCGGTCAGTCGGTCGCCTTTGGTGCCGGTCTTGGCAAAGCAGTCGGAAAGTACGTTGATTCGCTGGGAGCCCGCCGGGTCCTGGTGCTGACGACACCCGGAAAGTCAGCTCTGGGACTGGACCTGGCGAAACGCCTTGGAACCAGTGCTGCCGGGGTTTTCTCCAGGGCCAAAATGCACACGCCGGTCGAGATCACCGAGGAGGCCCTGGCGCATCTGAAATCTGTCGGAGCGGACAGCGTGCTTTCGGCTGGCGGAGGCTCGACAATCGGTCTCGGCAAGGCGCTGGCGCTCCGGTACGAAATCCGTCAAATTGCGCTTCCAACCACTTATGCGGGCAGCGAGTGCACGCCGGTCGTTGGCCAGACCGAGGACGGTGTCAAGACCACGCTCAGGAACCCGCGGGTCCGCCCGGACACCGTTCTCTACGATCCCGGACTCGTCGCGACGTTGCCGGTGCCCATGACTGTCTCCAGTGCGCTCAACGCCATCGCCCACGCCGTGGAAGGCCTCTATGCCGATGATCGGACACCTGAGGACCGCGAACTCGCGATCTTTGGAATCAAGGCATTCAAGGCGTCGCTCCCGCGGGTGATCGAAGCTCCGGAAGACCTCTCTGCACGTGAGGAATCCCAGCGCGGAGCCTGGGCATGCGGAACAGTGCTTGCCAGAGTCGGCATGGGGCTTCACCACAAGCTGTGCCACGCGCTCGGCGGCAGTTTCAACCTGCCGCACGCCGAAACCCATGCGATCATCCTGCCGCACGCAGTGGCATACAACATGGTGGCCGTCTCGGAACTGCTGGCGCCGGTGGCCGAATTGTTTGAATGCGACGACCCCGCGCTTGGTCTTTGGGAGTTTGCCCGATCGCTCGGTGCGCCACGCGCTCTCTCGAACTTTGGCCTGAAGGAAACCGATCTGGACAGGGCGGCTGACCTGGCAACCCGGAACTCATATTCAAACCCTCGTGCCGTGACCGTCGATGGAGTCCGCGGCCTCCTCCGTCGGGCCTGGAGCGGCGAGGCTCCGGGGCCATGAACCCGGTTCACGCCAGGACGGCCAACAATGCGTGCGCCTCCAACATGCCGAACGGCCGGGTATTCATTGCAGAAGACGCACCCCACCCGCACCTGCCGTCAATCCATCATGCCCAAATTCCCCGATTCAGTGTGGCTTCAACCTCACGTGCAAACTTCTGACCTTTCCCAGGGGAACAAGCCGAGCCGAAACCGCTTGAAAGCTATGCCACGGAGCGACCGCCGATCAATGGGCGAACCGTCGCGCGTCCCGATCAGTCGATTGCCGAATTCCGCCCGAATTTCGAGGCGTTCGGATTGGCCGACTACGTGAAAACCCGGGCGGCCAGAGAGCGTTCCGGGCGACCGCCTGTTGCTGCCGGTCAAAACCGGGCATTCGTCCGGTCCTCTGACAGATGCTCAACGACCACCTGACCATGGTCAATGCGAACTGCCCCATGCCAGGGTACTTTCCGGATTTCGGGTAGAGGTCGATAACGAACTTTTCTACTATATGTTCGTCGGTGATCCAGACGCCCTTGACGGCTACTTGCAACCCGGCAACGAACTGCCAAGGCGGGGCATCAGGAATTCTACAATCATATGCGTGACTTCGGAATCGTGGAATGATCATGGGCATGTCCGGAAACCTCGTCGATGGCGAACGGTTCACCGGGGCCGGAGCAACCAAGGGGACGGAATTGCCGATCACTGCAGGTGGTGCCGGACCAAGCCATTTCGCAGGTATCGACGCGACGTCGCTGCAAGCCGCCCGGGACTTTTGCCGACGTGCCTTGGCGCAGTCAAACCCGGTGGGCTTTCCGAACACTCGCGTCGATCGACATGTGCCGTTGGGTGGCCAAGGGGATTCGAGCTACGCGCACCACGATCCGGGCAGCTTCACGATGCAGCCTTGCGCAGCATTGAATACCGGGTGTGTCGCACCATGAAGCGCTACTCAGGCATTTGGCCCGTTGCGCCTACCGTTTTCCACGAAAACGGCAGCCTCGATCTCGAAGGCTGCGGACGCGCACTTGACTGCATGGTTGCACAAGGCGTGGACGGGATCTGCATTCTCGCCAACTTCTCCGAGCAGTTCCTGATCTCGGATGCCGAACGCGAAACGCTGCAACGCGTCAATCTCGAACATGTGGCCGGCCGGGTTCCCGTTATCGTGACGATCAGCCATTTCGCTACCGAGATCGTCGTACAGCGCGCCAGGCAGGCACGGGATTTCGGCGCCAGCATCGTCATGATGATGCCGCCCTACCACGGGGCACTTCTCAGGGGTATGCCGGAACAGATCTTCGAGCAGTTCGCCCGCGTCGGGGAAATCGGCATTCCGATCATGTTGCAGGATGCACCGCTTTCGGGCGTTGATCTGCCGGTGGGGCTCCTGGCACGAATGGCCCGGGAGATTGAAATGCTCAGGCTTTTCAAGATCGAGTGTCCGGGCACGGCGACAAAGCTCCGGGCTCTCTTGGACGATGCAGGGGAATTCATAGAAGGGCCATTTGACGGCGAAGAAGCGATCACGTTGATGGCTGACCTCGATGCCGGTGCCACGGGTTCGATGACGAGTGCCCTGATCCCCGACCAGATCGGGCCCGTGATCACTGCGCACCTGGCCGGCAATCGGGAAACGGCACAGGCAGCCTATGCCCGTGTCCTGCCAGCAATCAATTTCGAGAATCGGCAATGCGGCTTCCGCGCGACCAAGGAAGCCATGGTCGAGGGAGGCGTCATCAATTCCGCCCATTGCCGCCACCCGATCCAGCCGTTGCACCCGGCAACCCGTGCACAACTCATCGAGCTCATCCGCCCGCTCGATCCCGTCGTCCTGAAATTCGGCCGGTGAGATCCGCAAGCGAAGACATCGGGTATCACTTCGGAGAAGAAGTACAGTCTGCTCCCTGCCGGCCACTGGCGGCGGAACGGCAGATGCGCCCCGGGGACTGATCCTTCCCGAGAAACTCGCCCTGGAATGCCCGTCCCGGAACGGAACCCGTTGGAAGGCCTCGGCATAAACCGAACACTGCCGAAGGAAGCGTTGAGATTACTTGAGATCGAAGGCCTGATCGGGAACAGCCTCTCACGCCGCCCGCGGGTCGCAAACCCTTTATGTGCGCAGTTCTCCGGCAACCTCATGGTCCTTACCGCACTCGAAGGGCTCGCGGGGGAACTTGCCAGAGGGGTGGCAACCGAGGAAAACTGTGTCGGCTGCCGATCGCCGCTTGCTCATGCGAGAAAATTCCGACTCCGCACTCAGTTCGAAATCTTCCGCCGAGACATGGCGTGTCACACGGTGATCTTTTCTTGCTTCACGCGACTCGCTACTGATCGCGACCCACCGGCAGTACAATGCACGTTCCTGGCGGGCACGGTTCATTTCGTCGCAAATGCGTACCGGGCGCGAAAACACGTTGAGCCAGCATGATGACACCGTCGCTGCTTTCAGTATCCGCGACCCGGGGCAACCCACCGTGCCATGTACGCCCATCTTGAAACAGCAATCGAAAACATCGCACGCTCGAAGATACAGGCATCAGGAGAGTAACGCGTTCATGAACCGAGATTGGCCATCATCCCCGGCGACCCCAGCGGAATCGGTCCCGAACTTGTCGCGAAGGTGCTGGCCGACCCCGAAACGGACGGACTGGCCGACGTGCTGGTTTCCGGGGATGCCGGCGTGCTCGAGATGGGTTGTCCGCAGGCGAAGGACACGACTACTATATGACAGCACGCGCCGGTGCAGTGACATTCCCCATCTACACCTACAAAACCCCTGAGTTTTTTCGTCGAGAACAATGCACACCACAATGCCCGCTCCATCGCGAAATATCTCGTACGCCGACCATCACGATCCACGGCTCAAAGGCCATCGCACGCAACTTTTTGTGGCTGTCCCACTGGTCGAAGCGCGGACCCAGGAAGCATGTGGTGCTCAAAGACCCACGTCGATCTCTACGACAAGGATCAGTACGTTGACCTGGTGATCGCCGCAGCCATCGACTACTTCAAGCAGGAACCCAAGGCACGGTCATTTGAACAAGCACCCGTGCCGAAATCTGCCCAGGAAAACAGTAAACAGAAAAATTTCGCAATCTCACCAGCTGAAGCCATGAAACACGCACATCCATTGACCATCGTTGCCGAAGTCCCTCGACTGATCGCGACGCAAGTTGCTCGACCCCTGCGGTTGGCTCTGCGCGAGCCGCAGGAACACCCCGAAACACAGCGCCAACTTCGGGAACTTGTTGAACGTGCGCTGTCTCACAAAATCCGCGCCGGATACACGCACCGCTTCATTACGTTGATGTTCGTGACCGTTGGCGACCGCATATTTTGCCGCCGTTACACCTACAGTGAGCCGTCCTGGCACAGCGCATTTCGCGCTGACCCGGCTGGCCAAATCAAGCTGGACAAGACCGTTGTGAACATCGATGCGCATGTTCCCGACGATCTGGATGATATCCTTCCCGCCGTTGACAAGGCTTATGCTGACAAGCTCAAGCGGCTTGGAGCCAGCTTCATGCTTGCCGGTGCGGTCGAGCCCCGGGCGCAAGCCAGCACCATCGAAATCACCCTCTCACAATCATCAGAACGCCCTTGATGAACGCCGCCTACAGGGTGATCCGTGAAACGAGACCTAAGCGACCGTTGCCGGTCTGGTCCTCCTTAACGTGGTTCTCCGTACAAACAATTCGATGGGGCCTGGATGCCTCGGCGGCCTTGTCAAAGGATGAAACCAGCGTGCACCACAATTTCCCGTCGTCATCAAAAAAAGCTTGGCTGAATCGGACGTTTCCGCTTGGGTCTGCCCCATCCCAGTATTTTGTCACTGTTCCGCGTCGCCGATGAAAACCCCCACCTGGTTTCGCACTCTGGATTTTCCCAGATTGAACTGAACCGAAACAAACCATGAGATCAGGTCGACTATCAGCGCGAGGACATGGTTTGTGACAACCGTGTTCGAGGATGTCTTTGCGTCCGTCAACCGGGCCGAGCTGGCAACAAACAGCAGGGATAACCGAAGACAGGCTGGATCAACATGTGACAACGAATGTGAAGATCCAAAGATGAATTTACGATTTCTTCTTCCCATCCTCATGCCACGCGCCATCGAGTGGGCCGAAGCGATCGCAGCGGATGTTGCCTTGACGGGAAAACCGTTGGATGCTTCTGGTTTGTCGGATGCAAGGACCGTTGGCGTCCAACGGGCCGGCAAAATCCGTGCCTCTATTGTCGATCGCCTCCCAATTCCCTCGGATTCGGAACTCCGGGCTGCTGCTCTGCAAACCGGGTTGCTTGGACCAACGATGGTTGGTCTGATCTTGGACACTCGGTTTTGATCCGTCGTGGTCAGATGTCGCGCCGCCTGTTGTCGCACGAGTGTCGTCACGTATTCCAGTACGAACAGGCAGGATCAATCTCTGCATTTCTCCCACTTTACCTGCAATCTATTGTGGAGGTGGGATACCGGGATTCCCGGTTTGAAAAAGACGCACGGGCACATGAACTAGGCAGTGAATTCGATTGACTGGTCCGCGATCCTCCGGAGCAGGAAACGGCTGATGGCCAGACACACGACGGAAAGGAATTCGCGGGCAGTCTTGCCATAACGCGTGGCGACCCTTCGGAACGGCCGGAGACATCGTTTCCGTCGCTTGACGTATTATTCGGCACTTATCCGGCGCAAACCCGCATTGGCCTGCCCACAAGCGTTGAAGCCCCGATGCCGCTCAAAACGGTCGCACAATGGTGCCTGTGTAGAAGAGCGCACCGATACCAACCGTAAACATGATGTTGCCCGCGACCGCATGCAGGACCGCCGCAAGAGGGAACGATCCCCGCACCTCGTATGCCCAGGCGAATACCAGCCCGCCGGCAAAGGTCATCATCGCGACAATCCAGTTCCAGAAGAGCAGGTGCGCCAGAGAAAAGACCGCCGCATTCAGTATCAGCGCAGCACGCGCAGGCGGCAGGATCGGCCCATATCGGCGAAAGAACAACGCGCGGTACACGATCTCTTGCGGCAGTGCCGAGAATAACGGGTAGAGCATCATGATCGCCAGCCACACCCAGGGGCTCATACGGTAGACAACCAGCCATCGTTCGGGCAGTACGGCCATCAGGAGCCCGACAGAAACGACTGTCATGGCAATCGCGAATGCCGCGACAACCCGCCAGTCGATCTGACTCCAGCCTCGCACCAGGTCGCGCCAGTGAAAGCCCGGCGTGCGGTGCAACAGGACCATCCCCACCAAGGTGGCCCCGAACAACGCCGGCAGCAGCGTGGATGGAGGCAAGAACACGGCCAGAACAACCGGTGCAGCGAGGAATAGGCACAGAAATTCGACCCAGAGCCATCGATTGCGTCGTTCCGCAGGTCGCATTGCTTCGAACCCTTGAGAAGTCATCGATCCGTGTCCGTTACCACAAGATCCGGGAATTCCGATCTACAAGGAACACTGCCCACAGAGACAATGCCTTCCCCCAACGTGCCGCCCGTCAGGCCAATTTGCATTGGCTCAGCCATGACCAGTGTGGGGACTACGTATCGTGGGATGCCGGGGCAAGTCCAGCGTGACGGCCAGCCCGCCAAACCTGCGATCACCTTGGTTTTCTCGCCGGTGGCAGGACAATGCCACCTCTGGTAGATGAGAAAATACAGCAGGCACTCAACTGGCGGCTGACCAGTTCGTAGCACCTGACCTCCAGGTTTTCGGAAGTCCCCAAGATCGGCCCGGTCTTGCGGCGCACGATAATGAAGCGGTTATCTTGTGATGGCCCATTGGTGTCGGCGGGCGAACTGATACCACACGCGATAGGCTTGCAGCAGTCCCAGAGGCAGGAAGTGAACAAGCGCCGGTCCCAGCCCTCCCCAGTCATGCAGGGCGGCCCAGTGCACAAGCGTCAAGATCGCGGCTCCATAGACCCAGCGCTGCAGCGCCTTCCATCGGGGACCCATGATACGAACACAATAGTCCATCGAGGTGGCGGCCAGGGGGATAAAGATGAAGAACGCAAGCCAGCCCGTCCAGATGTCCAGTCGCAGTGCCTCGCCAAGGATCCTTGCGAGTGATTCGGCATCCATCAGGTAGAGAACCGTGTGCGCAAGCGCATAGCCAAAGGCCGCCACGCCGAAATATCGCCGGTTCTTGATCAGCCATCTCGGACCGCGCCAACCTTTTAAGACAATCGCGAGCGGAGTGGCCATGAGTGCGATGATCATGAAGCGCGCAGCGAACTCTCCGGTCGGGTGCAAAAGTTCGTGAATCACGCGCGGAGATGGGGATTCGGTGAGCGCAGTGATCATCCCTGCGGCGGGAAGGGCCAGAACAGCCCAAAGCCAGTACGGGGAAATCGCAGAATATAGTCTTGACATCGGTCTATCCTGCATGTGCGGCAATCGAACACTGGACGAAATCCTCTCGCGGGAAACGGTGCATCAATGCAATGCCCGGAAGCTTTCGTTTCGCCTTCGCGGGCGTAAAGATTGGCAAGCGGTGCATGTGTCCCTCGAATGCATTCGTGTCGGCCGTTTTGAACTTATACGCATGTGTTTGGTTAATCCGTCGCAAAAATGCCCTGGTAGGCAGGTGACGTCTCGATTTCCCGAAAGTTGAGTTCAGCACCTATCGGGCCATCAACCATCTCGAAATCAAAGCTGCGATGGATCCCCGCAGTCAGCTGCGGACCTTTGTGCCCCTGTTTCTAGAGCGCCTGGGTGGGATCAGTATCCCGGGGTCGAGTCCGGCCCGGCACCTGTCGCCAAGTGGGTTTCACAATCCGTTGCCAAAGAAGCAAGCCGCTCAAGTATCACAGGATTTGAACTCCCGAGGGCGCGTGAATGGCCTGCAGCGGCCTGCGGGTACGGTGGCCATCATCCTTTCCAGAGCGTGTCAAGTCCGGCGATCGCCTGGTACTTCTCGCCTGACCAACCACGCGCCAAGTGCCGGCAAGAGCACGACGGCACCGACCATGTTCACCAGAAACATGAACGTCAGCACGGTCCCCATGTCGGCCTGGAACTTGAGTGGGGCAACGATCCAGGTCGCGACCCCTGCCGCCAGCGTGAGACCGGTCAGTACAACGCCTGATCCGGTCGTGGCGAGAGTTTTCTCGTAAGCCGCCGCAAAGTCGAGTCCCTGCTCGAGGTGGCCGCGCAGCCGCCCGTAGATGTAGATGCCGTAATCCACCCCGATCCCAACACCAAGCGCCACGACCGGAAGGGTCGACACCTTGAGGCCAATTTCCAGAAGTGCCATCAGCGCGTACGCGAGGAGCGAGACCACTGCAAGCGGCACGATGATGCAGGCTGTCGCGGCGACCGACCGGAAAGACAGCAGGCACAGGACGATGATCGCGACGTAGACATAGGCGAGAATCGGAAACTGGGACGCCTCGACTTCCTCGTTCGTCGCCGCCATGACCCCGATGTTGCCGGATGCAAGCCGGAACCTGATGCGCTCGTTGGGGTTCGCGGCATCGAATTCCTTCACCGCTTCGACCACCCGCGCAATGGTTTCGGCCTTGTGGTCCGACGTATAGATCGAAACCGGCATCACGCTGCAGTCGAGGTTCAGGAGGCCACTGCTGGTCGGTACCGGGGACACAGATTGCACGAGCATGTAATGATTGCGTGGAAGGGTCCGCCACTTGAGGTTGCCCTCGTTCCAGCTCGCGTTGATGCTGCGTGCTACTCCCGCGAGGCCACGTACGGACTGGACGCCTTCGACATTCTGCATGTGCCATTCAAAGTCGTCCAGCGTACGCATGACCTCGTAGTCGATGCAACCTTCCGCCACGGTCTCGGGGATCGCCGTCAGAACGTCCACGCCGATCCTGAAGTGTTCGGCGATTGCGGAGGAGTCGATGTTGTAGACGGACCCGGCCCGGAGTTCCGGCACGCCCTGATGCTCGTCGCCCACACGGACCTGGGGCGCCAACAGCCCGCCGACCGCCAGGAGAATGACCGCGACGCCAATGACTGCAGCGGCGGGACCGCGGCGCGCAACCTGCGCAACCCGCGACCAGATCGGCATCAACCTCCGATCGAGCGCGCGTGCCGCGTTGCGTTCGTCTTCGCTTGCATCAAAATACGAGAGGAACACCGGCAGCAGCGCAAGGTTCGTGAGAATGATCGCGGCAACACCGAGGCTGGCGGTGACGGCAATTTCCTTGATGACCTGTACGTCGATCAAAGAGATCGTGATGAATCCGACGCAGTCCGAGGCAAGTGCCACTGCGCCTGGTAAAAGGAGGCGGCGAACGCTCGCCCGTGCGGCGTCCAGGCCGCTCGAACCGACCGTGGTCTCCGCGCGCACCGAACTGACCATCTGCACGCCGTGGCTGACACCGATCGCAAACACCAGGAACGGCACGAGAACGGACATCGGATCGATGCCGAATCCGAGCGCGGTAAGCCCTCCGAGTTGCCAGACGACGGCGACGAGCGAGCACACCAGCGGCGGTACCGTCAGACGGAATGACCGGGTGTAGGCGAATACGAAGATTGCCGTGATCACGAAGGCAATTCCGAAAAATGCCACGACCCGGATGACTCCGTCCGCGATGTCACCGACCAACTTGGCAAATCCGATGATGTGCACGTCAACGTTTGCGTTCGGTTTCGCTTCGGCCTCACCCCGGATACGCTCGAGTTCTCGCGCGACCTCGATGTAATCCAGGCGCTCGCCCGTGTTCGGATTGAACTCCTGCAGCTTCGCCGCGACGATCGCGCCTGCGAAGTCTTTCGCCACGAGGCGGCCCACAATTCCGGCCTTGATGATGTTTTCGCGCAATCTCGCGAACCCGGCAGCGGTCGGTTCGAAGTCGTCCGGCATCACGTTTCCGGCCGAAATCCCGTCTTCAACGACTTCGATGAACCGGACGTTCGGTGTGAGGATCGAAAACACCTGGGTCCGGTCGATTCCCGGAAGGAAGAAGGTGGAGTCGGTCACTTCGCGCAGCGTTTCGATGAATCCCGGCGTGAACATGTCACCCTCACGTGCCGTCACGGCGATGACCACGCGGTCGGCGCCGCCGAACTCGTCCCGATACTGGAGGAAGGTCTGCATGTATTCGTGCTCGACCGGCACCAGCTTCGTGAACCCCGCATCGATCCGCAATCCTGTCGCAAGCCATCCCATGGAAAGCGTGACCAGCGCGAAAATCGCGAGCACGATGCCGCGCCTGGCGAAAAGCAGGTTTTCGATATGGGCGGTCACGCGCGAACCCGGGTGATCGTGGCCCGGTCCGCAGCGCACCTCATGCCGCGCAGAGGATTTGCCTCCGCAACTTGAACTCTCGCGAAAGCAGGAATCCGGAGAATCTCGTGTTCGGATCGCCGAATTGCGGATCGCGAAACCTGCATCGAAAAACTACTCTCCGAGCGGCAGGCGTGCAGTGCCGAATTCACCGATCAGGAGCGCGGCACCGTTCGGGAGAGGCAGGGTGGTCGAAATCCCCTCGCGCGTCGGCAGGTTTCGGGACGAAACATTGCGGCCACCGTCGCGGCTGGTCAGCACGCTCCCCTCCAGCCCCGTGATCACGATCACGCCCGAGGGATGGCGGACGGCCCCTGTCAGGGTCGCCTGGGTTCCAGTAGGAATCTCTGCCCAGCTGGCACCGCCGTCCTCGGAGCGGAACAGATGCCCCCGCAGACCGGCCAGGAGCAGCTGGTTTGCGTCGAGTGCCAGTCCCCCGAACCACGATCCGGCATACGGCGAAGGCAACTCCCGCCAGGTCTCGCCTCCGTCATCGGAGCGATAAATGACGCCTGCTTCGGCCGCAATGTACAACCGTTCGAACCCGTCCTCCCGATTCGATGCCGGGACCAGCGCGTTCAGATGAAAGTCGTCCTCGCTGATGGCATGCGAGGTCCAGGTTTCGCCACCGTTCTCGGTGGCGAGGGCGTAACCGTAGGCACCGACGGCAAGTCCCCTCTGCCCGTCGCGAAACCAGACGTCCAGGAGGGGGAGTTCTTCTTCCGGCGCTTCGTGCACTTTCGTCCAGGTCTCCCCGCCGTCAGCGGTGCGGAGTATGACCGCATCGTGTCCGACTGCCCAGCCGGTCTCTGCGTCGTGCATGTATATGGCGGTGAGCATGACCCGCGTCGGCACCTCGGCCCGCTTCCAGCTCGCGCCGTGATCGGAAGAGACGAGGATATGACCACGCTCGCCGACGACGATGAGCCGTGACCCTGCAACGGCACCGTCGAGCAGCAGCAGCCTGGCGGGAAGCGGTTCCGCAACTCGCGCCTCGGCGCCGGCACCGACCGGAACGAAGAACCCGGCCAAGACTGCGATTGCAATCCAGGCCACGCCAGCAACCCGCCAACCGAGAATCCCGCGCGCCGAACCTTCTCCGTGTCGCCTCACCAGGGATGCGGGAAGCATCAACCCGGAAATCTTCCAAAAAAATGCGTGCAATAGTCGCAAGCGCCGAAAGACAGCTGTTCCGGACCCGGCCAGCCGCCAACCCGGCAACGCCAGCCAGAAAGACATCCGGCTGACACTCATGTCATCCCTGTCCGGCGTGTCGCCAACCGGTGGAAACCAGAAGACGCGATGGTTCCCCGTAGCGGTGGACTGCCTCCCGTCGACTCATCGCCGCCCTTCGCGGCGGAGCGCTGCCGGCGTGAAGTCCCGGGATTTCAGTCTCCGATCCCACGTGCACATCGGGAACTCGTTGTCGAGCCCGAAGGCGAGGTAGCGCCCCGCCTGAAGATCCGTGTGCACCTCAAGTGTCGGCCAGATCAGCGGTTTTTCGTAGTAGTTGATGACATGGCCTTCCGAAACCCGCCACAGTTGGTCGCGGTTGTCGTAGACGTCGGCCACCAGGATCTGCCAGGAGTCTTCGTCGACGTAGAAGGTCCTCCGCTTGTAGAGATGCCGCTCGCCTCTCTTGAGCGTCGCGTCCACCACCCAGACCCGGTGCAACTCGTACCGCAGGTGCTCCGGGTTGACGTGCAGCGGCGTCAGGATGTCGGAAAACGAGAGATCGTCGCTGTGCAGCCTGTAGGAGTTGTACGGCACGTACATCTCGCGCTTTCCGACGAGTTTCCAGTCGTAGCGGTCCACTGCCCCGTTGAACATGTCCAGCTGGTCCGCGGTGCGCAGCCCATCGGACGAGGTGCCCGGGTTGTCGTAGGCGAGGTTCGGAGCGCGGCGCACCCGGCGTTGGCCCGGGTTGTAGGTCCATGCGTTACGCGGCTCGCGGACCTGGTTGATGGTTTCATGCACGAGGACGATGTCACCAGCGAGCCGCGCCGGCGCAAGCGTCTTCTGCTTGAACAGGATCATCGTGTTCCCGAGCTTCTCGACCGTCATGTTCGGCAGCGAGTAGCGGAGTTCGGACTCGATGCTCTGCTTCACGAGGGTATACCTGCCACCGCGTGTGACCGCGGCCTGTCCGATGACGCAGGCAACCGACTCGCCCCTGTAGCGGAGAAGGTGGTTCCAGATCACCTCAAGGCCGTTCTTCGGGATCGGGAACGGGATCCCGATCACGGAATTTGCCACGCCGTTGCCGCCATCGACGAGCTTCGCGGTGGCGGCGACGCGCCTTGTGGCGTCGTAGATCCGTTTCGGAACCGAGGCGCTCCGCCGGGTCGGATAGACCGGCATGTTAAAGCTCGGATAGGCTCTCAGCATGCGCTGGTGGCCAACCGTGAGCCGGTCGCGATACCTGTCGAGGTTTCCGGCGTTGATGACGAAGAGCGGCCTGTCCCGGGCGAAAGGATCGCGGTGGTGTTCGCCGACGGAATATCCCGACGGCGGCCTCGTGATGCCGCCGTTCCACGCCGGAATGGTACCCGCGGCGTTCCCGGACCGCACGCCGCCGAGCGGTGTCAGGTCCCGTCCCAGTCGCGCGATCTCGCTCGCGGAAATTTCGGCCACGGCGGGAGTGGCCAAAAGGCAACCGAGGACAAGCGCAGCACAGAAGTGATTTGCAATCGAATTCTTGTTTTTCATGGCGGTCATGACCTCGCGGGATCTCAGAACGAGTACTTAAGGGATGCGGAGATGAAATCGCGGTCGCTCAGCGCGTAGCCATCGCCTGCGTAACGCGTGTAGCTGAGATCGGCTTGCCAACTGCTCAGATAATCTGCACTCAAGCCGAGCGTGAGGCCGGTTCGCCCCTCAATGAACGGTCCGCTCGGCGCCGGGCTGTTTCCGCTGACGTCATGCAGGAATTGCGTGTACGGATAGAGATTGATCGATCCGATCGCATTGTTGTAGTCGAGTCGTGCCGCGATCCGGTAACCCCACGACGTGGCGTCAGCATCTGCTGATTCGGTTTCAAGAACCCCACCAGCTGGGCTCTCGATGGGAGTGCTCGGCATGTTGTGGACACGCATCATCGCTGCTTCTGTTACGAAAACAAGGGCGTCGGCATTCAGTGTCGGTCCGAACACCTTGGTCGCGGTAACCTGGAACTGGCTTATGTTTCGTTCTTCGTAGCCTCGGATTTTCGTTGGCGTGTATACGTTTATGAAGTTCGCGTCGGCCAGGATCGAAAAAATCGGAAGGAGACCTTCCGTTAGCACCACGCGCTCCGCCCTTTGCAAAGGCGCATCCTTGCGAAACGAGTACTCGCCCTGCAGTGCCCATCCGGAGGCGCCCAATACGGTGTTGAAGCTTGCCCCAAAGAGCTGAATGTCCGCGGGATATTCAAGGGAGTAATTTGCGGATTTTGCATATGCGTTTACGCCGGCAGGGGTCCTAAAAGCCTGGTTGATCCCCGCAGCGGTTTCGGCAGCTTGCAACGCTGCACTGAGATCATCTCTGGAGCCTTGTTGCGCACTTATGACCGGAAGGCGGCTGTGGTAGTTCATGAAGTAGAAACCGAACTCCGTCAGGTTCAGGTCTTCGGCCAGGAAACGCAGCGCGAAGCCCCACTGGCCGGAATCGCGGGGTGCCAGGTCGGGTCCGCGAAGCACGGACAAGAAGTCCTTCTCGGGAACCCCCAGCCCGCAAGTCAGATCAGGGATTGGACAAAGGGCCGCCGGCAGTTGATCCGCGACCTGAGTAATGACTGCTTTTCTCGCGCCGGGACCGGCGTAGTCGGTGCTCGAGAAAAAACTACCGACCGGATCGATTTTTGTTTCTTCCCAATCAAGCTGGTAAAACGCTTCCACTGACAAGTTAGCGGTCGGAGACGCCGACGCCGACACCATGGATACAGGTAGAAGCGCTTCCCTGAGTTCCGAGCCCGGCTGCCTCAGTTTGCTCACGTCAAAGGGGTTGATGGCGTTGATTCCGTTCGGGATAAACGTGCTCTCTCCCCAGTTGAGCACATGTCTTCCGAGCCGCAGGTCGACGGGCACGTCGCCTATGTCAAATGCCGTTGTTATGTAGGCATCGAGCAGTTCAACATTTCTGCCCACGGCCTTCTTGGCTTCCTTGCTCAAGGGAGTACGTTCGCGGCTTCCGTTCTGGTTTTCGAAATCGAGGAATCCGGTCGTCCTCAGGAAAGCGCCGAATGTGCTAGTGTTGACGTCGAGGTCGATGGTGAACTTGGAAGTGTTGCTGACAAGGCCGCGCCTGTAGTTGAGATTCCCGTCATTGCTATTGGTATTGTCGGCCAGGTCTTCATCACGCTTTTGGACCCTAAACGTCAGGCCATGCGAGAGCGTAGTATCTATGCTGCCCCACAATTCTCCGTCATCGAACTCGATCGCAGACGCCGGCGGCACCTGCAGGATTCCCCCGACGGCGATGACACCCAGCGTCAATGCAAGAGGACATGTGATGCGATCCGAGAATGAATTCCTGCCTTGATGGCAGCTCTTCCACTTGCCTCTCGTTTTCAAGCAAGGACGACCGGCAACGTCTCGTCTAGGTGCGTTCCTCATGTGCGCCTCCGTATCCTGGCCTCTGTCGCTGCATCAATTTCGCCGCGCACCGAAATCCCCCGCAACCTGACGGGTGCGAAGTAAATTCCATCCTTAGTCATGCTCATGATTTCTGGCGGTTTCAAACCCGATTCGCAAAGTCTGCAAACGAAATGAACGGATTTGTTGCGGGAACCTCTCGTCTAACGACATGTTTAATGACATGTTTCCTTCATAAAGTCTAGTTTCATATTTCAGGATCAGCCCTGGGCCGTCGTATTCCATGAACAGAAAAATCATAGAGATTGCCATGGCTTAGATCAAGGCCGCTCACGAGTACACGAGTAGAGGCAACTGCGCTGCTTCGTGTTCTCGTGCGTGGGTCGGCTGGGCAACCGGACAGTCGCAGCGGGCGACGACGGGTACATTTTCCCGATCTTGACCCTTTTCATGGCGCCGTGATTTCACGGGCTAGCATTTTTGACCAGGAACTTCATTCGGCCCGGCAGATGCTTCAGGCTCAGGCGGACTTCGTCTCACTGCCATCGGAGGTCACCCCGAAGTGGCGGACCGAACAACTGCGCGGGGACAGCCACTGGCGCCGCAAACGCAACTGGAACCGGGTGCTATACGCGCGCCGCTGAGACGGGCGGAGGGTGCCCGCCGATGCGGGGACACGGCCATCGCCTCGGCTCAATCGTACCGGCCGGACCTTGACCCCTAAACCCCCCTTTTGGCAAACGCACCCTCCACAATTGACACCTGCGGTCGCAAGCCCACGGTTAAAACCAGGAAGCCCCGCTTCGCCTGCGCGCGCGAGCGCCAACTGCCGTCGACAACCATAAAGGGATTTGTATAATTTTTGTGTGTTGAAATTAATTTTTCTGATAAATATTTAATTAAGAATCGGCACTGCCAGGGTCAGTATGACATCCACTGGCCACCCGCAGGGGGCAACAGGTCAAGTCAGAGGTCCAGGTGAACCCGGCCATGGACCTCGTAAATTCAGGTGATGATCCGGTGCTTCTCGCGCAAGCAACTCAAGTCCTCGACTGGGAACAGCCCGCCCTTGTTCCTGCGTCCGACCTAAACCATCATGATTTTCTGCGTACACTGACCCCGGAGCATGAAACTCGCATGTGACTGACGGTTTCCGGAACGGTGTCGTGTGGTGGCGCCGTTGCCGGGACTGGAGTATCTCGTGGCCCATGGAATGGGTGGCGGCAGAATAGGACGTCTATTTTTTGTGGCCCTGGAGCCCGTTCCTAAACTGTCCATTCGCCGTGGGGTCCGCGCCCCGGAGTGTTTCCGCCAGGCATGACGCCTGCCGAGAACGTGGAGAAAATCGAGACGCTGCAGGCGGCCTCCGGCCGCGTGCAAGCCAGTGTAAACCCCTCAGGCGTGCTTGCCGCCACCCGTCTCCTGTCAACCACAATTCAACAGGAGTTGGATCATGAGCGATACACCGAAACACGATGACATGGAAGTCCGGCATGCCGCCGCTGCGGGTCTCGATGTCCACAAAATGCAGGTCACGGCGACCGTCCGCACCCACGCGGGTGGAGAAGGCCCCCGTGTCGAGACCCGCGAGTTCAGCGCACTGGCGAGCGGCCTCGCCCTTCTGGTGCAGTGGCTGCTCGGCCTGCGGGTGAGCGGCGCCGTCATGGAAGCGACGGGTGTCTACTGGGAGAAGGTCTACGACATTCTGTCCGATGCCGGGCTCGACGTCATGGTGGTCAATGCCCAGCACGTCAAGCAGATCAAGGGGCGCAAGACCGACATCGCCGACAGCGTCTGGCTGTCGCGCATCTGCCAGTTCGGCCTCGGGAGCCCGAGCCTGATCCTGCCGAAGAGCTTCCGCGACCTGCGGGGTCTGAGCCGCTACCGCCGCACGCTGATCGAACAGCGGGCGCGGTCGCAACTGCGCATCCAGAAGGTCCTGGACCGGGGCGGGGTGCGCATCGGCGGCGTTCTCAGCCGCATCACCCACGGGGTCAACGGCCGCCGCATCCTCGGGGGGATCATCGCAGGCGAGGCGTGTGAGGACATCCTGGACGGGCTGAGCTGGCACGTCCGCAAGAAGCTCGACCTCCTCGGCGATGCCCTGAGTGTCGAACTCGACGCCCATGGCCGGTGGATCCTGGGCGATCTCCTGGCCCGGTTCGACAGCGACACCGCCCGGATCGAGGCGGCCAATCAGCAGATGGAGGCCGCTCTCGCTCCCTACGAGGCCCAGGTCCGGCTCCTCGAGACCCTGCCCGGCGTCAGCCGCGAGTCCGCCATGGCGATCCTCGTCGAACTGGGCCCCGACATGTCGGTCTTCGCATCGGCCAGACACTGCGCCGCCTGGACGGGGATCTGTCCCGGGAACAACGAGAGTGCCGGCAAGCGCCGCAGCGGACGGATACGGCGGGGCAACCCGGTCCTGCGTGCCATTCTCGTCGAATGTGCCCATGCGGCGGTCCGGACCCGGGGCTGCCAGTTCCACACCTACCACCAGGCGGTGAAGAGCCGGCGCGGATACAAGCGCGCCATCGTCGCCGTGGCCCACAAGATGCTCCGCACCATCTATGCCATGCTGCGCGACGGCACGCCCTACGCCGATCCCGGGATCGACTACGAGGGCATCTCCATCGGCCGCAAGGCCAGCCGCTGGCTGCAGAAGCTCGAACAGTATGGATACGTCACCCGACTGGCACGCGAGGAACAACCCGACATGTCGGCCCGACCCGCCTGAGACCCGGCGTCGCCCGCAACCGCTTTCGGCCCATCACGAGGCCGTTTCCGGGGAGCCCGAACAAATAATCGCCGACAGCGACTGAACGGCGACGCCTTCCAGACTGACGTTACCGTGGCTGCCTCCCGAAAAACCGGGTGCCGGCGGCCAGGGGAAAGTGCGTCCAAAGCCCGAAAAGAGTTTCAGAGAAAATGGCCGTCTCCGCCACCAGGTTGGGCGGGAAAAGGTCTTGTGATGAAAATTTCCACATATCCGGACAGCGCTTGTGCAGCTTTCAGGCCTTGATGTGCTCGGGAGGTTGCATGAGCGTGATTTCCTCGCCTGTATCAATGGCGAAGCCGACATCGCGGGAGATGTGTTGGCGGACTTTTTTGCCTACGCGGAAGCAACCGAGGATCTGGCTCGAATTCCCTGGGAATTCGGGGTCGTCTTGATGCGAATGAACGTGGCGGAACAACAGGGGAAGGAGAGGCGGGGTTTATCAATGTCGTAGGGGCCGGCAGGCGTGACAACGGCATGTTCGGGCGACGGAGGAAAACATCGCGTCCATTCATATCTTGAAAGACTCTCACATGAATAGCCCGCGAAACCATCGGAGTCAGGAGCAAGGAGTGCGTCATCCGCAACTTCAACAGATCCATCGCGCGAAACATGACGACGGGCGGCCGCAAATGACAGTTCGCTGAGGTCCCGCTCGACATCGCCTGACACTGGTCGATGCTCCTGTAGACGTCGTCTTCGCCCGGTATGAGAGGTTCGTGGTCATGGCAATGGCCGTGGTCATGCACGTCCTGTTGGTCGCAATGACATTCGGTGCCGTCTCCCCCGGCCCCGGCACATCCGCATCACAATCGCGATTCAGGCCGATGCGAAAGGTCCCGACGATGACCCCGGCAATGAAGCTGATCCCCGGCCGAACGACAGCCGCAATCGGACCGAAGAATGCGTCGGTGAACAGGATTTAATCGGCCCCGGTTTCGTGCGCTGTGATCAGGAACGACATGCAGGCGGAACGCGCGGATCTCTTGCAGAGCATTTCTGCCACGCAAACCACGGCCGAGCACCTGCAAAGCGCTATGGGCACTCCGAACGCCGCACTGAGCGACACCGACTTCAGACTGTCCTGATGCAAGTACTTCGGAACTGCGTCCCGGGATATGAACACGTGGATCAGACCGACGAGAACAGTCCAAGCGGCAGCATGGGCCCGAGCAAATGAAAGGAATTCCAAGCACGTGACCGGTTGCGGCATTTTGAAACCTTGCCGATCCAGGGTACGCGTCATTCCTCATGGGGCATTTGTGTTGCAGCATATTTTTCGGGTGGGCGTCGGTTGGTTGGACACCCGGACGGCGGCCGCGGGTGCGCCGATCCGTAATTCTTGCACCGCTTTCGATATCGGGCCTCAGGCGGCTCCAACGTGTTGACGCCCCGACAAGGGAGCACATCATCTCCAACCGCAGGCCCTGGCATAGCGCCTACCCGTGCGATGACTGGCCGCACGAGCCCGCGCAGTCGAACCTGTAGGCGGCCGCCTCGCAGCGATATTTGAACAACTCTCGAATGGGTGCAAATCTTGCATTACCCATGGCGGAGAACTCTCCAATCCTTCTGAACTTCCGTTTGTGACACGTTTCGCTGTATAGGTGGCAGGAAATTCACCATTCATGGATGAGGGGAGTCGCGATGTCCGGGGCCAGGCCGCAAGTCGGCATGTCGTCATGAACATCGAGGCCTGCACAGCGCTCGTCATGGGCCGCCGTTGGCTGACCGTCCTTTTGTCAGTGATTGTCATCCTGGCTCTCGCCGCAGGAGCCCGGAACATAATCGTCGTCGACGTCGATGTTCGAAATCACTTTGGCCACGATGATCCGCACATCATCGCGCTCGAGCAGTTGGAAAACACTTACGCCCTCTCCGACTCGGCGCTCGTCGCCGTGGCGCCGAAAACCGGCACCATTTTCACGCAGGAGGCGCTCGTTGCCATCGAAGAACTGACCGAACGGCTTTGGCACACGCCCTACGTCACGCGCGTCGATTCAATTACGAACTATTCGCACAGCGAGGGCTTCGAGGACGAGTTGGTCGTCGAACCGCTTGTTGCAGACGCCGGTTCCCTTGGCGAAGATGACCTGGAACGCATCGAGGGAATCGCACTCGGAACCAGGGAAGTCACAGGACGCTTCGTTTCCAGGGACGGTCGCGTTGCCGGATTGGTCGTGAGTGTCACGCTTCCCGAGGACCGGGAACGCGGCAAGGAGGAGGTCACGGACTTCCTCGCTACCACGATCGACTCGTCGCGGGAGGAAAATCCGGCCATCGAGTACCATGTTACGGGTGAACTGCCCCTCAACCGCGCCATGCGCGATGCGATCAACGAAGAAACGGCTATCCTCGGCCCCATCGCATTCGGGACGATGCTGCTCGTCGCTCTGCTCCTTCTGCGCTCGATCTGGGGAACGCTTGCAATTGCCGTCATGCTGATTGCCGTCATGCTGTCCGCGTTGGGTTTCACGGGCTGGACCGGCATGAAGCTGTTTGGTGAAAGCGGTGCGGCGCTGTTCGTCCTGATGGCAGTGACCGTTGCGCACTCGGTGCACATCATAGAGGGGGTGGCGGCAGGATTGAGGCAGGGCATGGACCGCAAGCAGGCGGCCATCCATTCCACGCAAGTCAACGCCTGGCCCGTATTCCTGACATCCGTTACGACCGCGATCGGCTTCCTCAGCCTGAATTTCGCCGAAATGCCGCCGTTCAAGGTCATGGGCAACATCGTGGCGTTCGGGGTGTTGTGCGCTTTCGTCTACGCCGTGACGCTCCTGCCGGCAATCCTGTCGATAATGCCCATGCGGGCCCGGCCCGTGCGCGAAGGAAAGCTGGACTTCTTCGAACAGATCGGGCGGTTTGTCGTGTCATATCGCACGACCCTGCTCTGGTCTTTCGGCATTCTGATCATAGTCCTCGTTGCGGGCATCTCCCGGATTGAACTCAAGGAAAACTGGCTGGAACTCCTCGACGAAAGTTACGAGTTCCGGCGTTCAACGGATTTCATAAGCGAGAATTTCTCCGGCGTGGAAACCTACGAGTACTCGCTCGGTTCCGGGCGGGAAGACGGAATAACCGATATCGAATACCTGGGCCAGGTCGATGCATTCGCAGAGTGGTATCGTGCACAGCCGGAAGTGGCGCACGTCTTCGCGATATCGGACGTCATGAAACGCCTGAACATGAACCTGCACGGAGACGACCCGGACTTCTACGCTCTTCCGGACGACCCTGACCTGGCCGCACAGTACCTGTTGCTCTACGAGTTTTCCCTGCCGGTCGGTCGTGACCTGAACAATCTGATCGATGTCGAACGTTCTTCGACACGTGTCACGGTCGTTTTGAAGAGTCTGTCCACCCGCGAGAAGATCGATCTCGATGATCGTGCGCAGGCCTGGTTCCGGGAAAACGCCCCTGGCCTGGAAAGCCGTGCAACCGGCGTTGCCGTCGTCGGAGCCAATTCGATACAACGGAACATCAATGGCATGTTGGTTGGTACCTGCGTGGCGATGGCCATCGTCTCGCTGCTCCTGCTCCTGATTTTCAGAAGCGTGCGTCTTGGCCTGATCAGCCTGGTACCGAACTTCGTTCCTGCAGCCATGGCGATGGGACTGTGGGGGTACGTAGTCGGAGAGGTCGGCGTCGCTGCATCAGTCGTCACCGCCATAGCGTTCGGCATCATCGTCGACGACACGATCCATTTCATGACCAAGTACGTGAACTCCAGAAAGAACGGGCTGTTGCCGTCCGAATCCGTTCAATCCGCCTTTCGCACGGTGGGCAAGGCATTGTTCGCGACGACCATCGTGTTCGCATTGGGGTTCATGGTTTTTGGAGCGTCGGGGATGGCGACCAATCAGGCGCTCGGCCTGCTCGTGGGAATAACCGTCGTCGTTGCGCTCGTGGCAGATTTCCTGTTTCTCCCGCCGCTGCTGATGGCGCTTGACGGGACCAAGGAGACGAACGAGCAGATCAGGGAACGGCTTAACCGGTCGGACGAATAAAGCCCGAACACGCAATCACATGGGCAAGTGTCCGTGGTTGTCCCCTGATCCGGACTCCGCTCCATCCCCGTCAGACGGGCAGTTCGCGTTTCGGCACGGCGATGCGAAACTTCAGTTTCTTCCTCGGTTTCATCGACGGGAGCAGGCTGAACCGGAGCTTGTCGTTGGCCGGAGACACCTCCCGATCGAAGTCGTGCGCGATCACCGGCACGTTGACGGCCAATTGGAGATCCATCCACGAGGAGCCGAGGCACGTGTGCGTGCCCTGCCCCTACGGCGAATACCCGGGACCGCGTTGCTCACTGCGTGGGGGAAGATAGCGGCCGATATCGCATGTAAAGGGATCCGGAAAGACATCCTCCATGTCGTGCTGCGCCGTCTGGGCAATGTAGAGCCGGGTCCCCACCGGCAGTTGGTAGCCATCGACCACGCTTGAATTCATCACTTCGCGGATTGCCATCGGGACGTTCGGACACATGTGCAGGCATTCCGTCAGAAAGCCAACGGTCACATCGATCTTCCGAGGGGTGAAGTCCTCGCCAACCGGATCGCAGTTCTCGAAAAGAGCATCTGCTTCGCTCCTGGTCATTCGGGGGAGATCGAACTTCGCGGTCCATGCGGGAACCGCAAAGCCGAGTGCGTCGTCATGGTACACGCTGGCAATCGGTGCCGGCGGCAGGGCAATACGCAGGTTCGAACCCGGTACCAGCTGCGAATTCCTCGTGTGCAGGCTCAGGATGTCATCTGCAAGGGTACGCGGGCACCTGGCCCGTTGGGCGAGCGCATGGGCGCACTGGAGCCGTTCCGGCAACTCGCCGATGGCTATCGCCGGGCGTTTCATTCCCGGGGTGCTCAGCACGGACCTGGTCATTGCCTTCACGACGTGAGTGGGTGGCATGCAGGGTTTCCCGTGCTGGAGTGTTGTCTGTTTGGTGTGGGTCCCGGGTCACATGGACCAAAGGCTTGCAAGGCGGAAATCCGAGGAGGTTCAATTGGGACGGCGGGCGGCCATCTGCGCCAGGGTTTCCGCCGCGAACCAGTCCTGCGAGCACCAGATCTCGGAATGGACGTCCCTGTCTCCGAGCTTTCCGGATGGTGGCGACGCAGGATCTGCTCGCCACGCTGCACCGACTGGCGCGGTGAAAGGTCTCTGTCGTCGCGATGAACGGAACCACCTTCGAACTCGACATGCCACCTGTCCGGATGATGGCCACAATTCCGGCGGGGATCGCTCAATTCGAGCGCGACCTGATCAGCGAGCTCGTGAAATCGGGGTTGGCCGCGGCGAAGGCGCGAGGGACGAAGTTCCCGCTGGATCGCCCGTGAATGCGACGAGAGGCAAAGACCGAATGGATAGAGTGTCATTTCGCCCGGAATCGACTCCGCGTTCATCCATACTCCAGGCCATAACATGCGCGGGATCCACCACGAAGTTTCGGGTGTTGTAGCCGGCGACTGCGGACGCCCGTCGCCAGGACAGGGCATCGTTGTATTCCATGGTGCCCTTCCCATCGGTGTGGTCAATCCCGAATTCGAAGCGCCGGACGATGATTGCGAGCAGGAAAGTCCGGTCGAGGAGCGGAAGACCGGCGGTGTTTGCGCAGGCTGTGTCGCAGCGCTGCCACGGTGAAGGAGCTTGAGTCGTCCGAAGAGATCCCCGCCCGCATCGAGCGCCGAGGGGGAGAGCCCTCCAACTCGCACCAGCTTGCGGCTCAATCATAACTGTGCGATTTTCGGAACTGGACATAGGACTGTCCCGGGACGCGACTCCTCGGAGCTCGCGCTTGCCAGTCGATTTGCGGTGTCAACTTTGTCCCGTCCTCCCGCAATGAACCAGGACTGGTGGGACTTTGGATCATTTGTAAGCGCAGGAGAAATCGCGTCATGCGCCTCGGCAAACTGTCCAAAGGGCTGAAGGTCGCGTATGGCGGGTCGAACGTGGTCAGCCGCATGCGACACTTCGACGGCTGGATCGACAGGGCGTCTTCAGACGATATCGGCGTCAACAGGTACGACCATACCGAAACCGTCAGGGAATATTACGATCTTTGCAACGAGTTCATGGTTTTCGGTTGGAGTGAATCGTTGCACTTCACGCCTCTGGCACCCGGAGAGAGTCTGGAGGAATCCCAGATTCGGCATCAGCGGCTGATGATCGCCAAGCTGGAGCTGCAGGAAGGCATGAAGGTTGTCGATATCGGCTGCGGGATCGGTGCTCCGATGCGCCGCGTCGTGCGCGAGGCAGGCGTCAGGGTCGTCGGGGTCAACGTCAATGAAATCCAGCTCGAGAAGGCGAAGTCACTGGATGCCGAAGCGGGGCTGGAACTCATGGTGGATTACGTTGCGTGCAGCTTCATGGACATGAGTTGCATCGAAGACGGCACGTTTGACCGGGGCTACGCGATCGAGTCGACGTGCCATGCGCCGGACAAGGCAGGCGCGTTTGCCGAGATTTACCGCGTGCTCAGGCCAGGAGCCCTTTTCTGGGGCCAGGAAATGTGCCTGACAGACAGGTTCGATCCCGACGATGCCGGGCATCGTGCCCTCAAGCGTGACCTGATGCACGGCATTGCTCTCTCGGAAATCGCTACCATGGACGAAGTTGACAAGGCGCTCGAAGCGGCGGGATTCAGGGTCGAGGAAGGGACCGACCTTGCTGTTGAGGAAGGCAATCCGGCCATTCCGTGGTATCGCCCCATGGAGAGGCGGTACGGAAACCTGGGTGCCGCCCTGAGAAGGATTCCGATCGGCCGCAAGGCATTTATCGGGGCATCAAGGCTGGCGGAGGCGCTGGGAGTGTTTCCGAAAGGCTCAGCTGATGTCGTCAGGTTCATGGACCTGACCGCCGATGCCTATGTCGCAGGCGGCAGGGCCGGGATCTTCACTCCGTTATACTGTTTCCTGGCTCGCAAACCTTCGTGACACGCCGTCGTTCCCGGGGGCCCGGTGGCAATCCCGAAACGCTTCATGCGGCCAGTTCGCGCCTCTGCTCGGCGACACGGAATTTCAGTTTCTTGCTCGGTTTGAGTGACGGGAACGGGTCGAGCCGCAGCTTGGATTTGCTGGGGGAAACCTCCAGGATGAAGTAATGCGCTATCATCAGAACGTTGACGGCCAATTGGAAATCCATCCACCGGGAGCCGAGGCACCTGTGCGTGCCCAGCCCGTACGGCGCATACCCGGGACCGCGGTGCTCATCGCGCGGAGGCAAATAGCGGTCGATTTCGAACGAGAACGGGTCCGGGAAAACGTCTTCCATGTAATGCGGAGCGGCCTGAGCAATGTGGAGCCTGGAGCCGACCGGTATTTCGAAACCCTCAAGGACGAATGAGTTCATCACATCCCGCATGGCAATCGGGACGATTGGGTACATTCGAAGGCATTCCATTATGAAGCGTGAGGTGACGTCCATTGAGGACGAGTTGAATTCCTGACCATCGGGATCGCCGTTCTCGAACAGGGCATCGGCTTCAGCCCGGATCCTTGCGTAGAGTTCGGGCTGCGAAGCCATGGAGTAAATCGCAAAGCTTAACGCATCGCCAAGGTACACGCTGGCAACCAGCGCCGCCGACAGGGCGAAACGCAGATTCGACTCCGGTACCAGCTGCGGATCGCTGGCGTGCAAGCTCAGCCAATCGTCTGCGAGGTCGCGCGGGCAACCGGACCTTTGGGCGGGCGTATGAACGCTCAGGACGCGTTCGAGCAACGTGTCGACAAGTTTCGACCTCCGTTTCATGCCAGGGGTATTGAGCATGAATTTTGGCAGGATCTTCGCGATATGGGTGTTGAGCGCACGTTCCTTGTAGGTTGTCAGATCGTCGACGATGTCCTGCGAATCGACGCTGAGGAAAAGAGGCGACAATTGTCCGTTGACCATTTGACGGCACAGCGGGGTCGCGGGGAATGAATCGCCCACCGTCCACCTCGCCATGAATCTGCGAACCTGGTCGTAGAGTTGGTCCAGCTGGCTCTCCAGCCGGCCGCGCGAAAAGGCCGGTGCCATGGCCCTGCGAAGCCGAAAATGATCGGAGCCGTCGAGCGAGGGCAAGACGCCGGATGCGCCATAGAGTTTCTCGAATTCGGCAAAATAATCCTTGGCTCTCAGGTACATCCGTCCGTGCCTCTGCGCCCAGTGGTTTATCTGGGGTCCGGCGAGGAAGATCATTGGTTTTTTGAAAGGCGGGCGAATCACGAACACCGCGCCATGACTTTTTTCAAGATCGGCAAAGAACGCGGGGAGATTTCCTGTCCGCAAATGGGGATTGAGCAGGATCTCACGTAGCCCGACACGCGGAATATGCTTGGAAAGGACGAACCTTCGAAGCAACGGACTGGCAATGTTCTGTTCGACCGCGTCGGCTATGGATCGGCCGATCAGGTCCATCTTGCAGATGAACCTGATGCGCTCTTCCGCCGCATCATCGAGTTCGAAAATGAAGCGAAAGACGTCGCAAGTGTTGACAAGGCAAATGATAATGGCGTCCCTTGGATCCGGGATCGCGTCCGTGAAGATGACCTCGCTGATACGCGCCTTGACGAACTGACGTGCAGTGTCGTCCCGTGAGGTGTCGTGAAGTTCTGCGTACCGGTTGAGGGGAGCCAGAGTCCAGAAGTTGCCTTCATGGTGATTCAGGATCTTCAGATCGACCAGACGGTCCAGGGTGCTGTCGATGACCGCCTCAGCACGGACAGACAGCCGCTCGATCCAGTATTGGGTGTTCCGTTGATTAGGTTCATCCGCGATGGGCTTCAGAATGAGATCCAGCGCGGGATCGCCCGTTTCAGTCGCGTCCACAAGGAGCAGGGAATCCGGGTCCGTATCGACGCGCGAAAGCAGGGACAGTTCCGCAAGTACCGCACCTATGACAGCGCAGTTCAGGTTCCAGCCGGGCACCTGGTGAAAGTATCCGGTCTCCTCGTTGAGGAGCATCAAGAGGAGTTCTTCGGGCAAACTCAGCGGGTGGATCGCCAAACTCTTGGTCGTATCAGCCATCGGCCCTATCCCGCAAATTCCAACCCGTGGGTTGTAGAGCAGGGGAGAGCACGCAATAAACCATTGGTATTGCAAAACAAATGGTAAATATAAGCGGGGCTCTCCTTGACGACAGATTGTAATTCTCCGAAACTCTCCTGTCAAACCCTGATGACCTTACCCAATGACGTATCGACCGCGTCCGGATTTTAGGACGTCAGCGTTGCGCTGCCTTCTACGCCTGCGCTCGGGCCAGGTTGTAGAGTTCAACACTTTACACGCTGCTTGACACCGGGAACTGCCCCCGCAGTGCGCCTCTTCGGCGAACTGAAGCCGTCGCTGGCGAGGTTCCGTGAAGTGGAACGTGACGCGACGACCGGTCATCAACCCGGCGACGGCCGCGCATGTCCCATTTTTCGGAAACGGGTCGCGCGGACGGGAAGAGAATCCGGTCGGCGCATGCGCGATCCGGAGTACGCACCCGCCGAATCCCGGCTCGGGCGATGTCGACGGTGACCGTTCTCCATGCATGTGAACGTGATGGATACGTCGGTGGCCTCATGGATGGTGAAACCTGTGTCACGGCAGGCACAACGGTCTCTATTGGCCTCGGCGGGGATATCTTCGCTGTCCACGACCGGTTCCGACGAAGTGGCACACCGATCCGTCACGTGCCGGCCATGAACTCAGGCTTCCGGGTAGAACTGTTCGCAGTAGCGCCGATACTTGATGATCTCGCCGTCTGAACGGCAAAGGAGCGGTCGGGAGCGATACTGTTTTCGGCTCCAGATGACCACATCCTGCATGACATCCCGCATCTGGGCCGTGATGATGATCCTGTTCATGATCCTCGTACGCAGACTCGCCGGAAGAAAGCGCATCCCGGCGATCGGCCGTTTTGGCCTGGCGAGTTCTCGGATCTGGCTCACAAGCGTCATTTCGATGAGTTCGCCGTCGATCGGCGTTGCAAGCACCCACAACCGGGTCTGCATGTCGATCGAGTGTTCACGAACCTCGACGTAGGAATAGCCAAGCCCATGCACGTTTGTGACCGCCGATACGTCATACCGGAAAAAGGTGATCCCTGCGATTGCCCGGGTCCGCTTGAAGTTGAAACAGCTCTTGAGCGAAGCGCCTTCGACAGATAGCGGGCTAACCCTTTTCACGTTGCCGTAACCGTGCACGTAACCGAGATGTCCGAGATCCACGGAGTTCTCGGTCGTCTCCTGGGGATGTCCTGCAAACCGGACGCTCCGGATTTCCATGCCGCTCCAGCCGGATTCTTCCGGGGGAGGACGCGGCGGAAGATGCCATTGCGGCGGCCTGCCGCCACAGCCCCACCAGGCAAAGACGAGACCCAGGATTTCATGCGTCTCGAACACCTTCAGCCTCGCTGTCCTGGGCGGTGGCGCGTAGGGCGTCGCGACACACTTTCCGGAAACATCGTATTCGAACCCGTGAAAAGGACAAACGAGGCGGCCGTTGCGCACCACCCCGCCGGCCTCCGGTCCCAGATCGGAACCGAGGTGCGGGCAGATTGCATCGGCCACGCAGACCTCCCCGTCCCCGTTGCACCAGACAACGATTTCCTCGCCGAGCCAGGTCTTCCGGATCAGCTTTTCTTTCTCGATGGTCTTGCGGCTGGCAATGAAATACCAGCCTTCGGGGAACGGGGGCAGAAGGTCGGAACCGCTACGCTCGCCCGGGATTGAATTGAACTGTTCCGGTCTTTCCTGCTCTTCCTTGTCTTTGGATTCGCCTGTCCCCATGATCCCTTCGACGCGCTTTCCTTGCCCCGGTTTCCGGCGGCACCTTAATGAATCCCGCGAATCAGTCAAAGGAGTAAAACGTCAGTACAAGGAATCGGGCCATGCGAAAGTTCATTCAGGGAGGTCGCGCGAGTTCATGGTAGGGCACCGGCAACGGACGGAACCGGGAATGGAATGATGCCAAGAAGAATTGCCGTTGTCGGGGCGGGAATCTCGGGGCTGGGCGCGGCCTGGGCACTGCATCATCACCCGGATCGCTTTGATTTTCGGCTGTTTGAAGCGCAGGACCGGATCGGCGGCAACGCCGTCACGGCCGAAATGCCGCAAGACGACGGGACCTCGATTCCATTCGATATCTCCGTCACTGCGTGCATCCCGTCCGTCTACCACCACATGGTCCTGTTCATGCAACAACACGGCATTGAACTCGTTGATACCAGGTTCAGCTATAGCGTGAGATACCGGGACGCGATCTACGCCCATGATTTCGATTCCGGCCTGAGGCGGCAGCTTCAGCCTGAAATCGAGAAATTCCAGAGACTCCTCCAGCGCCTGAAATGGTTTGGCCGGCTCAGCCGGTCAAGGTCGAGACTGCTCAATGCCCTCAACCCGTTCAACTACGTCAGCATGGACGCGGTCCTCAACATGGGCGGGTTCTCCGGAGATTTCCGCTACAAGATACTGAAGCCCATGTTCGTCAACTTTCTCATGGCCACCAACGTGTTCGACATGCCTGCGTCCATGTTCGCCCGGTACCTCGAATTCTTCGACATCGAATCCTCGACCCCGATGCGGACCTGGGACAGGGGCTCGCGCCGAATCTACGAAAACATGTCGGAAGCCTTTCGGGACAAGATCTACCTGGACCGACCGGTCCGCAAGGTGCGCCGGCACCCGTCCCATGTCACCGTCGAGGACGAGAACGGACAGACGGAAACGTTCGATGACGTGGTCTTCGCATGCAATGCCAACCAGACACTGATGATCCTGGACAGGCCGACCTTTCTGGAGAGAAGTCTCCTCTCCTCGATCCGCTACGACAGCGAACTGCACAACCACACGGTCGTTCACTCGGACGCCTCCGTTCTACCGGAGAATGCCGCTAGGCCGCTCGCTTCACGAAGCAACCACATCGAGCAGTACGGGGCCAGGCCGGACAACTACGAGATCACCTACATCATGCACAATCAGCAGCCATGGGCGAAACGGTCGGACAAGCCTTGCCTCGTGACCTACAATCCGGTCAGCCGTATCGATGAATCCAAGATCGTCAGGACGTGTTGGTTCCAGCACGTCGTCCACGATGTGCGCCACGTTGCTTTTCTCATCCATCTGTTCCGCTTTGTTCAGGGCAGGAGGCGGACATGGCACTGCGGTGCCCATACCCTGATCAACAGCCAGGAAACCTGTTTCGTATCCGGACTCGTCACGGCAAGGCAGATTGGAGCGGACTATCCGTTTCGGGACCCTGAGGCGAGGAAATGGTTCAATTATTACGGGCGCATGATGCATGGCTGGCGTTTCAGGAAGGCATGAGCCATGGCCGCCTCCGCCAATTCCTCCAAGGGTTTTCCGATGATTCTCGATTGTCGTATTCATACAATTGTTATGCTGACTGGGACGAAGTGCCGGTCCTCACCAGGGCCATAGCGTTCGGAACTTTCTGGGCTCGGCATCCTTTGGGAAAAATGCCGCGGAGCTGACAAGTGTCAGCAGGAAGTTTTCGTCCCGACCGGCCCTCTTCGGCTTTACGCCATTGACGTCACTTTCCCGCCATCTGTCAGCCGCGCAAGGTTCAGCACCAGAGCTTCCGCATCAGCGCCAGGTTCTCGGGACTGTTGTCCCTCTGGACCAAGGCGGTTCTCTCCCATGGTCACATCCAGGATCCAATGGAGCACATTATGCACAGCCCGGTGCGCGCCGCCTTGAGGAAATGCTCCGGACCGAGCCTTTCGCTGAGCAGGATGTAGCGTGTCCCCGTGATCTCGCTGGACTTGCCACCGGTCCGGCCAAGCGCCGGGAGCACCCGGGCGGCGAAGGCGTTGACGACGTGCAGGGGCGAACTGCGGTCACCGCTTCGGCCCGTTTACGAGTAGATCACGTGCAGGATCTCATGACGCCCTGCCGTTCCATTCATGCGTACGGTCCATCATGTGTCCTGCGGCAAGAATGCCTTAACCTGGACGATCGGGGGCCGGCCGGGCGACATGCCCTGCGCCATACAAGGGACTCTCATGACTGGCTTGCGCGCAGCAGGGCCTCCAGCACCGTCTCGTCTGGGACATGGATTTCGTGGCGCGGTTCGGGATACTGACCCGAATTCACATCAGTTATGAATCTCTGGAATGCCTCGACACGCATGATTTGGAGTCGGTCCTCCTCTGCCGCCAGGTCTGCATAAGTCTTGGAATGACGCGGGTAATGGCCACGATTGGTTCCCAGAACGTCGCAGCTGAACAGGTACTGGGTGTCGCAGACCGATCCGCAGCCCATGCCTTCGGTGATCAGCGAAGTATTGCGCGTTACGAAGTCGGCAACTTCGACCGGAACGAGTTCCATCTCGACCAGGCAGGCCCCCGCGTTTTCAAGGTCCTTGACCTTGCGGTAGATCGCAACCGCTTCGTCTGCGGTCTTTCCGACCGAGCGAACACCGGTCCAGGTGGCCCAGCGCGGGACGTAACCGACATGCCCGGATACCGGAATCCCTTCCCTGGCCATCGCTTCGACGATACGGAGGGATCCTGCGAAGTAAATCGCGTCGGCGCCGCGTTCGATCGCATCAAAGCCTTCCCGGATCGCGCTCGACTCGTCATGGAGTGTTCCCTGCTCATGGCCGGCCTGCAGGAAGACGCTCGGGGCGGCTGCACGAATGCCCGGCAGTTTCGCATCGACTTCGCCGGTGAACATTTCGATGCCCGCCGCGCACGCGGCGGCGGCTTCCTCGGCACTGTCGACATGCATGGTGACAATCTGGCGCTTGCCCTTGAATGCGCGCAGGTCCGCGACGGTCGGACGATCGATCATGACGGTCACGTCTTCGCCATTGATCGTTCGCGGCGAAGTTTTATCCGCTCGCGCATGCGCACATCGCCCTCTTCGGTGCCGTCGTGCCAGGTTCCCGCCCACTTGTCCCACGGAATCAGCCCGTCGGCGTAATTCACTTCGAAATACTTGTGATGGAGGTAGTGGGCGTAGGCATGCGTGTTCATCGCCTTCTCGTCGCCGACGACCATCTTGTCGAATCCTATGTGGCCGATTACGGCACCAAGGCCGGCGATGTGAAGGTGATAGATCGCAAGCAACGGGTGCGACGGTACGATGAAGTGGATCAGCGAACCCGAGAAGTAGATCAGGTGCTCCACCGGATGCATGCTGAGCGACGACCACGGGCTTGGATTGACCGCCTTGTGATGGACGGAATGCACATGCTTGTAGAGGAATGGCGAATGGATCATTCGATGCGTGAAATAGAAATGCGCCTCGTGAATGACGACCATGACCAGCCCGAGGCAGACCAGTCCCCAGGGATTGTCGGCAAAGGTCGTCCAAAAACCCCAGCCATTCGCATATGCCCAGAGCATCAGGACCTCGTAGGCCGTCCACATGGGCACCCCGGTTCCGAACGTGCGGATCATGTTGTCGATGTTCTGTGACGAGAACATGAACACGTTCGAGCGGGTTTCCTTGGGCCACCTGGGATTGTACTTGAACTGGGTGCCTTGAGCGCGTTGGATGTAGAGGCGCAGTTCGAACGCACCGTGCAACAGAAACAGCGCGACCGAGTTACGGACCAGTATATAGGCCACCCAGCCCCATTCGAGCGTTTTCATCGTCTCGACGTCCGGGGTCAGGTAGAACCAGAATATGCAGCCGGTCAGAAAGAAAAGGCCGTTCCAGGGATAGAAGTAGTGCGGCAGCCACTTGACGACCTTCAGGATGCTCCAGGGCGCGGCGAGAAGCGGTGATGGCTTGATCGGATCCCTGGGCCGCCAATGATCGCGATTGTCACGGGTGCCGTATTGCAGATCGTCCATTGTTGTTCTCCCGTAACTCGCGAAATCGAGTGGACAGAATTGCCCCCAATTTCGCATGATGACGGCTGAAATCGCCGTCGAAGATGATTAACATCACGACATGGTGCCTGAACTCGCTGCAGGGCCCTTCAGCCTGGCTCCGACGTCCGAAGCCGCGTACCGAATGTCCGGCAACCCGACCCAAACACCACGGTTTCCGGTCTAAGCCTGAACTGCTGGCGTGAACCTGCCACGTTTCAAGTATGTACAGTTCCTCGAGGAAGTCGATGGTCCAATGCGCGTGTCGGAATGATGATATTGACGGCATCAGGTGAATCATCTGCCGCAAATGGCCGCAGTCTTTGACTTGCGGTCACACGACCCTCACCTTCATGGCGCCGAGACCAGCAACCTCGACTTCCATGACGTTGCCCCTGTCGACCGAGTCAACACCCGCCGGTGTGCCGGACAGGATGACGTCGCCGCCGGCAAGTTCGAAGTATTCCGAGAGATATGAGATCATCTCGGGCACCTTCCAGATCATCTGCTTGAGATCGCCCTCCTGGCGAAGTTCTCCGTCGACTTTCAACGTGATTCTGCCGGAGGACAGGTGCCCGACCAACGAAACCGGATGGATGGGACCGACTGGCGCGGACCGCTCGAATGCCTTTCCGATTTCCCACGGCCGGCCGAGTTTCTTTTGCCCACCCTGGAGGTCGCGGCGGGTCATGTCGAGCGATAATGCATAGCCGAATACGTGGTCGAGGGCACTATCGACCGATATATCCGATCCCCCCGACTTCAGCATGACGGCCAACTCGGCTTCATGGTGTACGTCCGAGGAACGTGGCGGATAGGGAAACTCGCCGGAAGGGTCCAGGTTGTCGGGATTTTTTTGAAAAAAGAAGGGCGGTTCACGATCCGGATTGTGCCCCATCTCGATGGCGTGAGCGGCGTAGTTTCGCCCGATGCAGTAGACACGACGGACCGGGAACCGCGTTTCAAGGCCGACTACCGGCAGTCCGACTACCGGCGGCTGCCGGAACGCGAATGATGTCATGCGTGCCTCCGTTCATGATCGGTAGCGGCGGTGCTAGCCCGCGGACCGACGCCGGCTCTATCGCAAAATTCCCGGGAAACCAATCGCCCTTGCCAATCCCTTTTGGTCGATCTATGGTAGATCAATTGCGTATATTGGTCAACCAATTTAGGAGTCCACGCAATGTTTGCGAGGCCTGAAACGACAGACCGGGAAGACGCTCTTGCGACGCTCAAGGCATTCATAGCGGCGGGCCAATACAATCCGGGCGACCGGTTGCCGCCAGAACGTGACCTGATCGTAAGCCTCGGCATGACCCGCACGAGATTGCGTCAGGCTCTTGAGGCCTTGGAGTACGAAGGGAGAATCTGGCGCCACGTCGGGAAGGGAACATTCCTGGCAGTCAACGGTGCCGACCGTCTGGCGGACCTCAGCAGGAAGGTTACGCCGGTGCAGATGATGCGTGCGAGATTGTCACTGGAGCCGGCACTTGCGCAGGAAGCGGCAATCAATGCGTCCGGGGAGGCCTTGACGACAATCAGGCGGAGCCAGGCAAGGGCGGAATTGGCAGCGAGTTGGGAGGAATACGAGGCACGCGACGACCTGTTTCATCGTGCCGTGGCGGAAGCCACGGGAAACGTGTTGCTCCTGTCACTCTTCGACAGGCTCAACCAGGTTCGCCGCGCAGTAGCCTGGAGCACGGTCGTTCGAGATTCCGAACGACCTTCACCCAATCATCCAAGTTTCGTGGAACATGACCGGATCGCTTCCGCTATCGAGTTGCGCCATCCGACTTCGGCCTACTCCGCAATGCGTGATCACCTGGGTTCGGTCTCGGCCCGTTTGTTCGGCGAGGTGTGATTGCTGAACACTGAAACAGACCGCCGAGCCGTTGAAAAACACGGCAAAAAGTAGCATGACAACAACGAGGAGATATCGAAATGAAGAAATTCCTGAAAAAGGCAGGCTTGGCAACGATCCTGCCGATTTCGATCGCGCTTTCCGCACCAGCCGTGCAGGCGGATACGATCCGCATCGCGCTGGGCGAGACGCCGTCGGACGAACTCGCGGCATTCTTTATCGCGCTCGACCGGGCAAAGGCCAATGGCCTCGACTACGAGTGGACCGCCTTCTCGGACGAGGAGTTGGCCATTCAGGCAGTGCTGAGCGGTCAGATGGAAATCGGCTTCGGTACGCCGTATGCAGCAATGCAGCGGGCGAAAGCACCGGTGCGGATTATCTTCCAGCTCTCGAAGCTGAAGTTCTTCCCCGTGACGACCATGAAATACAGCAAGCTTGAGGATTTGGACGGTGAACCGATCCTGCTGCACTCGCGTGGCGGCGGAACGGATTCGATTGCCAACGTCATCGAGAGCGAGACCGGCATCAAGTTCGGCGAACGTTCCTACGTCCCGGGTTCGGCGAACCGTGTCGTCGCGCTCGTGGCGGGCCAGGCGGACGCAACCATCATCGATCTTTCAAACAAGAACAAGGTGATGCGTCAGCACGGCGACAAGTTCAACGTGTTGCCCATGTTCGACGTCGAAGCTTCGGACGAAGCCCTCTTTGCCAATCTCGACTGGATCAAGGCCAACGAAGACCAGGTTCAGATCTTTGTCGACGCACTCCTCAGCGTCTGGCAGGAAATGAACGCCGACCCGACAATGGTCCGGCGGGAAACCAATCCGGAAGGTCCGATCGGTCAACTGCCCAAGGAAATCCTTGACAGTCTCGACAATTTCTATGCCGACGCAGTCGCGGGCGGGCTGTACGACCCGAACGGCGGCGGCCGGAAAGCAGCGATGGCCGACCTGGAATGGTACAGCAATGCGGGCCAGCTCGAAGGCGATCCATCAACCCTCAAGATCGAGGACTTCTGGTACATGGCGCCGCTGGACGCTGCCATGAACTGAACAATTCGGGGCGGTGTCCGCGAGGGCACCGCCTCCAGGGGATTTTGCAGATGATGACGATGAACAGGTCCCTGTCACTCAAGCTTCTCTCAGGAGTCATTGTCTTCGGCGCCTGGGAAATCGCCGGGCACATTCCTGTCAGTTACGGCTTCCCCACGTTCTTCGAGTCAATGGCGGCGCTTGTCGCCATGGCAATTGACGGCTCGCTTTTCCACGCCTACATCGACACGCTCCGACCGCTCGCCGTCGGATTGCTGATCTCTGCTTTTCTCGGGATTGCCCTTGGCCTCTGGATCGGGCTCAGTTCGTGGTTCGACTGGCTGTTCCTGCCGATTTTCATCGTCATGCAGGCCGCACCGCTCGCCGCTCTCATCCCGCTCCTGGTGATGGTGTACGGGATCGGGCTGACATCGAAAGTTTTCGTTGTCTGCATCATGGCGATGCCCGTCATCGTCCTGAACACGGCGGGCGCTGTACGCAATACGCCAACGAACCTGAAGGAAATGGGATACTCCTTTCTCGGCTCGGAGAGGGACATTATCCTGAAGGTCATCATTCCGTCCGCTTCGCCGATCATATTCTCCGGCCTGCGCCTCGGCACATCCGCCGGATTCATCGGTGCGATCCTGTCCGAACTCAAGATCACGCCGACCGGGATCGGGGACATCATCACGTACAGCCGCTCGATTGCCGACTACGCGAGCATGTATGCTGCCATCTTTTCCATCATCCTGCTCGCCGTGTGCTTTCTGAATCTCCTGGAACGAATCGAACACGTTCTCTTCGAAGGAAACGACCGTGGATACGCGTCAGACTAGGAACGGGGCCGAAGTGGCCGCCGCGCCATTGACAGCGGTCTCGGCGCGAAACATCTCGAAGACCTATGGCGAGGTGGAAGCACTCAGGAATCTGACCCTGGAATTCCCGCACGGGCAACTCACGTCGCTGCTCGGGCCCTCGGGATGCGGAAAGACGACGCTCCTGAAAATCATAGCCGGGCTCCTGGAGCCCACATCGGGAGAAGTCGAGGTCAACGGCCGTCCCGTGACAGGGCCTGGCCCGGACCGTGCATTCGTGTTCCAGGACTTTGCCCTGTTGCCATGGGCAAACGTGCTGCGAAACGTCGCCTTCGGGCTTGAACTCCGGGGCGTTGGAGTGTCGGAGCGTGAAGGGATTGCGGAGAAATATATCCGTAACGTCGGCCTGGCAGGTTTTGAAAAGAGCTACCCGCACGAGTTGTCCGGCGGCATGCGCCAACGTGTGGGACTCGCACGCGCCCTCGCCGTAGACAGCGAGGTTCTCCTGATGGACGAACCGTTCTCGGCAGTCGACGAACAGACCCGCCGAAAGTTCCAGGAGGATCTCCTCGATCTCGTTGCGGAGGAAAACAAGACGTTTCTCTTCGTCACCCATTCCATCGAGGAGGCGGTCTATGTTTCGGACCAGATTGCCATTCTGTTGCCGCGCCCGAGCCGTGTATCGGAGATAATTCGGCCAAAAGGCCTCCGTAACAAGGATGTTGCCGATATCCGGCGCGATCCCGAGTACCTGGATATCGTCGACCAGATCTGGGCGTCGCTCCGGAATTACGTGGAGTAAGTGATGATCGTCCTTGGATATCGACTTCCGGGCATGTCTTCGCTCATCCTCTGGGGGTTGCTCTGGGAGGCTGTCGGGCAAAGCGGACTGACGTTTTTCCTGCCGCCGTTGTCGGAAGTTCTTGCGACGCTCTACGAGATATTCGGCACCCCGGCTTTCCAGAAGGCGCTGTCAGAGACGGCGCGGGCATTCCTCGCAGGCGTGTTTTCTGCGGTCGTGATCGGAATTCCGGTGGGCATTCTCATGGGCAAGAACCGGCTGATCGACGAACTGCTGTTACCGTGGGTCAACATCTTTCTCAGCGCGCCATTGACCGCCCTCGTCCCGGTCCTGATGGTGTTGTTCGGTTTCGGCATGAAGTCGATCATCATCACGACCGCACTGTTCGGGATCTGGATCATCATACTGAATGCGCGCGCCGGCGTGATGCAGATCAACCGTTCGCTGGTGGACATGGCGCTCAGCTTCGGCGCATCGCCATGGGATGCGTTCACCAAGATCTACTTCTGGGCCGCACTTCCGGAAATCCTCGGAGGTGTGCGGATTGGCGTGATTCGCGCGGTGAAGGGCGTGATCATCGGCCAGCTCCTCATCTCGATCGTCGGCTTCGGGGCCTTGTTCGAACTGTATTCGGCAAATTTCCTGATGTCGCATTTTTGGGCGGTGCTGATCGTGCTGTTCGCGCTCGCTTTCACGATCTCCGAGGCGCTTGCTGCTCTGGAACGGCGCCTGTCTTATTACGCTGCCAAGCGTTAGGCGGATATTGCCCAGCGGCGTTGCCGGACAGCCTTATCATTGACCCGGCCATCCTGAAGAACCTGTTCGCGTACTTTTGGCAGCCGAAAACGGTCGGCAGAGAGTGTCCTGATTCGATTGTTCAAGAGCGTTACCGGTCCTGAACGCGTGGCTCCCACCCGTGCCGGCGCAATTCGCCATTCACCACCTCATCCACGCACCCGTCACTCAACGTCCATGAACCCGTTCCCTGCGAAAATTTCGCGATAGGCGGCTTCAATGTGATTCGTCTCGGCGTCCTTGAGCATGGCAAATTCCTTCCTGCGCGCCCTCGCCGAAAGTTGCCCGTTGTTTTGATGCAAGAAACGGAACAGGAGGTCGATCTTGCGGCCCGGCATGTCAAACATGCCATCCACCCTTGCGCTAAACCGGTCGTATCGCCGCAGAAAGTCTGCCTCGCGGGGAAGGTCCACGTCGATGGTCTTCTGCACGCAGCCAAAAAGAAACTCGGCGTGAGGCGTGGCATCGAAAAAACGGTAGAAATCACCCGTATCGTTTGTAACTTCGACATTGAAGCTACCGGTCGGCTTCCATTCGATCAGCGGCAAGAGTCTTGCAGAATAGCTTTCCAAGACATCGCGATATTCATCGATCCGTTTCAGAATGGCCGACGAGATGGGAATGACGACGCCTGGTGGATTGAAGCCGCGATGAGTCAGAACATGATGGAACAGATACCGATGCAAACGGCCATTTCCGTCTTCGAACGGATGGATGTAGACAAATCCGAATGCCAGCGCACCGGCCGCGATCACCGGGTCCACTGACCGTGCCTGACCACTTGCAAACGCAACCATGCCGCCAATCAGTGTGTCGAGGTCCTCATGGCGGGCGCTGACATGATCGGGCAATGGCATCCTGCTTTCGCGATCATGCGTGCCCACGAATCCGCCTTCGCGCCGGAAGCCCATTTTGATGAACCGCTCATCCCCTATGACAATTTGCTGTAGCCGGAGCAGTTCATCCTGGTCGAGTTCGAGTTGTCCTGCCTCGCCTATGGCGCGGCCCCAACGTTGAATGCGACCCTGCGGTGGGCGCTCGCCCTCTATTGCGAAGCTCGATCGAGAATCCTTCAGGAGGAGAACGGCGGCGGTTCGCGCCAACAGAGCGCGCGGTACCGTGTCGACGGCCCCTCGCGCCTTCGCGGCAAGGTCCAGATCGCAAAACGCCTGAAGTTCAGCGGTGCGAAACACGAGCGGACAAAAGTCTGGATTGCCCGGAAGGTTGTTCCTTATCCGATGCCGTGAGGAATTGGTGCTATCCGCTCCGAATTGCATGCGAACATCAAGGACAGGGACATATCGGCCACCATTGGCATCCGGCAGATCAAGACGAGTGCCAGTCAGCCATTCGTAAAGGAACCAAATCCGTCGCGCATAACTTCCCGTCGGTTCGTCGCGTACCCACTTTGCGACGGGCTCGGGACCCGTCGTCAGAAACAGCCGCTTGAGCACGGCAAGATCGAGGCCTTCGTACTTGAGTGCGAAGGTCAGATGACCACGCAGGGATGCTTCTGGTCGGTGGCGCGGCGTCATGATCAGCCAACCCGAAGCATCGGTGACGCGATGACGTTCGCCTGTGGCAGCGAGCTTGATTGGCACAGGAACATGCAGTCCAAAGGCGTCGATAAGGGCGCCATAACCGGCCGGGATCGCGGGTTCCGGCAAACGTCTTCGGTGATAAACGTTCACTGGCCCCGAAAACCGGATATTTTCTACAGGGGTTTTGATCTTTTGGTCCTTTTGGTGAAAAACCGTTCTGATGGATCATTGTTTCTGAAAAGCGTGCCTAACACATGAATTTTGTTCAAAAAATAGGGAATTCATGAAAAAGGTGTCTGTTCTGGCTATTTCCTGGTCGATATTTTTGTTTTTCGCGGCTCTCGCCAGCCATTCTTGTTCGAATCGCATGAGAATCGCGAAACACGACGGTCAAAGTCACGGTGAACTTCGCCTGGTCTGTTTACCGCGTTTCGAAATCCCTTGTCGGAAGAAAATGAAACTGACCAATTATTGCTTTTCGAGTGACGCCGCTTTCTGAATCCGGTCGGATTTGAAAGTGAGTCCGGCCGCATGCGAAGGCGAATCCGAAAACGCGGTGGATTCTCCTTTTTCACCGGTTCGCTGGTAACGTGAATTCGAGCGGGTTTGCTTGCACAATCAGAACCATGCGCTAGACTTTGAACTCCACGAATGAAATCGGGGAGTTGAATCGATCTTGACAATAAAATTGCCTGCAGGGGGGGCAAATCAATGATGACACGACATTCCAAATCTCTTGCCGCGGCGATAGCGCTTGCGGCCTTACCGGCATCCGTCCAGGCCGAGACGCTCGTCGTCTCCTGGTGGGGCTTCAATGGCGACAAGCTGAACGAGTATATCGTCGAGCCGTTCCAGGAGCAGTGCGGCTGCGAGATCATCTTCGAGACTGGCAACAGCGCCGACCGAATCAGCAAGATCGAGATCCGGGGCGGCAAGGGGGTCGATCTGATCTACCTGCCCGACAGCTTCGCTCAACTCGGGATCGACAAGGGGCTGTTCCAGACGGTCGACCGCTCGAAATTGCCGAATCTCGACGGCGTCTACGAGATGGCCGAAGCGCCGATGGGCGACTATGGCCCAGCCTATACGCTGGGCCGGGTCGGCATCGTCTACGACTCCGCGCAGGTCAGCGACCCCATCACCTCGTGGGCAGACCTGTGGCGCGAGGATCTGGCAGGCAAGATCTCCCTTCCTGGCATCACCACAACCGCCGGACCGATGGTCGTCGTCCTGGCCGGCGACAAGGCCGGGGTGAACGCCTATGAAGATCCCGACGCGGCCTTCGCCGAAATCGAAAAGCTGAAACCCAACGTCTTGAAGAATTACAACACCGGGTCGGAGATGATTAACCTGTTCTCGACCGGCGAGATCAGCGTGAGCCTCGCGCAGGACTTCGCGCTCGGCCGCCTGCAGGAGGCCGTGCCGACGGTCGTCTGGGCGGAGCTTGAGGATGGCGACATCGCCACGATGAACACGATCAACATCCCTACAGGCGCCGTGAACGTCGAACGAGCGCATGAGTTCATCAACTTCGTCCTCGATCCCGAGTTGCAGAAGACCCTGGGAGAGAACGGCGTCGACGCGCCTGTCCACCCCTCGGTCATGCTGACGCCCGCAGCGGCGAAGCTCTGGACCTACGGGGCCGAGATGGTCAACGGGCTCAAGCGCATGGACAACGCCAAGATGAACGCTGCCAAGCCCGAGTGGATCGAGCGCTGGAACGAGGTCTTCGGCAACTGAGCCATTCCGGGGGCGCTTCGCCGCGCCCCCACAGGCATCCGGAACACCGGTCATTTTTCACGAATTGAAGGGATGGGCGATGGCGGCGCCGGCGACGGCGCTGGTCGTTCTGTGCCTTGTTCTGCCGGTGTCGGCCACCATCGCCGTGACCTTCTATGCGGGCGCTGGACCGTTCGACTTTTACGCAGCCTTCCTGGCAAGCGGGTTCCGCCGCACTGTCCTGTGGCGGACGCTGGAGATCTCGCTGATCACGACGGCCTTGTCACTGGTGATCGGCTTCTTCACGGCCTACACCATCAGCCGTACCCCGCCGCGCTGGCGGTGGATCCTGATCATACTTGCAGTCTTCCCGCTGCTGACGGGTGTGGTGATCCGGTCCTTCGCCTGGCTCATCATCCTGGGAAGTAACGGAATCCTGAACGACTTCCTGGTCTGGATCGGCATCGAAGGCGCGCCCTTCACGATGGTCTTCACCAAGGGTTCGGTCATCGTCGCAATGGTCTACCTGTTCGTCCCGCTGATGATCCTGACCATCGTGGGCGTGCTGGAGAACATTCCCGACGACGTGATCGAGGCCGCGCAATCCCTTGGCGCCACACCGGCCCAGACCTTCCTGCAGGTGATCTTTCCGCTCGCGGTGCCCGGCCTCATCGTCGGCGCCGTCCTGGTGTTCACAGGGTCGTTCAACTCGTATGCAACGCCGCAGCTTCTGGGCGGCGATCAGCAGATGATGATGGGCACGTTCCTGTATCAACGCGCGATGGTCGCATTCGACTGGGATGGCGCGACGACGGTCTCGGCGATCATGGTCGCGGTGACGCTAGCCGTGGTGATTGGCATGACCAGGATTGCCAAACGCCTGAATCCGCTGGCCACATGACGAGGCGCCTTCATCCGACGCTGATCGCATTCACGGTCCTCGTCTATTTCTTCCTGATGTGGCCGTTGGTCATCGTGATCGGTGCCGCCTTGTCGAATACCGGCTATCTGACCTTCCCGCCGCAGGGGCTGACACTGCATTGGTTCGAGCGCATTTTCGAGATGTCGGCCTTCCGCCGCACCATGGTGACGAGCTTTCAGGTCGCAGCCATTTCGACCACCTGCGCCCTCATGATCGGAATTCCGGCGGCCTATGCGCTGAACCGTTACCGGGTGCAGTTGCCAGGCTGGCTGTCGACGCTGTTCGTCCTCCCGGTGCTGATCCCCGAAATCGTGCTGGGATTTTCGCTGTTGCGCTCGATCCAGGTGGGCGCGGGACTGCCGGTGGTCTCGACGCTGATCATCGGCCATACCCTTCTGGTCCTGCCCTATGCCGTGCGGGTGATCTCGGCCTCTCTCGCCTCGTTCGACTTTTCCATTGAAGAGGCGGCTGTCAGCCTCGGCAGCCCTCCGGTCAAGACTTTCTTCACCATCGTCCTACCCAATGTGAAAGCGGGCGTCATCGCGGCCATCTTCCTGGCACTTATCACATCGATCAACGACGTGTCGGTATCGCTGTTCCTGACCGGGCCGGGAATTTCCACCCTGCCGATCCAGATCCTTGCCCACGTCGAGCAATTCTTCGACCCCGTGATCGCCTCGGTCTCGGTCCTGCTGATGGTGCTGACCGTCGTGGTCATGGCGGTGGTCGAGCGTACGCTCGGCCTGACATTCCTCACCAAATGACCAGTCCGCTGACTCTTCGAAACCTCACCGCGCACTATGGCGCCACCAAGGTTCTCGACGACCTGTCGCTGGACGTTGGCGCGGGAGAACTGGTGACGCTATTGGGTGCCTCGGGTTGCGGCAAGACGACGACCCTTCGCCTCGTGGCGGGATTCCTGCAGCCCACCGCGGGCACGATCCACCTCGGCGAGACCGACCTGACCCGCGTGCTGGCGCACAAGCGCAACATCGGCCTGGTGTTCCAGAACTATGCGCTGTTCCCGCATCTGACCGTGCGCGACAACGTGGCATTCGGGCTGAAACAGCGCGGGCTGGGTGCGGCTGAGCGGGGGCGCAAAGCGGACGAGATGCTGGACCGCGTTGGCCTGTCCGCCCTGGCCAAGCGACTGCCAAGCGCGTTGTCGGGCGGTCAGCGGCAGCGGGTCGCCCTCGCACGCGCCCTGGTGATCGAGCCGGCACTTCTGATGTTCGACGAGCCGTTGTCGAACCTCGACGCCAGGCTGCGCGTCGAGATGCGGGTCGAAATTCGCGAATTGCAGCGCGCCAACCGGACGACAGCGATCTTCGTCACCCACGACCAGGAGGAAGCGTTCTCGATCTCCGACCGCGTGGCGATCATGGAGGCCGGCCGCATCCGCCAGTTCGACCGCCCCGAGATTCTGTACAGCCGTCCCGCCAACGCTTTCGTCGCCCGTTTCGTCGGATTCGAGAACCTGATCCCCCTGACCATCACGGCTCGTGACGCCGGCCGTATCACCGCCGAAGGCGAGGGCGGCATCGACATGACGCTGTCCGAAGACGACTTCGGCCCCATCCCCGACCAATTCATCCTGGCCACGCGCCCCGACGGCCTGCGGGTGTCGCAAGGCAATCGCGGTATCCCGGCCCGCCTGGGTCTGCGCACCTATGTGGGCCGCGCGTATCACTACCAGACAGAGACGCCCGCTGGCCATCTCGTCACTTCCGGCCCGCTTGGCCAGCCGAGAGCCGCCGGCGAGACCGTACGCCTGGTTCCGGAGCCCGAACAATGCAGCATTCTCGCCCTCGAGGCGGCCTCATGACGGACGTGACGGTCCGCGACGCCGCGTTTCTGCCCAGCACCCCCGGTATGCCTGTCGTCCACGCGCCAAACGACAGGCCACTGGTGGCCTCGGCGAAATCGTGATGCCTGGCATGGTCAACGCGTATGACCTTGTGGCCATTACCCCGTTCCACGATCCGGGCGGGGACATGACCGACCGCCTGTTCCGCGACCTTCCGCCGTTGGTCCGGAAGATTGTCACGCCAAAGATGATGCACATAAGAACGGCGCTGGCCGCCTGGATTTCAATTCACACCGGCGTCACAACGTTTACCGACATGTACTATTCGAGGCCGAAGTGGGCCCGGTCCACTACACCGCAAACCAACATCGGAAGGAAAAAACACCATGAGTGACGCAACAACCCGCCTTGATGCCGCGCTCGCAGCCGCCGACGCCGGCGTCGATGCCGGCCTTGCCCGGCTGCTGGAGCTGGTCGCGATCCCCTCGATCTCGGCCGAAACCGCCCGTGCGCCCGACGTGCGGCGCGCGGCGGAATGGCTGGCAGCGGACCTGTCGTCGATGGGCTTCGACGCCTCGGTCCGTGACACCCGGGGCCACCCGATGGTCCTTGGCCACGATATCAGCGCGCCCGACGGAGCCCCTCATGTTCTGTTCTATGGCCACTATGACGTGCAGCCCGCCGTTCCTTTGGACATGTGGGACTTGGACCCCTTCGCGCCTGCGCTGGTGAAGCAGCCGGATGGTGAGACCTGGATCACCGGGCGCGGCGCCTCGGACGACAAGGGGGCCTTCATGACCTTTATCGAGGCGTGCCGCGCCTGGAAGGCCGCGACCGGCGCGCTGCCGTGCCGGGTGACCGTGCTGCTGGAAGGCGAGGAGGAGATCGCAAGCCCTTCGCTGGGTCCCTTCATGGAAGTGACGGCGGAAGAGTTGAGCGCCGATGTGGCCGTGGTTTGCGACACCGACATGTGGGACCACGACACGCCGGCGATCACCACGATGATGCGCGGAGTGACGGCAGAGGAGTTCACGATCACCGCGGCCAACCGAGACCTGCACGCCGGCATTTTCGGCGGCGCCGCGCGCAATGCCCTGCAGGTCATGGCGGATGTGCTGGCAAGCTGTCGCGCCCCCGACGGCTCGGTTGCCGTCGCGGGTTTCTACGACGACGTGCGCGAGTTGCCCGAAGACGTCCGCGCCAACTGGACCGCGCTGCCCTTCGACGACACGGGATTCCTGAGCGGCGTTGGCCTATCGGTTCCTGCGGGCGAGACGGACCGCTCGGTGCTGGAACAGTGCTGGTCCCGGCCGTGTTTCGAGGTGCACGGCTTCTGGGGCGGTTACAGCGGAGAGGGGTTCAAGTCGGTGATCCCCGGCAGGGCCCACGCAAAGGTCAGCTATCGCCTCGTTCCCGACCAGGACCCCGAAACCGTCCGCGCGGCCTTGCGGGATCACATCCGTGCCCACCTGCCGCCCGATTGCAGCGTGGAATTCACCGCTCTGGGCCGCGCCTCCCCTGTCGCGATGCCGGTGGACAGCCCGATGCTGCACAAGGCGTTGGAAGCGCTTCGGGACGAATGGGGCAAGGCGGCGATTGCCGGCACCGGCGGCTCGATCCCGATCCTGGCGGAGTTCCGCAATCGGCTCGGGCTCGATCCCCTGCTGGTGGGCTTCGCGCGCTTCGACAACCGGGTTCATGCACCGAACGAGAAATATGATCTGTCGAGCTATGTGCACGGAACGCGGTCCTGGGTACGGATCCTTGATCGCTTTGCCCGGTAACGGGCGGTCCGACTCCTTGCTGAAGCCGGACGTTTCCGTCATTCATCCGGCAGAACCGGGCTCATCTCAGGCAACTCCGCACGGGCCTGACGAATGAAGGTATCGACGTTCTCGAGTTCTTGCCCGGGGAGACGGAGGCCAAGCCGGGTGCGACGCCAAAGGAAATCCTCGGCACATTGAACCCACTCCCGTTGCACCGCCCAGAGAAGTTCGGCAGCGGTGATCGTTGCGCCGAAATCCTGGCCGAGGTCAACGGAGCCCTGCGCCTGTCCGAGAATGCGACGCGCGTCGGTTCCATAGGTGCGCACCAGGCGACGGGCCCAATATGCGTCCAGAAACCCGTAGTCGCGGCAGAGGTCGTCAACGAGCGAGGAAACGCCATCTACGGGAAAGTCCCCTCCCGGCAGAGGCACATCGGCGGTCCAGGGTGTCGCCGTGTTTCCCAGCCTGGGAGCAATCTCTTCGAGAGCGGCTTCCGCGAGCTTCCGATAGGTGCTGATCTTGCCTCCGATGACAGTGAGCAGCGGCACGCCGCCCGTATCGTCGGTTTTCAGCACGTAATCCCGCGTTGCCGCGGTCGCTGATCTGGTACCGTCGTCAT